>JBAVML010000038.1:0-8600 GCA_049690035.1 Chthoniobacteraceae bacterium
GCCTTGAGCTTCGCCAATTCGGTCTCGAGATAACGAAAGAGCGCGTCGTCGTCGTCCACCACTTTGACCCGCACGCGCCGCTTCTTCTCGATATCTTCGGCGTGAAAGGTCCGGTTCGGATTTCCGGGATTCAGATCCTCGATCAGCCGGTAACGTTCACCGATGATCGAGCCCACGCCCGGGCGCGCGCGGAGTCCGCCGCTGGCGCTCAGCGCGACGGCTTGCAGTCGCTCTGCGTTGTCCATCGGCTGCGTCGCCGCCGTCTGGTCCGCGCCCTGGAGGCTGGCGATGCACTGCTTGATTTGCGCGCGCAGGTCGGTCGGATTCTGGATTCGTTTTTCGACGTCCTTTTCCAGCATGCCGCGGAGCAAAGCAACGACCTCGGCGGGCAGCACCGCGAGCGAGTCGAAGGACGGAAGCTTCTCCAAATGCTGCATGATCACACTCGCGACGGAGCCGAGGAAGGTCGGCTTGCCGGTGAGCATGAACCAAAGGGTGACGCCCAGCGAATAGATGTCGGAGCGAATGTCCTCGGTGCGCTGGTCGAGTTGTTCCGGGCTGGCGAAGTAGGGCGTGCCGACGAAGCCGCTCGACGTGAGCGAGCCGCCGGTGGTGCTGACCACGGACGATTTCACGAGGCCGAAGTCGATCACCTTCACCGCGATCTCGCCGTCGCCCTCGCGGGTGATCATGAGATTGGAAGGCTTGATGTCGCGATGCACGAGGCCCTGCTGGTGCGCGGCGATGAGCGCGGCGGAGACTTGCTTCGTCACTTCCAGCGCGAGCGCGCAGTCGAACGGGCCGTCCTTTTTCACCAGGGCATCAACCGTTTGCCCGTCGATGAATTCCATCGCGTAGTAGTGCGACTCGGCGCAGCGTCCGAGGTGGAAGACGGAGGCGACGTTGCGGTGGCGAAGTTGCGCGGCGCCGCGGGCCTCGCGGAGGAAGCGCTCCTCGGCGGTGGGATCATTCAGGTATTCGCCGTTGATCATCTTCAACGCGACCGGGCAATGCAGGCTGGTGTCGAAAGCCTTGTAGGTGACGCCCATCGCGCCGTGGCCGAGTTCCACGAGGGAACCGTCCGGGTTCTTGAGCAGTTCGTAGTGTTCGAACTTATCCGGCGGAGTGAGCATATGGCGTCGCAGGCGCGCCCCGAGGCCCGCCGCTGGGGCAATGTAGGAAGGTGTGCGATCGGCGGCAACCCTGCTCTGCGCCGTGGACTACAGCGCCGATTTCTTCACAAACCGACCGATGAGCAGCACCGCTGCCACCGCGAGCGCGAGTGCGAGACCCGCCCAGATGCCGAAGGGGCCAAAATGAAAATAGAACGCGCTCAGGTAGCCGACCGGGACGAAGACAATCCAGTAGGCGACAAGACAGATGAGCATCGGCACGGTGGCGTCACTCAGCCCGCGGAGTGCGCCGGCGGCGACGACTTGCAGGCCATCGAAAAGCTGGAAGAGCGCGGCGACGATGAGCAGCCGCGCGGCAAGCGCGGTGACGGATGGATCTTCCACGAAGGTCCGCGCGATCGGTCCGCCAGCGAAGCTGAAGACCAGTGCCGAGAGCGCCATGATCACCGCGCTGAGCGCGAAGGAACTGACACCAATGCTGCGCACCCGTGCCGCGGCATTCGCGCCAAGCGCCTGGCCGATACGGATGGTCGTAGCCATGGCGATGCCGAGTGGGAACATGAAGGCCGTGGCGCAACAGGTGAGCGCGATCTGATGCGCCGCGAGCGGCACGGTGCCCAGCCAGCCCATCATGATCGCGGCCAGGGTGAACGCGCTGCATTCCAGCAAGAGCTGACCCGCAGTGGGCAGGCCGATCTTCAAGAGCGAACTCAACCGCGCCCAATGCAACGCGCGCAACCAACCGGCCGGTAGAGCTCCGTCGAAACGCCGCGCGTAGAGGACGTAGAGAAAGATGGCGACAAGCGCGACGACCCGCGAGATGAGCGTGGCGAGCCCGGCGCCATTCAGGCCGAGGGCGGGTGAACCGAGGTTGCCGTAGATGAAGATCCAGTTGAGTCCGGCGTTCAGAAAAACGCTGCCGAGCATAATCATCATCGGCGGCCACGGGTGATTCAGCGCCTCGGAAAATTGTCTCAGGCTCATGCTCATGAACATCGGCAGCAGCGAGATGCCGATGAGGAGGAAAAAATGGCGTGCGCTGGCCGCGACCTCGGGGGGCTGGCCGAAGCGGTGCAATTGCGTGGCCACGAGCAACGTCAGCGCGATCATCGCCAGCCCGGCGAGGATGCTCAGCGCGAGACCGTGGCGCAGCACTTCGCCCGTCTCGCGCCGGTCGCTCGCGCCATGCGCTTCCGCGGCGCGCACCGAGATGCATTGCAGCAGGCCGATGCCGAAAAGAAACGGCACCGCAGTCAGGCTGTTGGAAAACGCCGACGCCGCCAGCGGCACCACGCCGACGCGCCCGACCATGATGCTGTCCGTTACGCCCATGAGCATCTGGCTGAGCTGTCCGGCCATGATCGGGATGGCCAGGGTCAGCGTGTGTTTCGCCTCGCGAGTGAAGTGATGCAGGGGAGCCATGAACAGCGGGGCGGGCACCATATTCAGCGCCTCGCGAAAGGCGAGCGGGCGGTGACGCAAACCGCTGTTGACGGTCCGCGGACCCACCGTTTAACTCTGCGCCCTTCAACCAAACTCACGTCATCACCACACTGCTCATATGATTAAAATAGGGATTAATGGTTTCGGTCGCATCGGTCGCATGGTCTTCCGCGCGGCGGTCCAAAACTTTCCAGGGGACATCGAAGTAGTCGGCATCAACGACCTTCTCGAGCCAGAGTATCTGGCCTACATGCTGAAATATGATTCCGTGCATGGCCGCTTCGAAGGCGACGTTTCCGTCGAAGGCAGCACGTTGGTGGTGAACGGTAAGAAGATTCGCCTGACCGCGGTGAAGGATCCTTCCACATTGAAATGGGATGAAGTGGGCGCGGAAGTGGTGGTTGAGTCGACCGGTCTTTTCCTCGATGAAGCCACTGCGAGCGCGCATCTCAAGGCGGGCGCAAAGAAGGTCGTCCTTTCCGCGCCCTCGAAAGACGCAACGCCGATGTTCGTCTATGGCGTGAACCACGAGACCTACGCGGGACAGGCCATCATTTCGAACGCGAGCTGCACCACGAACTGTCTCGCCCCGCTGGCCAAGGTCATCAATGACGCCTTCGGCATCAAGCGCGGCCTCATGACGACCGTGCATGCCGCGACGGCCACGCAGAAGACCGTGGACGGCCCGAGCAACAAGGACTGGCGCGGCGGCCGCGGCATTTTGGAAAACATCATCCCTTCCTCCACCGGCGCCGCCAAGGCGGTCGGCGTGGTCATTCCCGAGCTGAACAAAAAGCTCACCGGCATGGCTTTCCGCGTCCCGACCTCGGACGTGTCTGTGGTCGATCTCACCGCAGAGCTGAACAAGCCCGCGACCTTCGACGAAATCAAAGCCGCGCTCAAAGCTGCCGCCGAAGGCCCACTCAAAGGCGTGCTCGCTTACACCGAAGACAAGGTGGTCTCCACCGATTTCCGCGGCGAGACCAACACTTCCGTCTTCGACGCCGAGGCGAGCATCGCGCTCGACAGCACCTTCGTGAAGCTCGTGGCCTGGTACGACAATGAATGGGGCTACTCGAACAAAGTCCTCGAGATGGTCCGCGTCGTCGCGAAGTAACTGACTATTCAACTGCTCGACGGAGCCTGCGGCCACACGCCGCAGGCTCTCGTCTTGAACAACCTAATCGACCTTATGGCCAAACTCTCTCTTCGCGACGTTAACGTCGCCGGCAAACGCGTCTTCGTGCGCGTCGATTTCAACGTTCCGCAGGACAAGAAAACCGGCGAGATCACCAACACCGCGCGTATCGTCGCGGCGCTGCCCACCATCCAATACATTTTGGACAACGGCGGCTCGGTCGTGCTCGCCAGTCATCTTGGCCGCCCGGATGGTCAGGCATCGGAGAAGTTCTCGCTGAAGCCCGTCGCAGCAAAGCTCGAAGAACTCCTCGGCAAGCCTGTGAAGTTCCTCAGCGACTGCGTCGGCGCGGAAGTCGAAGCGGCGGCGGCAGCGCTTCAGCCCGGCGGCGTGATCTTGCTCGAAAATCTGCGCTTCCACATCGAGGAAGAGGGGAAGGTGAAGTTGGAAGACGGCACCAAGAAGTCCGCGGATCCCGCAGCGGTCGCGGCCTTTCGCGCGAGCCTCACCAAACTCGGGGATATCTACGTCAACGACGCCTTCGGCACTGCGCACCGCGCGCATTCGTCGGTCGTCGGCGTCGATCTGCCAATCAAGGCCGCGGGCTTCCTCATGGAGAAGGAACTCACCGCGTTCGACAAGGTGCTCGACTCCCCCGCCCGCCCGCTGCTCGCCATCCTCGGCGGCGCGAAAATCGCGGACAAAATCCCGCTGATTAACAACCTGCTCGACAAGGCCGACGAGATCATCATCGGCGGCGGCATGGCGTTCACCTTCAAGAAAGTGCTCGAAGGCATGGAGATCGGAAATTCACTCTTCGACGCGAAGGGCGCGGAGATCGCCAAGGAGCTTTTCGATAAGGCTGCCGCGAAAGGCGTGAAAATTCACCTACCCGTGGATTTCGTCCTCGCCGACAAATTCGCGCCGGACGCCAAGACCAGCGCCGCGACCGACAAGGAAGGAATTCCCGCGGGCTGGGAAGGCCTCGACTCCGGTCCGGCCAGCCGCGCGCTTTTCGCTGAAGTCATCGGCCGCGCGAAAACGATCATCTGGAACGGCCCTCCCGGCGTGTTCGAGTTCGACGCCTTCGCCGGCAGCACCAAAGCCATGGCCGAGGCCATCGCGGCGGCGACCGCGAAGGGTGCGATCAGCGTCGTCGGCGGTGGTGACACCGCGACGGCGGCGAAGAAATTCGGCGTCATCGACAAAGTCACCCACGCTTCCACCGGCGGCGGGGCCTCGCTCGAATTGCTCGAAGGCAAAACCTTGCCCGGCGTCGCCGCGCTCAACGACAAGTAACCGACCACCGCCATGCGCCGCAAAATTCTCGCCGCCAACTGGAAGATGAACATGACGCTCGGGGAGGCCGACTCGTTCCTCGATTCGTTCCTGGTCGAAATCGCCAATGAGAACAGTGTCGATATCGTCCTCGTTCCGCCATTCACCGCGCTCGCGCGCGTCTCGGAAAAGCTCAACGAGATCCAGAACGTCAAAGTGGGCGCGCAGAATATGCACTGGGAAAAGAGCGGCGCGTTTACCGGCGAAATCAGCGCCTCCATGCTGCGGGAGCTTTTCGCGCGCTACGTCATCCTCGGCCACAGCGAACGGCGCACACTCTTCGGCGAGACCGATGAGATCGTGAACAGGAAAACGAAGGCCGCGCTCGCCGCCACGCTCACGCCTATCGTCTGCATCGGCGAAACCCTCGCCGAACGCGACGGCAACCAAGTCGAGCAAGTCCTCGAGAAACAACTCACCGGAAGCCTCGCCGACCTCACGCCCGAGCAGATTGCCGACACGGTGATCGCCTACGAACCCGTCTGGGCCATCGGCACCGGCCGCACTGCATCGCCGCAGCAGGCCGAAGACGCCCACGCCTTCATCCGCACCAAGATCGCGGTGCTCAGCGACGCCCCGACTTCCGAGAAAGTGCGCATCCAATACGGCGGCAGTGTGAAGCCCGGCAATACCGCCGAACTCATGTCGCAGCCCGACATCGACGGCGCCCTTGTCGGCGGCGCCAGCCTCGACCCGCGCGGCTTCGCCGAGATCGTGAAGCTGACCGCGGACCTCAGCCGCTAACCGTCCACCTGCACCGGGGTTGGCGAGCCACTCGGGCGGGCCCCGCGCTTCGCGCTCCAACGCCCGCGTGCATCAGGCGCGGAGTCGAAATCGTTCCCAGGTGAGAACTGCGCTTGCATCGCACCCAAGCCACTTGGCGCGTGGATTGAAAAGTGGAGGCGAGGGGAGTCGAACCCCTGTCCTGATGGCTGTCGTCACAAGCTTCTACATGTTTAGCCTCGTCTTCATTTTAGGAGCGCGAACGCCAACGGGCAGGCATTCGTTCCCCGAGTGACCACGAAATTTTCTCGCCCTCGAGCGCGGTCTCTCCGCCCTCGGGCCAGCCTGCTGTCGTCGCAAATGCACCTAGCAGGTGTTGATGCATTCACGCTGCGGTCAATTAAGCCGCAAGAGCGTACTGCTCGGAATTACCCGAGAAGTCCACTTCAGTGATATTAGCTTTCGCGTTTATCGGTTTGTCCGGAGATTTTACGTGGCCAACCAGACTTCCACGACATGCCGCCTGTGTCTCGAGTCAACAGTCGAAACCAGTACGCCCCCTTTTTTTGGGAGGGAGTAAGATGCACGCGCGCGGCGCGATTGGCAACCCGTCGAAAAGCGATTTCTCGCCAGTCCCGCCGTAACGTGTAGATTCCGCGCTGTGCGAAACCTCTCTCTCATTGCTCTCTTTGCCCTCATTTCCTGCGCTCTTTGCAGTTGTGCCGCGCGCAACAAATCCTCGGCGCACATCTACGAGGGGGATGCACCCAATATCCGCTATGCGCCCTCGAACGCCGGCGGGCCGCAGAGCGTTTACTAGCGCGGGCGACTCATGCGGATTTCGAAGAAGGCGGAGTATGCCCTGCGCGCGCTGGTGGCGATCGCGCGGCAGTCGCGGTCGTGGTCGATCCAGGAGCTGAGCGTGCAGGAGAATATTCCCATTAAATTTCTGGAGCAAATCCTCCTCGCGCTGCGGCACGCGGGATTGCTCTCCAGCAAACGCGGAGTCGGAGGCGGCTACACGCTGCTGCGCGCGCCCGGCGAGATCTCATTGCGCAAAGTGCTGCGGATTCTCGACGGGCCGGTTGCTCCGGTGCCGTGCGCCGCGGAGCAGCCAACCGAACGTTGTACGTGCCCAGACCCGCGAACTTGTCCGCTGCGCCTGATGATGACTGACGTACGTGTCGATATTAACCGTCTCCTCGAAGGAAGGACGATTGAAGATATGTTGCGGCTCGCGCGGAATTCCGACGCACTGGCATTTGAGATTTAGCGACGGGGTTGACCGTGCACGGCGGCCCAATTGAAACGCCACATGGCACTTTGGGGGGGCTAGCGCCTCGTCGGGCGGATCGGCACCGCACCGAGGCGAATGAGGACTGTCTTCAGGAGCGTTTCGACAGGACGCTCCTCTCGTAGCCGCGCACATCCTCGAGCCACGCCGCGCCGATCGGCACGTTCGCGCGACGGCAATGCTCGTCCCACACCGCGCCGAAGGGCAGGGACTTCAGCTCTTCAAAAAGCGCGAGGCGTCCGGTGAAATCCCCCGCCAATTCCGCGGCGCGCAGTTTCGCTGCGGGTTCAAGCAGCGCGAAGAGCAACGCCTTGATCACGCTGCGCGTGCCGATGACCCAAGCGGCGAGGCGATTGATGCTCGCGTCGAAGAAGTCGAGGCCGATGTGCGTGCGGCCGAGGAAACCGCCGCGCACGACTTCCCCCATGATCGCGCGGGTCGGATCATCCAGCAGCACGACGTGATCGCTATCCCACCGTACGCCGCGGGAGACGTGGAGCAGCAGGCCGGGAATATATTGCAGCACCGATGAGATTTTGTCCGAAATCGACTCAGTGGGATGAAAGTGGCCCGCGTCGAGGCAGTAGAGTTTCTGCCGGGTGATGGCATAGCCGAGGTAAAGCTCGTGCGAGCCGACGACGTAACTTTCGCTGCCGATCCCGAAGAGCTTGGATTCCACTGCATCGAGATTCAGTTTCGCGTCGATCGGCTCGGCGAAGATCGCATCGAGCGCTGCGACCAGCCGCTCGCGCGGTGCTTTCCGATCCGCGGGCTGATCCTTGCTGCCATCGGGAATCCAGAAATTGGTGATGGCCGTCTGGCCCAGCTGCCGTGCGGCTTCCGCGGCGATGCGCCGGCAGGCGAGGCCGTGCTCGATCCAGTATTGGCGCACGCCTTTGTCCTGATGGGAAAGGGTCAATCCATCCGCTGCGAGTGGATGCGCGAAATATGTTGGATTGAAATCGAGGCCGAGCCCCTGTGCCTTGCACCAATCCACCCAGCTTTGGAATTGCGCGATCGTGTATTCGTTACGCTCAATTTTTTTCCCGCCGAGTTCCGCGTAGCACGCGTGCAGGCTCAACCGATGTTTTCCCGGAATGAGCGACAGTGCTTTTTCCAAATCACCGCGAAGCTCGTCCGCTGTGCGCGCCTTGCCGGGATAGTTGCCCGTCACGGCGAGGCCGCCGCCGAGTTCGCCTCCCGCCTTTTCAAAACCGCCAACATCGTCGCCCTGCCAGCAGTGCAACGAGATCGGAATTTTGGACAAGGCCGCGACCGCCGCGTCGGAATCGACGCCAAACTCGGCATAGCGCTCACGCGCCAGTGCGTAGGCGCTTTCGATGTTTTTGTTCATGGGAATTGACGAGCGGAGGGGACAGGTGTCCGCTTCGCCCGCCAATTCCGCAAGACCTTCGCAATCCCACAGCGCAAATACTGCAAACGCGAGCTTCGCCCGTGATTCGAGCGAAACCTGGCGGGCCGGTGCGGCCCTCGATGGGTGCTACGCCCTAGCAGCCGGGACGATGACGAC
>JBAVML010000039.1:0-3490 GCA_049690035.1 Chthoniobacteraceae bacterium
GCGCAACGATGCCACTCTCTTTGGAAAGCAGCGCGCCAAGAAAGCAAGTCGCAGCTCCGAGAGTAGCGCCTCGCGATCGCTCGAGACTCGCCAGCGCGAGCGTGAGCGCGGTGAAACCGAACAATGCCGCGAGCGGATCGGCCCGCCCGGCGACGTACGTGACTGCCGAAGTTTGGAGCGGATGCACCGCCCAGATCAGCGCCGCTCCAAACGCAATCCACGCGTTTCCGCCGCTCAAATTTCTCCCGAGAAAAAAGAGCGAAACCGCCGCCGCCGCGTGGAAGCAAATGCTCGTGAGATGCCAGCCCCACGGCGCGCCGAAACCGAACAGCGCATAATCCGCGGTAAAACTCAGTCGCTGCAGCGGGCGGTAGAAGTCAGACGCCGTCGCATCGAGAAAAAGAAAATGCCGAAACCCCTCGGGAATGAGCCGCCAGCTGCGGATGAGCGGATCGCGCAGCACGAGCGCCGTGTCGTCCCAGACAAAACCGTTGCGGAGCGCAGGCCAGTAAACGAGAAACGTCGCCGCGATGATGACCAATACAGCGACGGAACACGGGAGCTTCTTCAAGCCCGCGATGATGGGAAACCAATGGCGCACCCGCAAGCGCGCCGTCGGTTTGTTACTGCTTGCGCTCCTGACGGCGGGCCGGCTCTTTGGCGCGGACCTCGGTTCCGACGTTAAGCAACTTATCGTGAGTGTGGCGCCGGGCTGGGATTCCAACACCGGGCGACTGCAGTGCTTTGAACGCGCGAGCGACGGTTGGAAACCAGCCACGGCCGCATGGCCGGTACTTTACGGCAAGAACGGTCTGGTCTGGGGACGCGGCGTCCTCGGCACCGACGAACCCGGCCTGCACAAGCAGGAGCGCGACGGCCGCGCCCCGGCGGGCGCGTTTCGCCTCGGCACCATTTACACTTACGATTCGGCGCTGCCCGACGGGGCGAAGTATCCGTTTCATACCGTCGGCGACGGCGATGCCTGGGTCGATGATGTAACCAGCCCGAACTACAATCGCCACGTCACGATCGATCCGAAAAATCCGCCGCCGTGGTTTGAAAAACAGAAGATGCGTCACGGCGATTTTGCCTATCGGTGGCTGGTGGAAATTCGGCACAATTCCGATCCCCCTGTCCCCGGAGAAGGCAGCGCGATCTTCTTTCACATCCGCCGCGGGGCCACGCGGCCCAGCGCGGGATGTACAACGATGGCGGAAGAAAATCTCGTGAACCTCATCCGCTTCCTCCGCGCGGAAAAGAAGCCCTCCTACGTGCTGCTCCCACGCGCCGAATATGAGAAAAAGTGGAAAGCGTGGGGGCTGCCGAACCCGCAGACGGCGGCAGCGCTGCTGCCTTGAGCAAAAAAGGCCGACAGCTGGTCCGCACGTCCCCGGAAGTCGTTTCTCGACCGAGCCTGGAGACACCCGCTAATGCCCGCACTGCGATCGGATTTTCCCGTCATGAGACTCCCCCACCTGCTCGTCGTCGCCACCATCGTTCTGAGTCCGGACGCGCCAGGTCTGGAGCCGCTCCACTATAATCACCCCGGCCTTGTCGTGGATCTCGGCGTGGGGCTTTGGGCGCAGCCGCTGCCGATGGACTTTGACGGCGACGGTGATCTCGACCTCGTGGTGAACTGCCCAGACAAACCATACAACGGCGTTTACGTCTTCGAGAACGTCACCGGCGACACGGCGAAGCACAAATTTCCGGTCTTCAAACCCGCGCGCCGGATCGGCAAGGCGGTGCAAAATGTGACGCTGAGTTTCCTCGATGGAACGCCGCGCGTAATGACGCCGGCGGCGGAGTATCCGGACTTTTTGAAGACCGCGCTCGATCAGCCGCGCAAGCTGCCGCTGCCTGCGAATATCCATCCCAACAAGGTTCGCGGGAATGAGTGGAGCCGCGTGGACTTCGATGGCGATGGCATCGTCGATGTGATCGTCGGCGCGGACGACTGGTCGGATTATGGCTGGGACAATGCGTACGACGCGGACGGAAAGTGGACGCGTGGACCGCTGCGCGGCTTCGTCTATTTCATCCGCAACACCGGCACGAACGAGGCGCCGACCTTTGCCCCGCCGGTGAAGCTATCGGCTGGCGATCAAGCACTGGAGACGTTTGGCTGGCCGTGCCCGAATTTCGCGGACTTCGATGGCGACGGCGATCTCGACCTGATCTGCGGCGAGTTTCTCGATGGCTTCACCTATTTTGAAAACATCGGCACGCGCACCGCGCCGAAGTATGCGCCGGGTCGCCGGGTTAAAACGCCGGAGGGCGCGCCGCTGGCGATGGACCTGGAAATGATCGTCCCGACCGCGATCGATTGGGACCGGGATGGCGACGTCGATCTAATCGTGGGCGACGAAGACGGGCGCGTGGCCTTGATTGAAAATACGGGCAAGCTGAGCGCGGATCGCACGCCGATTTTTCTCGCACCGCATTACTTCCAGCAGGAAGCCGACGAGGTGAAATGGGGCGCGCTCTGCACGCCGTTCGGCGTCGATTGGGATGGCGACGGCGACTTCGACATCGTCTCCGGCAATACCGCGGGCTACATCGGCTTCCTCGAAAATCTCAGCGGCCCCGGAGTCGAAGCGCCGAAGTGGGCGGCGCCGAAATATCTCGAGGCCGACGGCCAGCGCATCCGCATCATGGCCGGGCCGAACGGCAGCATCCAGGGGCCTGCGGAGGCGAAGTGGGGTTACACGACGCTGAGCGTGGCAGATTGGGACGGCGACGGATTGCCGGACCTGCTCGTCAATTCAATCCTCGGCAAAGTGGTGTGGTATCGGAACGTCGGAACCCGCACTGCGCCGAAGCTCGCCGCCGCGCAGCCGATCGAAGTGGAGTGGAGCGGCCCGCAGCCGACGCTCGCCTACGGCTGGCTGCGACCTGAAGGAAAGGCGTTGCTCACGCAGTGGCGCACGACGCCGGTCGGCGTGGATTGGAACAAGGACGGGCTGATGGATCTGGTGATGCTCGATCAGGAGGGCTACCTCGCGCTCTTCGAGCGGGCGAAGCGCGATGGAAAACTCGTGTTGCTCGCGCCGCGCCGCGTATTCCTCGGCGACAAATTATTGGCCGGCGATCCGCCGACGAAGTTCGTCCAAACCAGCGCCGGCGAGCCGCTCTGGATGAACAAGAAACTCGCTGGCGGCAGCGGTCGGCGGAAGCTCTGCGTGGTCGATTGGGACGGCGACGATCAACTCGATTTCCTCGTCAACGCGAGCAACGCCGCCTTCCTCCGGCAGACCGCCGCGCATGATGGGCAGTGGTTTTTCAAGGACATGGGCCTGCTCAGCGATCGCAACATCGAGGGTCACGACGTGAGCCCCGCGATCGTCGATTTTAACCACGACGGCATCCCCGATTTCCTCGGCGGCGCGGAAGACGGGCACTTCTATTACCTCCGGAATCCTCGGACGAAGTGAAATCACACGCGTCGCCGGCGGCGCGCGTTCAGCAGGAGCGCGCCGATTCCAAAAAG
>JBAVML010000040.1:0-3718 GCA_049690035.1 Chthoniobacteraceae bacterium
GTGCATGCCTGGGCTGCGTGGCGAGTCTATAAGATCAGCGGAAAGCGCGGCGGGCGCGACCGCGAGTTTCTCGAAAGCGTATTCCAAAAACTGCTCCTCAACTTCACCTGGTGGGTGAACCGCAAAGACGCGGAGGGCAACAATCTCTTTCAGGGAGGTTTCCTCGGGCTCGATAACATCGGTGTCTTCGACCGTTCGAAGGCACTGCCCACCGGCGGTTTTCTCCAGCAGGCCGATGGTACGGCGTGGATGGCCTTCTACTGTCTCACCATGCTATCGATGGCGCTCGAACTCGCGCAGGAGAATCCGGTGTATGAAGATATGGCCTCGAAGTTCTTCGAGCACTTCGTGCAGATCGCCGACTCGATCAACCACCACGGCGGCAACGGGCTTTGGGATGAAGTGGATGGCTTCTATTACGACCAGCTCAAGCTCGACGGACAGGTGATCCCGCTCCGCACGCGCTCGCTCGTCGGGCTCATGCCGCTCATCGCTGTCGAAGTGCTCGAGCAAGAGCAGATCGACAAACTGCCCGGCTTTGCAAAGCGGATGAAGTGGTTCCTCGAACACCGTCCCGACCTCGCGAAAAGCATTACCTTCGCCAATCCCTGCCCGCACCACGAGCACCGCATTCTGGCCATCCCCTCGCGCGAGCGACTCGAGCGCACATTGCGCTACATGCTTGATGAAACCGAATTTCTTTCGCCCTACGGCCTACGATCCGTGTCGCGCGTTCACAAGGATCATCCGTATGTTTTCCGCGTGGGCAGCGACGAGCATCGCGTCGACTACACGCCCGGCGAAGGGAACACCTACCTTTTCGGGGGCAATTCGAACTGGCGCGGACCGATTTGGTTTCCGATCAACTATCTGCTGATCGAAGCGCTGGAGCGTTACGACCACTTTTACGGCGACGCGCTAAAGGTCGAGTGCCCAGCGGGCTCCGGAACCACGATGACCTTGAAGGAAGTGGCCCATGAACTCTCGCGCCGTCACGCCCGGCTCTTCCTGCCCGACAAAAATGGTGGACGTCCCTGCCACGGTGATGATGAGCGTTACGCGACCAGCCTGCACTGGAACGAACTCGCGCTGTTCTACGAATATTTCCACGCCGACACCGGCCGCGGCTGTGGTGCGAGCCATCAAACCGGCTGGACGGCGCTCGCCGTGCGGTGCTTGGAGTATATTAAGGAGGAGCGGTCACTCGCTTTTGAGGGCGCCGTCGCTGAGCATTGGCTTTGACGAGCACCTTTGTCTCGCTGCCAAATGGGAGTCGCTCATCCAATTTAGGAGAAAGAGCTGATCCAATCGAAATGATTTCCTGATCACCTGGGTCTCAACATGTCTAAACACTTGAAGTTAGTTATCAAGGTTGTGGGATAGGTTCTTATATTTGAACATAGGAAGTTGCCGGCGGCGGGACTCGAACCCGCACGGCGCTTACGCGCCAAGGGATTTTAAGTCCCTTGTGTCTGCCATTTCACCACGCCGGCGCATATTCTGGATGGTGGCTTGAGGTCCAGGTTATGTCGGGTCACCAGCCACGGTCCAGCTTGGTGGTTGTGGTTCGTTCGCCGGCTCTCCCGGCCGGGGTCGTGATCAGTCGCGCGCCGGGCGCCGCTTTGCCCTAAAAAGTTTTCCCTTTTGGCCAGTTTAAGATGTCCACTTCCTCTTCAGCTTTGGGTGGCTCCGCTGGCCAGGTGAAGTGGCAGCTCTCGCAGTAGAATTGCTGGTCGATCACGCCGGTCGCGGCGAGTGCGGCCGGAAGCGCGCCCATAATGGTCCGCCGGGAAAATTGTGGGAACTCGACCCGCGAGGAGCCGCACTCGGGACAATGCACCGCCCGCGCAAGCACGCCGTCGTTTTCCCACTCGGCGAGCTGGGCCAGAGCCCGAGTCTCTTCGGAGGTATGGACGCGGACACGGAGGTGGGCACGTGGCTTGAGGTTGAAGAGCTTCCATTTTTGCTCATTCGACTCGTCATAGACGTCGGCGAAGAATCCGGCTTCGCGCAGACGCGCGGCGGTCGTTTCGGCGGGTTCGCGATCATTGAAGGTCGCGACGGTGATCGGTTGTTCCATAGATGTTTTGCTGCAGGATTCGGATCTCGATCCCTTTTCGTCCCTGCGAAAAACTTCGCCCCGAATGAGGAACGCGCAAGCGCTCATGCGTACCGGCTGCGGCGATGACGGCTGGCGTTTGAGGGGAGCCGGCCTAAGTTCCCCGGTCGATGTCTGTACCGTCGCTGAAAATCAACGAAATCTACGAGTCCATCCAGGGCGAGAGCTCTTGGGCGGGCTGGCGCTGCGTTTTCGTGCGACTGACCGCGTGCGATCTGCGCTGCACCTACTGCGACACGGAGTATGCATTCTTCGAGGGAAAGAAGCGGCTGGTCAGCGAGATCCTCGACGAAGTCCTGGCGACGGGCACGCCGCTGGTGGAGATCACGGGCGGCGAGCCGCTGCTGCAGAAGAACGTGCTGCCATTGATGACGGCCCTCTGCGATGCGGGCCGGACGGTGCTCATCGAGACCAGCGGGGCGCACGATATTTCGAAGATCGATCCGCGCGTCCATCGGATCATGGACCTCAAGACGCCGGGTAGCGGCGAGTGTGCGCGCAATCTCTGGAGCAATATCACGCACCTGGGCAAAGGCGATGAAGTGAAGTGCGTGATCGGTTCGCGCGAAGACTACGAATGGTCGCGCGACCGGGTGCGCGAGCATGATCTCGTGGCACGTTGCGGCTCCGTGCTTTTCTCCCCGATCTTCGATAGGATAGAGCCCCAGGAGATCGTGGAGTGGATCATCGCAGACAAGCTGCCGGTGCGGTTTCAACTGCAGATGCACAAATTCATCTGGGAGCCGCGCGCGCGGGGAGTTTGATCACCGAGCAGCGGGGGAAACATTGCTGGGAAAAAATCGGGTGAACGCTTTTTCTCCGTGATCTCGGTGTGTCTGTGGTTGAAATGGAACGATGCAAGTCCGACTGACCAAAGATTTCACTTTCGAAGCAGCGCAAACGCTGCCGCACGCCCCCGAAGGGCACAAGTGCCGGAAGATGCACGGGCACAGTTTCAAGGTGGAGATCTCCGTGGAAGGCGAAGTCGATCCGGCGACCGGCTGGTTTTACGATCACGCGCAGATCAGTCAGGCGATGCGACCGCTGCTGAAGGATCTCGATCACAGCTATCTCAACGAAATTCCCGGCATGGAGAATCCGACCATCGAAAACATGGCGGCGTGGTTTTGGGAAAAGCTTGCGCCACAGTGCCCGGGTCTCGCGGAGATCGTCATTCACGAGACGCCGACGGCGCGGTGCAGTTACCGCGGGCTCTAGCGACAATTTTCGCTCGCATCGCGACGCGACGCGGCTAGCCTCCGACGCTCTTATGAAATGGCCTTCCATCCTTTTAGTCGTCGCTCTCGCCCTGCTCTCCAATGCCTGCGAGATGCACAAGGCTTCTGAACTCGAAGAAGAGTCCCACGGCTCCGAGGTCCATGCCGAGAAGAAGGAAGCTGCGACGGCTGAGAGCGCGGAAAAGAAAACCGAGGAAGGCAAGCCCGGCGAGGCACCGAAGTTTTTCCCGGAAAAGAAGTAGCCGGCCTCGAGCATGGCTGAGCTGCGTCCCGCGAATCCTCCGGAGCGCGGCCGATTGCTCCGGAGCTTTGCCTTCGCGATTCGCGGCGTCGGAATGATGCTGGCGAGGCAGCCCAATGC
>JBAVML010000041.1:0-25748 GCA_049690035.1 Chthoniobacteraceae bacterium
CCTCCCAATATGTCCACCATCATCCTAATCATCCTCATCCTGCTCCTCGTTGGCGCACTTCCCACCTGGCCGCATAGCGCGAGCTGGGGCTACACCCCGAGCGGAGGCCTCGGCCTGATCGCGGTGATCCTGGTGGTGCTCCTGCTCATGGGGCGTATTTGATGGCGAGAGTCGCGCGGGCCTCCAGGTGGGCAGGGGCGATTGCCCCCGTGAGCGCGACCGCCGGCTGCTCCACCCGTTCGCTTTAGAAGGCGGTGCGTCGAGCTTTGCGAAAGCGGTGGCCGCAACTGCTGAGAGCGTGCCGCTCTAGACGGCCCAGGTGCCGCTGGAATCGCAGCTCTGAGTCGCGGCTCGACGCACCGGGCTTTCCAGCTCGACGAGGAGGAAATTAAAGCGCGGCGAGCGGATGGAACCGCTCGCCGTGAGTTTGATGAGAGCACCTACCTCCGAAGGTTAGTCGTTATCGGGAGCATCACCTTCAAATGCAACGCGGCGCATGGTGAGCGAGTGGCGTTGCTCTTCATCCGCGGCAAAGAAGCCACCGCGGCTGATGATGCGCCGCTGGCCCATCGCGGTCTCGCCGATGATCAGCGGGGTGCGGGCGACGCTATAGACAACGTGACCGGGGAAGCGCAGGACGCGCTGATAGATCGACGAGTCGTCGCGGCGTTCGGTCTGAGTTTTAGAAGAACCGGAGGCGCTCATGGGACTGGCGGAAGCCCCGCCGGGGAGCGCGGCAGCGAGGAGCGCCGCGATGAGGATTGGTTTGGTTTTCATGGTACCCAGTGTTTCGCGCCAGCCCTGGGAGAAGGGCGCGTGAGGATAGGCAGCTCAGGGCCGGGGATGATCGGCAGAGGCGTACGGGGAGTGGCGGGGAAGCGGCCTATTAGCTACGGTGCCGCCATGAAAACATTCACCAGTCGGCTGATGCTCGCGGTCCTCCTCTTTACCTTGGCCGGCACCTTTGCCATTGCGGCGACGCCAAAGGACGGACGTTACAAGGGAACGATGACCTTCCGCACAGTGGTGGAAGGGAATGTGAAGGCGGAGGCGAAGAAGGTGATTCCCATGGCGGGCGTTCTAACGGGCGGGATCATGGTGGTGGTGATGCCGGAGGTGCCCAAGGTGAGTGGCAAATTCGATAGTCTGACCTTCGATCTGTCCGTCGCGGACGGGTCCGTGCAGGTCCGGGGCTTCTCGGGTAATTACTTCAATCTCAGCGAGGTGAAAACCACTGCGACGGCGATCAAAGGCACGACGGACTTCGGAGCTTTTTCGGCCACGGGAGGGGCCGGATTCGCGAGGTATTTCATCGCCGTGACGTTGACCCGCGTGGGGAACTGACGACGGAGCGCAGGGCTCTGAATATTATTCGCCGCTGGGAAACGCGCCGGAGCAGATGGAAGGCGAAATCGCCGCGGTCACCGGCGAATTGCTGGAGGTGCACGCGAGTGGGAAACGACATTGCTCTTGATGCGCTCCGGGAGGACGCGGAAGCTCCGCGCCTTACCCCATGGAACCACCCATCGCGTCCGCTCCCGGTGTGCCCGCCGTCATGACTCCCGCCGCGGAAAAGGCGCTGCTCGCGAAGGTGAACTGGCGGCTGATTCCGCTGCTTTTTTTCTGCTACATCATCGCCTACATCGACCGGATCAATGTGGGCTTCGCCAAGCTGCACCTGCGCGAGGTGTTGAAGGTGGACGAGACGGTTTTCAACAGTGTTTACGGCTTCGGTGCGGGGCTGTTTTTCATCGGTTATTTCATCTTCGAAGTGCCGAGCAATCTCATCCTGCATCGCGTCGGCGCCCGGGTGTGGATCGCGCGGATCATGATCGTGTGGGGACTGGTCTCGATGGCCTTCATGTTCATCAACAGCACGATGACCTTTTACGTGATGCGGTTCATCCTCGGCGCGGCGGAGGCGGGTTTCTTTCCCGGCGTGATCCTCTATCTCACCTACTGGTATCCGAGCAAGGAGCGGGCGCGGACGATTGCGTTGTTCACGCTCGGCGGCGTGCTCGCGGGGGTCATCGGGTCGCCGATCTCGGGCGCGATCCTCGGGCTGCACGGCAAGGGCGGGCTGGAGGGCTGGCAGTGGCTTTTTGTGCTCGAAGCAATTCCGGCGGTGGTCATGGGCGTCGTGGTGCTGGTCATTTTACCGAACCGTCCCCGCGACGCGCGCTGGCTTTCCGCGCAGGAAAAGACGTGGCTGCAGGCTCGCCTCGATGATGAGGCGGCGCTAATGCATCTGCACCAGAGCCATCACCTCGCGGATGTCTTCAAGTCGGGCCGCGTGTGGCTGCTTTGCCTGCTCTATTTTCTGATGAACGTCGGCAGCTACGGCTACGAGATGTGGCTCCCCTCGATCATCAAATCCTTCTCCGGCAAGAGTGACGCGATCGTCGGCTGGATCAATGCGGTGCCGTATCTCGTCGCCGGCTGCGTGATGCTTGCGGCGAGCCACCATTCGGACCGCACGGGCGAGCGTCGCTGGCATGTGGCGGTGGCGGCGATTTCTTCGGCGATCGGCTTCGGCTTGAGCGCCTATTTTCACAATCCCTATCTCGCCCTCGCCTCGCTCGCGCTCGCCTTCGCGGGGATCAAGTCCACGCTCGGGCCGTTCTGGGCGCTGGTGACGGCATTCCTGAGCGGATCGGCCGCGGCGGGCGGCATCGCGCTGATCAATTCCGTGGGCAACCTCGGCGGGTTCGTTGGACCGTTTGTCGTCGGGGTGATCAAGGATCGCACGCACAGCAATCTGGCGGCGCTCCTCTTCCTGGGGGCCGCACTCCTCGGGATGGGCCTGCTCGCGCTGACGATTCGCCCGGTGAAGGCGCGCAAGGGGTAGCATCACCAGGCGACGCCGCATTTTGCCGGCGCCCCGCGCGGAGACGGCATTGAATCTGACGAGGTTCGTGGGACGCGACTCAGTTCGGTTCCAACTGCTGGAGATCCTCGATCCGCTCCTGCGCCATCTCACGACGTTCGGGATCCGCGTCTTTCAAAAGCAACTGCCAGATCGCAATCGCCCGCCGGTCCTCAATGGTGAGCAGCAGCCCCACCGCCGTATCGCGAATTTCCGCCGGCTGGCTCGGTTGCAGGGCGATCGCGAGAAAGGCGAGTTTCGCGGGAAGCTGCTCTTCCATCCGCTCGGTGGCGTCGATCATCTCCTGCTTCAAGTCTGGGTCGCCCTCGGCTTCGAAGAGCCGCATCAGCGTGTAGATCGCGTCTGCCGTATCGAGATTGCCCAGGTCGTAGATGACTTCGACCTTGTCGGGAAATTCCTTTGCCGCCAGGTAAGCCGCCTGAAGTTGCGGAGCAGTGAGCGGCGTGTCTTCCGCGGTTTCCTTCATCGGCGGCACGGCTGCGTTTGAAGGCGCATTCATTGCGACGCTCGAGCGCGAAGGCGGAGTCGCATCCGACTGCGGGGCGATCTCCGGTGCGGGGCGCGCCGCCGGTGCGTTCACCGGAGGCCGATGGCACGCGGACAGCAGGCAGAGCATGGCACCGAGCATGGCACCGAGCGTGGTTCCCGCGATAAAACGCAGTGAGAGCATTCGGAAATCATCGCGTGTCATCCCGCGCAGGCTCAACGAAAATGCAGATTGATCGCGACCGCGATCGGGCGCACACTCATCGTGTCAGTTTCAACCCGCTGAATCTTTAACGAAACGAGAACCATGAAACTTCCCAACATCATCGCCGTCGCCGCCGTCACAGTCCTTCTCGCGCTGACGAAACCGGCAGGGGCTGCGGACTACAGTGTCTTCAAAGCGAGCGTCTCGCTGCCTGGCTTCGTTAAAGGCAAGGACGGGGCCAATAACGACATCCTGATCAAACGAACGCTGAGCACCAATGCGATCATTAATCTCGCTCTCGGCAGAACAACGAAAACGAAAGTTCCCAAAACGACGGTGCTCGTGGGCGCAGTCAACGCCATGGATCTCCAGCAGACCAATGGCATTACGGATCCCCAGTTGCTCGTTGTCGATTTTACCAATCCCGCCGCGCCGGTCCGTTTAGCCACGATTCTCCAGCCGGACACGACTACGCCGCCGACCCCCATCAACTTTGCGGAGAACCACATCTCGAATGCGTTTCTCCGCGTCGGGGTTGGCCGGGCGAAAGTCGTTGGCGTGGGAAACATTGCTCCCGGGGGCGCTAACAGCGTCAACGTCTCTGGCACGCTGAAACGCAAACCCACGCCCACCGGCCCTCTGCCAATCATCGCCAATTCCTTCGCCGGCGAATTCACCTTTACGGACGACGACAATGTCACCAAGACCGCCATCGTGCTCGCCGGAAAGTTCACTTGCAGCGGCAAGATTCTCGGCACGGTGACGTTCTAGGCGCCTGTCCAGCCCGGCCAACTTCTTGAGTTCTATTCTGGCCGGCAGAGAGGCGAGTGCCGCGCCGCGCGAAGAGGTCGGACGCGAACTGGCGCGACGCGCTGTTCGCAGTGCGATCGTGGCAATCGCGCTGATCTGGCTGGTGGCGGCGGGAATTTTGGTAGGAATTCGGGCGAGCACACCGACCGTCGCATCGATCACCTCCTTCGCCTCGCAGCACTCGCTCGAGGGAAAATCGGCAACGGATCGCGCGCGGATCAGCGCGCGACTCGCGCGGCAAATCGCCGCGCTTGATTACTGGCAGCAACGCGAGTTGTCCGACGCGTCGGCAATGCGCCAGTTCTACAAAAGCTTCACGAGCGCGGAAAAAGAACGCTTTCTCCAGCTCACGATTTCATCGGCAATGCGGAACGCTTTTCGCGCCACGGCAGCCACGCCGTCCGCTGAACGCGAGGGGTTCATGAACAGAGCTTTTTACGAAATCGAAACGACCTTCTCGAAAGACACCAGCGCGCCGGTCAATGAGCGCCGGGTGGAGGACTGGATTCGTGACGCCGCTCGCGAGGCGTTCTTCAACACTCCTCTCGGTCTGCGCATGGAACTCAAGCCGATCATCGACCGCAACATGCCCGGCTATCTCAAGCAGCGCTGAGCGATGGTTCACCTCGAACGGCTCACGAAATCCTTTCGGGGAAAAATGGCGCTGGAGAATCTAACGCTCGCGGTCCCCTCGGGAGAAATCTTCGGCCTCCTCGGTCACAATGGCGCGGGCAAAAGCACGACCTTCGGCCTGCTCCTCGGCCAGGTGCACCCGGACCGCGGCGAAGCGTTCATTCGCGGCGTCTCGGTACAGCGCGATCGGCGCCGCGCGTTGCAGGGAGTCGGCGCGATTTTCGAGACGCCGGGTTTTTATGACTACCTCAGCGGACGGGAGAACCTCGCGATTTTCACCAGCTTCTCCGGTCGGTTGAAGGCTGAACAGATCGCCGAAGTGGTCGCGCTTGTCGGCCTCACGGAGCGCATCCGTGATCGGGTCGGCGCCTACAGCCACGGCATGCGGCAGCGGCTCGCGCTCGCGCAGGCGCTGCTACCGCAGCCCGAACTCATCCTGCTCGATGAGCCGATGGACGGCCTCGACCCGCAGGGCATGCACGAGATGCGCGACCTGATCCGCCGCCTCTCGCGGGACCGCGGCATCACCGTCCTGCTCGCGTCGCATCTCCTCGCGGAAGTCGAGCAACTCTGCGATCGCGTTGCCATTCTCCATGCGGGCCGGCTCGTTTTCCAAGGCGCGTGGGCGGGCGTCGAGTCGGCGCGCTTTCGCATCCGCGTGGACGATTGGGAAAAAGCGCGACCGATTCTCACGCAACTCGGCGCTCAGGTCATCGAGCCGCAACTCGTCGCGCTCGCGCCACCACTGGAGAGCGCCGCGGTCATCGAGGCGCTGGTGCGCGGTGGCCTGCGGGTCCACACCGTCGAGCCCGTGCGTCGCACGCTCGAAGAATTTTACCTCGGCCAGCTCTCCGCATCGTGAGCGACTTCTTCTTCGAGTTCCGCGGCGAACTCCGAAAACTCTTTAAGCGGAAGCGCACGCATCTCGGCTTCATCGCGTTTGCCGTCGTGGAAATCCTGATGCCACTCCTGCTCGAGATTCGGCCCGTGAAGGAAACCTTCCGCACCATCATCGAGCAGATGGGCCAGCCCTTCGACCGCTACTTCACCGCGCTCACCATCGCGCTCATCGTCATGCGCGCCACGGTCTTCATGATCGGCTCACTCTACGTCGCGATGGTCGCCGGCGACATCATCTCGAAGGAAGTCGAGGACGGCACCATGCGCATGCTGCTCAGCCGTCCGGTGTCGCGCCTGCGCATCCTCGCGCTCAAGTATCTCGCCACCGTTCTCTACACCACGGTACTCGCGTTTTTCATCGGGCTCACGTCGCTCGCCGCGGGGTTTCTCTACGAGCGTCCGGGTGGCTTTTTCGTCTTTGGAATGGTCGAGCACATCTACGCGTTTCACGAGTTCTGGCCGGGGCTCGAGCGCTATTTCGCGATCCTGCCGATGCTCGTGCTGAGTCTGCTGACGGTGAATGCCGCGGCGTTTTTTCTCTCGTGTCTTAACATGAAACCGGCGGCTGCGACCATCTGCACGCTGACGATTTTCTTCGTCGATTACGTCTTCCGCAGCCTCCCGTTTTTTGAATCGCTCGAGCCTTACTTCATCGCGACGCGACTCGGCACCTGGATGCAGGTCTTCGAGCGCGACATCCCGTGGCACCACATCGCCACGGATTTCACGCTACTGCTCGCCGCCGACGCCACGCTTTTCGTGCTCGGCTGGCTCAGCTTCGAACGCCGTGATTTCAAGGCCTGAGCAATTTGTGGGCAGCATTGCGCGATTCATCACCGTTGAAGCCGATCGTCCACCCGCAGATACTTTTGCACGTTGAAAACTCCGCCGCCGCCTCGCTCTGAACCCATCGCGATCACCGGCATCGGTTGTCGATTTCCCGGCGGCGCGCGCACGCCGGAAGCATTTTGGAAACTGCTTTGCGCGGGCACCGACACGATCGCCGAGGTTTCGCCGGATCGTTGGAGCATAGGGCGCTACTTCAACGCCGAGCCGGGAAAGCCGGGAAAAACGTATTCGAAATGGGCGGGGCTGATCGAGGGCATCGATCAGTTCGATGCGCAGTTCTTCGGCTTCAATCCGCGCGAAGCCGCGTGCATCGATCCGCAGCAACGTCTGCTGCTCGAAGCCACGTGGGAAGCATTCGAGGACGCGGGCCAGCCGATCGATTTCGCTCACGGCAGCAACACCGGCGTGTTCGTCGGCGTCTCGACAAACGACTACGGAATCCTGCAGGCGACTGGCGACGACATCACGACCGTCGATGCGTATTCCACCACCGGCTCGACGATGAGCCTCGCGGCGAATCGGATCTCGTACTGCTTCAATTTCCGCGGACCCAGCGTGCCGGTGGACACCGCGTGTTCTTCGTCGCTCGTCGCCGTCCACCTCGCCTGCGCCGCGCTTCGCAATGGCGAATGCGAAATGGCGATTGCTGGCGGCGTCAACGTCATCGCCGGCGCCATCCCGTTCATCGCGTTTTCCAGCATGGCGATGCTCTCGCCGGACGGTCACTGCAAGGCATTCGACGCGAGCGCCAATGGCTTCGTGCGCGGGGAAGGTGTCGGCGCAGTCCTGCTCAAGCCGCTCTCTGCGGCGCTCGCTGCGGGCGATCGCATCCACGCCGTCATCCTCGCTACAGGAGTGAATCAGGATGGACGCACACCGGGCATCACCGTCCCGAGCCAGCATGCGCAGGAAGCGCTCGTCGTGCAGACTTGTCGCGAAGCCGGCATCGCGCCGGCATCAGTGCAATACGTCGAGGCGCACGGCACCGGCACGCCGGTGGGCGATCCGATCGAAGCCAACGCGCTCGGCAGCGCGCTCAGCCGCGGTCGCGCGAACGGTCGCGAGTGCGTGATCGGCTCGGCGAAGACCAACATCGGCCACCTCGAATCCGCAGCGGGCGTCGCCGGCATCATCAAGGCCGCGCTCGCGCTCGAGCACGGACTCATTCCGCCGAGCCTCCATTTCAAGGAGCCGAATCCGCAGATCGATTTCGAGAAGCTGAAGCTGCGCGTGCCGCTCGAAGTCACCGCGTTTCGCGATGGAAAAATCCGCCCCATCGCCGGCGTCAATTCCTTCGGCTGGGGCGGAACGAATGCGCACGCGCTGCTCGAAGCACCGCCGCGACGCAAGGCGCTCCCCGCAGGCGGCAGCAAACGTGCGTGGCTGCTCCCGATCTCCGCGCGCAGTCCCGAAGCACTCATCGCAGCGGCGCGTGGATACGCAGATTTTCTCCGCCAGCCTGCGACTCCGGCCTTGCGCGACATCGCCAACACCACCGCGGTGCGGCGCACGCACCTCGAACATCGCATCGCCTTCGCCGGCCGCACCAAGGCTGAGTTGGCGCGCAGGTTTGATGAGTTCGCGCGCGGAGAATCGCGGCGGCTGCCGAGCCAGCCGGGCACAGATCGGAAAATCGCCTTCGTCTTCAGCGGCCAGGGACCGCAGTGGTGGCGAATGGGCCGCGATCTCCTTGCTCGCGAGCCCGTCTTCCGCGCGAAAATCGAGGAGTGCGACGCGCTGCTCGCGGAGATCGCCGGTTGGTCACTGCTGGATGAACTCACCGCCGATGAAGCAGCGTCGCGGCTTGATCACACCGGCTTTGCGCAGCCCGCCATCTTCGCGTTGCAGGTCGCGCTCGCCGCGCTCTGGCGCTCGTGGGGCATCGAGCCGGCAGGAGTGATCGGGCACAGCGTGGGAGAAGTCGCCGCCGCGCACGTCGCCGGCATCTTCGATCTGCGCGAGGCCGTGCGCGTCATCTTCCATCGCGGCGACACGATGGAGCACGTCACCGCGGAAGGGCGCATGCTCGCCGCCGGAATGTCCGCGGAGGATGCGCAAAAAGCCATTGGCGCTCATCCCGGTCGCGTCTTTCTCGCAGCAGTGAACAGCCCGTCGTCGGTCACACTCTCCGGTGAACCCGCCGCGCTCACCGCGCTCGCGGCGGAACTTGATGCGCAGCAAATCTTCACGCGCCCAGTACCGGTAAAGTACGCTTTTCATAGCGCGCAGATGGATCCGGTGAAGCCCGTTTTGCGCAAAGCACTCGCCGGCCTCGCGCCTGGCGCGGCCACGATCCCGATCGCTTCCACCGTCACCGGGCGACTCGCCTCGGGTTCGGATTTCGACGCCGCGTACTGGTGGCACAACGTCCGCGACACCGTGCAGTTTGCCGCGGGCATCGAGTCGCTCATCGATTCCGGGTTTGGCAATTTCATCGAACTGAGTCCGCATCCCGTCCTCGGCGCCGCGGTTCACGAATGCTTGTCGCATCGCGGGGAACGCGGTGCCGTGCTCGCTTCCCTCGAACGCCAAACGGACGATCAGGTGACGATGCTCTCGGCACTCGGCGCGCTGCATTCGCTGGGCCATCCGGTAAAATGGGACGCGCTCTTTCCGCACGGCGCGCAGTTCGTGCCGGTGCCCGCGTATCCGTGGCAACGCACGCTTTCGTGGCACGAGTCCGAGGCCTCGCGCGAGCTGCGGCTCAAGGCGCCATCGCATCCATTCCTCGACCGCCGGGTGCGCTCTGCCGACCCGTGCTGGGAGGTCAAACTCGACCGCCGTCTTTTTCCCTATCTCAGCGACCACCGCGTGCAGGGCCGCGCGCTTTTTCCGGGCGCGGGTTTTCTCGAAATGGCGCTCGGCGCCGCGCGCGAGATTTTCGGGCCCGGCACCTACGTGCTCGAGAATGTCGACTTTCTGAAGGCACTTTTTTTGCCGGAAACCGATGAACGCCCGACCCTCCAGATTACTTACTTCGCGGCCGATTCATCGTTTGTCATCGCGAGCTGCGCGCACGAAAGCGGGCGAACCTGGACAACGCACGCGACCGGAAAGATGCGGCTTGAAACTAAGGCCAGTCCGCCCGCACGCGCTCCGCTCAAGGCGGCGCTCGCCCGCTGCATGTCGGTCGGTGAGACCGAGGCTTTCTACCGGCTGCTTTACGAGGTCGGACTGCAATACGGCCCGACCTTCCGCGGCATCGAACAGCTCTGGCGCCGCGACCTGGAGACGGTCGCGCAGGTGAGCCTGCCCGAGCGCATCGCAGGCGAAGCCGGGAGCTACCTCGTTCATCCAGCGTATCTCGACGCGTGTTTTCAGCCGGGCTTCACCGCCTTGCCGGTACAAAAATTTCACGACGAAACCGGTATTTTCCTGCCCGTGCATGTGGACCGGGTGCAATACTTCTCCGCGCCTGAACCGAGCGGCTGGGTGCATGGTGAAATCACGGAATGCAGCGCCCGCTCGTGCGCCGGAAATTTTCTTCTCGTCGATTCCGTGGGCGATGTTCGCGTGCAATTGACCGGTTGCCGCTGGCTGCTGCTGGAAGGAACGAGCCGCGAGCTGGACGATTGGCTCTTCGACTTGCAGTGGCATCTGAAGCCGCTGACCAGCGGCAATGCGCCGCGTCGGACGCACGATTTTTTTCCCGGCACTGCGTCGCTGGCGCGGCTCCTGAACGCAGAGGCAGCAACTCCCAGGGATCGCTCGCGCACGGCCGCGCAGCTCGACGAGTTGACCGTGGCGCTCGTGCTGCGCGCTTTCACAGAGATGGGCTGGAAGCCTCGACGTGGTGAGCACATCACGACGCGAAATCTAAGCAAGCGCTTCCGTGTGGCGACGAATTCCGCGGACCTGCTCGGCCGCGTTCTGCTGCTGCTCGAGGGCGCTGGCGTGCTGCGCAAAAGGAAAGACGGCGCGGAGTGGATCGTCGCGCGGACACCGCGATTTTCGGATGTCGCTGAATCGTGGCGGACGATTCTATCCCACGCTCCCGCGTTCGCTCCGGCGCTGACGCTGCTCGACAGAAGCGGCCTCGGTTTAGGCCGGTTGCTGCGCGGCGAAGTGGATTCGCACGCAATGTTTTTTCCCGATGGCTCGGTAAATGTCTTCGAGCATTTCTGCGCGGACTCGCCGCTCTTTCGTCCCGCGCACCGGCTCGTGGAGAAAGCCGTCGCGCACGCCGTCGCACGCCTGCCCGAGGGCCGCACGCTGCGCATCCTCGAACTTGGCGCGTCGAACGGTGCCGCCACCGCGCGGATCCTTCCTCGGCTGCGCCCCGATCGCGTCGATTATCTCTTCACCGATCCGTCGGAAAAGTTTCTCACCGAACCGCAGCGCAAATTTCAGGACTTCCCGTTCGTTCGTTTTCAAACGCTCGACATCCGCCGCGATGCCGTCGCTCAGGGCATCGAAGCGCACAGCATGGATCTCATCATCGCTGCGAACGCCTTCGACGGAATCCGCGATGCTGCCGCCGCTCTCGCGAACGCCAGAGCGCTCCTTGCTCCGGGCGGGCTGCTCGTGCTCTCGGGAATGCAACGAGCGCCACGATGGTTCGAACTTTTGTTCGGAATCCTGCACCCGGAGTTCTCGCTGCGCGGCGGCGCCGAATGGCAACGCCTGCTCGAAGTCGCGGGCTTCATCGATGTGGCCGTGATCGAGGCCGGCGCGCAAACGCTGTGCTTCGCCCGCGCGGCAGTCGAAGCCGTCGCTGAGATCGAACCGGAGATAGTCGCTGAACCCGCGCGCCGGTGGCTGATTTTTGCGGATGACAGCGGCTGCGCCGACGCATTCGCGGCGCAATTGCGCCAGCGCGGCCATGAGTGCGAACTCGTTCCTCGCGGCGCATCCGCGGAACCCGCATCGATCCAGAGCGCGAACGAAATCGTGCATCTCTGGAGCCTCGACGCGCCCTCGCCCGATGGTCTCGCGACCGACGGCCTCGACGAAGCGCAGTCATCCGGTTGCCTGAGCGTGCTGAATCTCGTGCAAGCAATCGCGGCGAGAGAAACCGTCGAGCCGCCTGCGTTGTGGCTGGTCACACGCGGCGCGCAGGCCGCCGGCGAAACGTCGCATCCCGTTTCGGTGGCGCAGGCGCCGCTCGTCGGCCTCGCGCGCGTCATTCGCACCGAGCACCCAAATTTCCGCTGCCGCGTCGTCGATCTCTGCCCGACGCGGCCCTCGAACGAAGTCCAAGACTTGCTCGCCGAGTTGCTCGCCGACGAGAAGGAAGACGAGATCGCGCTTCGCGGCGAAACGCGTTATGTGCAGCGCGTCGGGCGCGGCTCATTGCAACCTCGCCCGCTGACGACGAAACGCTTTGTCAACGTTCACCGCCATCCGTGCCGCCTCGAAATTCCAAAGCCCGGCCTGCTCGACCGCCTCACGCTGACTCCCATCACCCGCCGCAAGCCCAAGCCCGACGAGGTCGAGATCGAAGTCGCCGCCGCCGGTTTGAATTTTCGCGACGTGATGAAAACGCTCGGCATTTACCCGACCGATGCGGAAGACGCGACGATCCTCGGCGACGAATGCGCCGGCCGAATCGTCGCCGTCGGCACGAAGGTGCGCGGTCTCCGAATCGGCGATGAGGTGATGGCTATCGCGCCGGGCTGCTTCGCCTCGCACGTCACCATCCACTCCGCGCTGGTGCTGCCGAAGCCGCCTCGCGTCACGTTTGAAGAAGCCGCGACGATGCTCATCGCATATCTCACGGCTTCGTATGCACTGCACCATCTCGGGCATTTGCGCCGCGGCGAGCGCGTGCTCATTCACGCCGCCGCGGGCGGGGTTGGCTTTGCGGCCGTGCGCCTCGCGCAGCAGGCTGGCGCCGAGATTTTCGCCACCGCGGGGAGTGCGGAAAAACGCGACTTCCTTCGCTCCTGCGGCGTGCCGCACGTCATGGATTCGCGCACGCTCGCGTTCGCGGATGAAGTGATGACGCTCACCGGCGGGCGCGGCGTGGACATCGTCCTCAACTCGCTCGCCGGCGAAGCGATCCCGAAAAGTCTCGCGGTGCTCGGTCACGGCGGACGCTTCCTCGAGATCGGCAAGCGCGACATCTACCAGGACAGCAAGATCGGCCTGCGGCCATTCCGGAACAATCTGTCCTTCTTCGCCGTGGACCTCAGCCGCGCGATGCAGCCGGAGTTCATCCGCGATATTTCGGGAACGTTGCGTCGACATTTCCGAACGGGACGATTGAGCCCGCTGCCGTTTCGCACATTCCCGATTGGCGACGCCGTGGGCGCATTTCGCTACATGGCGCAGGCGCGCCAGATCGGGAAGGTCGTCATCACCATGCGCGGCGAGGAAGTCGCCGCCCAGGCGCAGCCGGTGAAGATGCGCAGCGAGTTCCACCGCGCCGGCACGTGTCTCATCACCGGCGGACTCGGTGGTTTCGGCCTCGCAGTCGCGCAGTGGATGGCGGTGAAAGGCGCGCGTCATCTCGTGCTCATGAGCCGCAGTGGGATGACCACGGATGAAGCGCGCACTGCGGTGAAACGCATGCGCGCAGGCGGCGTGAAAGTGGTGCTCGCCCGGGGCGACGTGAGTCGCGAGGAGGACGTGCGCAAGGTTCTCAAGCTGATCAGCCGCACGCTGCCGCCGCTGCGTGGTGTCGCGCATGCGGCGATGGTTCTCGACGATGCGATGCTGCTCCAGCTCGACGCCGCGAGATTCCGGAAAGTGCTCGCGCCGAAAATGCGCGGCGGCTGGAACCTGCACAAACTCACGCAGAATCTGCCGCTCGATTTCTTCCTGCTCTTCTCCTCGGCGGCGGCGGTGGTCGGCAATCCGGGCCAGGGCAACTACGCGGCCGCGAACGTCTTCCTCGACGCGCTCGCGCATCACCGCCACGCGCTCGGGCTGCCTGCTCTTTCGGTGAACTGGGGCTTTCTCACCGAGCTCGGCTACGTCGCCCGTACGCCAAAAATTCAGGAACACTTCGCCCGCCTCGGCTGGACCGGCATTTCGCCGCACAAGGCGCTGCGCATCCTCGCGCGCCTGCTGCCCACACCGCTTGCGCAGATGACCGTGGCGCACATTGATTGGTCAAACGTCCCGGCGCGGATGTCGGGCTCGCCGCGCTATTCGCTGCTCATGAGCGAAGCCGGGCACGGGAAGGAAGTGCGCAACGACGCCGCCTGGATCCGCGAGGCGGTGATGAACGTCTCGCCCGCCGAAGGCCGCCGCATCATCGAGAACTATCTGCGCGAGCAGATCGCAAAGGTGCTGCGCATTCCCGTCGCCAAGCTGAGCCTGGATCGGCCGCTGACCGAGCTCGGGCTCGACTCGCTCATGGCCGTGGAATTGATCAACCGCGTCGAGAGCCAGCTCGGCACCGCGGTGCCCACGGGCAAACTGATCGGCGGACCGACGATCGCAAAAATCTCCGCGGTGGTTCTCGAAGTCCTCACCGGCGCCGTGGCGAACACCGCAGCGGAGGAGCCCGCCGCACCTGCCGGCGAGACGATCGACTTCGCCGCGGAGATCGCGCTCGATCCCGCGCTGCGCTTCGGCGCCACGCCGGTGGAGCCCGCACAATTCACCGCGCCGGGCATCGTCTTCCTCACCGGCGCAACGAGCTTTCTCGGCGCGTTCCTGTTGCGCGATCTGCTCGAGAAAACCACTGCGGACATCTACTGCCTCCTCGCATCGCCCAGCGTCGAAGAAGCGCGGCGGCAGATCGAAATCACGCTCGAACAATACGGACTGCCAGCGGATCTTTCGCGCATCGTGCCTGTGCTCGGCGAACTGTCTGTACGCAATTTCGGGCTGACGGATTCGCAATTCGCGCGGCTCGCGAAGCAGGTGGACACGATCTTTCACGCCGGCGCGGAGGCACAGCATCTCGTCCCGTACGCGCAGCTCAAGGCGGCGAACGTGGATTCCATCCAGTCGATCCTGCGTCTCGCCACCACCGCGCGGCTGAAGCCGGTGCATCATCTTTCGAGCGTCTCGGTGTTCATGGCCACGAGCGGTCTCGGCGCCTCGGCGCTTCGCGAGGACGACACACTTGCGAATCCGCAACACCTCGGCAGCGGCTACGGGCAGACGCGGTGGGTGGCGGAGAAAATTCTCGAACTCGCGCGGACAAACGGTCTTCCGGTGAACATCTATCGACCTGGCCTCATCGTGGGCGACAGCCGCGGTGGTGCCGCCGCGAGCGAGGACGCATTCTGGCGGCTGACCAAGGGATGCATCGAGCTCGGTTCCGGTCCCGCCTTTGACGTGAATATCTTCCTCACCGCGGCCGATTACGTCAGCGCCGCGACGCTCGCGCTGTCACGCGATCCTGACCTCGCGGGCCGCACCTTCCATCTCGTGAATCCGCATCAACGCACATTCGCCGATGTGCTCCGCGCTGCGCGAAACTTCGGCTACGACCTCGAGATCACATCGCGGGAAGCGTGGGAGGCGCGCATCAAAGCCATGGCCGAAGAGCGTCACGCGAGCGCGCTGCTTCCCTACATGCTGCTGATCCCCGGTGAGTTTCACGATCCGCTCCGGCGGTTTCGCTCCGCTGCGGAAGTGGATTGTCGGAGTGCCATCGCGGCACTCGAGCCGGTGGGCATCGAATGTCCCGATGTGGACGACGCGCTGCTCGGCCGGTGCTTCGATTACCTCGTGCGCACCGGCTTCCTCACGGCACCCGGGCCGCGGCGCCGCACGCGCACCGCGCGAAGCAAGACTTGATCGTGAAACGCGCCGCCTATCTGCTGAGCCTCGTCCCGGCGATATTCGCGGTGACTGGCAATCTGCTCGGCGCCTGGTGGACGCTCGCGGGCACGGCGTTCCTCGCGGCTCTGATCGTTCCCGATTGGCTATGGAAAGCCAAAGCGCGCTGGCAAGGAAACGAGGTAGTGCCGGACGCGGTGCTCGTATGTCAGGCACTGCTACAGACGGCGTCGGTCGCGTCGCTCATCATCGGCATTTGGAATCACACGATCAGCGGATGGTTCGTCGTGAGCGCGACCTATTCCACCGGCCTCGCCGCCGGCGCGGGCGGATTGACGACGGCGCACGAAATGATTCATCGACGCTGCGCGCTCCATCGCTGGCTCGGCATCTGGCTGTGCCTGCTCAATCGCTACAGCCACTACTACATCGAGCACCTGCAAGGGCATCATCGCAATGTCGGGCTGGCCGATGATCCGACGACGGCCCGGCTCGGCGAAGATTTCTACCGCTTCTATTTCCGCATCATCCCGCAGCAGTTCTGGACCGCGTTGCAGATGGAAGCGTCGCGCCTCGAGAGCCGCGGAAGATTACCCTACGGCTGGCGCAATTTCGTCGTCGCTTCCACCGCGCTCGAATGGCTGCTCATGGCCAGCATCTTCGCCGGCGCAGGCTGGATCGCGCTCGCCGCGTTTTTCTTCCAAGGCGGCATCGCGCGCTTTTTTTGGGAAGCGGGCAGCTACGTGCAGCACTACGGACTCGTCCGGCAGTCGGGAGACAGCGTCGATGAAACGCACTCGTGGCAGTGCAACAGCGTGGTCAGCCGGCTGATGCTGGTGGAGATTGTCCGCCACTCCGACCACCACAGCCACAGCGCGCGGCACTATCCTGATCTCGCTTCGCGCGACTACAGCCCGGAGCTTCCCGCGGGCACCTTCGGCCTCTTCGCCGTGGTGCTGCTGCCGCCGCTGTGGTTTGCGCTCGCTCACCCCCTGCTGCGCCACGCCGCCGAGTTGCGCGCTGCGTTTAAGCAGAACTTCGCGCACCCCGCCTCGTCGTGAATTACCGACTCAGCTCACGACATCCCGGTCGGCGCGCCTTCATTACCGGCGCCGGTGGCAGCCTCGGCCGTGCGCTCGCGGTCGCACTCGCGCGCGACGGCTGGACCCTCGGCATCACCGACCTCCGCGACGACGCGCTCGCCGAATCGAAGCAACTCATCGAGCAAGCTGGCGGCCGCGCCTTCGTTTATCGCTTCGATGTTGCCGACAAAGACGCCTACCGCGCCGCGTTCGAGAGTTACATCGCCAGCGCCGGCGGTCTCGACGTGTTGATCAATAACGCCGGAGTCGGCGATGGCGGAATGTTTGGCGACTACAGCCTCGAGAACTGGCAGTGGATCACCGGCGTCAATCAGATGGGCGTGATCTACGGCACGCACTTCGCCGTTCCTCTACTCAAGCAGCAGCGCAGCGGACACATCATCAGCATCGCCAGCGCCGGCGGCATCGCGAACCTGCCGGAGATGTCGATGTACAACGTGACCAAGGCCGCGGTCATCTCGCTCATGGAAAGCATCTATGCGGAGCTCCGCGTGTCTGGCGTCTCCGTCAGCGTCGTGTGCCCCACCTTCTTCCGCAGCAACGTCATGCAATACCATCGCGGTGATGCGCGGACCACGTCCCTCGGCGAAGCGATCGCTCAAAGCGCCCGCCATTCCGCCCCGGAACTCGCCGACTACGTGCTCCGCAGCGCGGGGAGAAGAGCCTTCTACATCCTCTATCCGCGCCAGGCGAAACTCACCTTCTACCTGAAGCACTTCTTCACCCGTTCCTTCCTCTTCATCATCGCGCGGCTCTATGCGCGGAGCGATTGGGCCCAGCGCGCCGCGCGAATGCGTTGGTGATCCGGGAACTCCGAATGTTTCGGATCAATCGCCATCGCGCGAGAGCCGCAAATGCCGCGCTCGAGTGGAGCCGGCAACCGGGTTCGAACCGGTGACCTGCTGATTACAAATCAGCTGCTCTACCAACTGAGCTATGCCGGCGTTGTCTCAAGGACGCTGAGGCGGTTTGTTTCGCATGCTTCCAAAGGTGCGGCAAGGCGATTCTGGACGGCGGGAGTGAAAGCGATCTTGGCGAGTTTCCGCGGACGGAGCGCGCGGTCGCGGCGTCATTTCAAGACGCGGTCAAGCACCTGGTAGGCCTTGTCCCGCATCGCGCTGGGAAAGTCGTGCTCCGAATCGGGATGCTCGACGATCAGGTTTTCCGCCTTGCCGAAGAGACGAAAGACCTCAGCCGCTGACGCGACCACGCGATCGACACTCTGCCAGTTGAAATTGGCGTCGCGCAGTGGTGCGTTGATGAAAACAACCCGCGGGGCGAGAGCGCCAACGAGTTCAGGAAAGTCGAAGGGGATTTCCGGCAATCGCCCGGCGTAGTTGCTCAGCCGTGGCATGTATCGCTCCTGACACCAACCCTGACCGGACTGCCAGCGCTTTGGGTCGCCTCCGTAATAGTCGCGATAGGAGTCGAATCCACAGCTCGTGACAACCGCCTTGATGCGGGTTTCGAAGACAGCAGTGTAAATGGCGTTGTGCCCACCCAAGGAGTGGCCGACGGCACCAATGCCTCCCTGCTTCACGTAAGGAAGTGACTCGAGCAGATCCAGCCCTCGGATGTTATCCCAGATAGCTTTCATCGTCCCACTTTCGTAGCCGAGAGCTTTTAGGTCGGGTTGGTAGTTAGCTAAATGTGGATAGGACGGCGCCAGCGTGACATATCCCCGAAGGGTAAGCTCACGGGCATAGTCACGGTTTGGCTTGCCACCCAGCCCGACGACTACTTTGTGGCCAAGGTCGGCGCTGGTGGGATGCAGACAAAGCACGGCGGCGGCTTTTCGATCGCCAGCCAGGATATCTTTCGGGATAAGTAAGTAAGCTGGTGTGCGGCCTCCGGGCTCGGATTGATAGCTAATGAGCCGCTGCACATAGCTTCCGCAGTCCACTTCTTCGGCAAGTTTCACGTCGAGCGCGCATCGCTTCTCGTTCCCGGGAAGGGGCCCCATGATTTCCTGCATCGCTGCGAGGATGGAGGCGCGGCGCTGCGACCAGTCCTCGACAGTTTTCACAGGAACCACCTTCCCGCTCGCGTCCAGGTAGTTGAGCAGCTTGTCGCGATCTAGTTGACCGTCTTTCAAGTCTGCCGCGGCGGCGATTCGGCAGAAGGCGAGAATCGTGACGAAAGCCGCTAGCTTCACGACTAGGCGAGCGTCCATCCTTTGCGGTATTCGCGGCGGAGGAAACGCTCGGCGGCGGGTGCGTTGGGGATCCGCAGACTCTTCGTCTCCCACTCGATCTTCGTGCCGGCGCGGTAGGCGACGTTGCCAAGGTGGTTCGCTTCGGTCAGTCGGCCGCTGTAGCCAAAGTGGCAGGTCGTCGGCGCGCCTGTCTTGCAGGCCTGCAGCCATTCCTTGTGATGCCCGATCGAGTCGGGGATCGTCGGCGCCAGTGGGGTGAAGCCTTTGAACTGTTCCTCGGGCAACAGGACGTGTTTGCCGTAGTCGGAGAGGAGCATTCCCTTGCCACCCACGAAGAGCACACCGCTGGCCCACTGCGGGATGGCTTTTTCCTCCCACTGCGGCGGTTTCGGCACACCTTGATACCAGGTGAGTTTCACCGGCGGCATCGTGCCGCGGGGGCCGTAGGAGTAGGTGGCGGTCATGGACGCGGGCGCGATCTCGGGATGCGGCGGAGGGCCGCTTGCTTCGATGGTGAGCGGCGCGTCGAGATTAAGCGCCCAGAAGGGCAGATCATTCCAGTGCGAGCCGAGGTCGCTCATCGTGCCGTTGCCGAAGTCCCACCAGCGGTACCATTTGTTGCCGGGGAAATAGACTTTGTTGAACGGACGCCACGGTGCGGGGCCGATCCAGAGGTCCCAGTCGAGTTCGGGCGGCACCGGGTCCGCCTCCGTTGGCCGCTCTTGGGTGCTGGCGACATCCTTGAATTTGGCGGCGTCCTCGGGCGATTGCCGACCCCAGGTGCGATTGACCCAGACGTGCACTTCATGCACCGGACCGATCGCGCCGGACTGGATGAGTTCGACCACACGACGGTAGTTCGTCCCGGCGTGAATCTGCGTGCCCATCTGGGTCGCCACCCCCGCCGCACGCGCCGCCTCGGTGATGATCCGCGCTTCCTGCACATCGCGGGTGAGCGGCTTTTCGCAATAGACGTGTTTTTTCCGACGCAGTGCCGGCAGCGTGGCGAAGGCGTGAGTGTGCTCGGTCGTGGCGACAACGACGGCGTCGAACTCCGCGTCCTTCAGCTCGTCGTACATTTTGCGGAAGTCGCGGAATTGTTTCGCCCCGGGCGCCTTGGCCGCGGCGGCAGCGAGGTTGTTCGCGTTGACGTCGCAGAGTGCGACGATGTTTTCGCCGAGCATCTCGGCCATGTCGCTCGCTCCGCGTCCGCCGCAGCCGATAATCGCGAGGTTGAGGCGGCTGCCCGGCGACTGGCTGCGCAAGATCGCGGGAAAGCCGAGCACTGCGGCGCCAGCAGCGGTGGTGCGCGCGAGGAAGCGGCGGCGGGAGAGGAGGGATGCGGTCTGCGGTGAACTCATGATCGGGAGGAAGGATGCGCGCCGCGGAATGCAGGTGCGTATCTTCATGGACCCTCTGCCACAAACCGGAATTAGACGCCATCTCACCCCATCGCGCCGGATGGATTGACCGGCGGCAGATCGGTCCGCATAACCTCCCCGGATGAAGCCTCTCCATCGCGCCCTCCTGATCGCTGCCGCGTGTTTGGCGACCTCAGCCGGGGCGATCTCCGCAGAGGACGGGCCGAAATGGAGCCCCGTCTCGCAAGCGGCGGATCTGACCGTGTATGAACGGGCGCGCAAGGACTCCGATCTCCGGGAGTTCAAGGCGGTGGGGATCATCGCCATGCCACCGGAGGTAGTGCGACGGGTGCTCGACGACGTGGACGAGTATCCGCGTTTCATGCCTTACGTCACCGAATCCCGCGTGCTCTCGCGCGATGGCAATTCGCGGGTGAGCTATCAACGCGTTTCGCCGCCGATCGTCGGGGATCGCGACTACACGATCCGCGTCCGGTTCGAGACGCGGCGCATGGCCGGTGGCGGGGCGTGTTTTTGCAATCGCTGGCAGACGGCGAACGACCTCGGCCCGGCAGCCAAGGCCGGCGTCGTGCGGGTGAAGGTCACGGAAGGCTCGTGGCTGCTCGAACCCACGACCGATGGACGGCAGACGCGCGCGACTTACTGCATCTTCTCGGACTCGGGAGGTTCGCTGCCACCGTACATCGCGAATGCAGCGAGCAAGACGGCGATCCCCAAGCTCTTCGCAGCCGTCCGCAAGCAGGCGGAACTCGAGAAGTATTCCGCGGCGCGTTGAGCGAGGCCGCCCAAGCGGAGCATTGCGCCGGGCGCGGGAACGCCTGAACTTCCCCGCGCACGGCTTGCCTCGAGCGTGAGCAACATGACTGCAAATTCACCATCTTCATCCCGAGCCACCCCCGCGCCCGACTGGGCGGCGCTGCGCGCGGACTTTCCGATCCTCGCGCAGAAGGTGCACGGGCATCCGCTCATCTACTTCGACAATGGCGCCACCTCGCAGAAACCGCGGGCGGTCCTGGACGCGCTCCAGCATTACTACGAGCGTGACAACGCCAACGTGCACCGTGGGCTGCACGAGCTGAGTTCCCGCGCCACGGCGGCCTACGAGGAGGCGCGGGCGAAGGTGGCGCGCTACCTCGGCGCGGCGAGCGCGGAGGAGATTGTCTTCATGCGCGGAACGACGGAGGCGATCAACCTCGTCGCGCAATCTTGGGGCGGAAAGTTCGTGCGCGCCGGCGACGTGATCCTGCTCACGGAGATGGAGCACCACAGCAATCTCGTGCCATGGCAACTGCTCGCGCAACGCACCGGCGCGCGACTTCGTTTCGTCCCCGTGCGGGAGGATGGCACGCTGGCGCTGGACCAGCTCGGCACGTTGCTGACGCCCGAGGTGAAGCTCTTCGCCTTCACCCACATCTCGAACTCGCTCGGCACGATCAACCCGGTCGCCGAACTGTGCCGCGCCGCTCGGGCCGTCGGGGCGGTGACGCTGGTGGACGCCGCGCAGAGCGCCGGTCATCTGCCGATCGATGTGCAAAAGCTCGGCTGCGACTTCCTCGCCTTCTCCGGCCATAAAATGTGCGGCCCGACGGGAATCGGCGCGCTCTATGGCCGCGCGGAGTTGCTCGATGCGATGCCCCCGTGGCATGGCGGCGGCGAGATGATCGTGAGCGTTTCGCTCGAAACGAGCAGCTACAAGGAAGCGCCTCATCGCTTCGAAGCCGGGACGCCGAACATCGCGGGCGCCGTCGGCCTCGGTGCGGCGATCGACTATCTCGAAGGCATCGGGCGCGAGCACGTTTTCCACCACGACCTCGCGCTCGCGGGCTACGCCATCGAGCGGCTCGCGGCGATTCCCGGGATGCGCATCCTCGGCCCGCGCGGCGAGCGCGGCGGCCTGGTTGGCTTCGTGATGGAGAGTGCGCATCCGCACGATCTCACGACGTACGCCGATCAATACGGGCTGGCGCTCCGCGGCGGGCATCATTGCAATCAGCCGCTGATGAAAAAATTCCGGCTGCCCGGCACGACGCGGGCGAGCTTTTACTTTTACAACACCACGGCCGAAATCGATCGCATGATCGAAATCCTCGATGCGGCGCGCCGCTTTTTCACATGAGTCCCGAACTCGAAGATCTCTACCAGCAGGTCCTGCTCGATCATTCGAAGCGGCCGCGCAATTTCGGCGAGATCGCGGAGGGCGCGGTGAAAGTGCATGGCGACAATCCGTCGTGCGGAGACGAGATCGACTTGTGCGTGCGCTTCGGCCCGGAGCGCGAGGTGGCCGAGATCAAGTTCACCGGCCAGGGCTGCGCGATCTGCATGGCTTCGGCTTCGATGATGACGACGAAGCTCAAGGGACGAAGCCGCGCCGAGGCAACCGCACTGCTTGATTCTTTCCACACGCTTGTGACCAAGGGGGACGGAGCGCCATCGCCGGCGCTGGGCGATCTTCAGCTCATGGAAGGCGTCCGCAAATTTCCGCAGCGCGTGAAGTGCGCTATGCTTGCCTGGCGCGCGTTCGAGCAGGCGCTGGCTGCGCCGGGCACGGATGGCGCCGCGGAGGTTTCAACCGAAACTCGCGACTGATCCAGAAACGAAAAACGCCGCGCGCTGGTAGGCACGCGGTGTTTTCCAAAAAAACTGGGGTTGGCTAGTTAGTTACTTCTTCGGCTGCCAGTTCCGTACGAAGTCGATGCACTGCTTCACCTCGGGCAGCGAGTTCTCCCAGTTGTATTCGTATTCGATCGAGATATTGCCGTCGAAGCCCTGCGCCTTCAGCTCGGCGAGGACGTCGCCGATCTGGCCGACACCGGTGCCGTAGGGCACGTCGTGGCTCTTGCCGAAGTCTTCCTTGTCCTTGAGATGGCTGCTGACGATGCGGCCTTTCAGCGTGCGCACAGCCCAGAGCGGATTGACGCCCGAGGTCTGCCAGTGCCCGGTGTCCGCACACGCGCCGATGCGTTCGTCGCGGCCCTTGGTCAGCTCGAGGATGAAGTAAGGATCCCACATGCGGTAAGTGGGTTTGTCCTGCTTCCGCGGATGATCGTGAAAGCCCACCTTGATGTCATATTCCTTGACCAGCTTCTCGATCGTGTCGATCGCCTCGAAGGACTCCGTGGTCACCGCGCGCAGACCCATTTTCTTGGCGAACTCGAAGATCTTCCGCGCTTCCGGCTCCTCGGTGGGAATGCCGACGACGCCGTAATTCACCGCCTTGATTTTGTGCTGCGCGAGCTTCGCCTGCACCTTCGCCACCACGTCGTCCGGCGCGTTGTGATCCCACTTCACGGTCGGCTCTTCCTTGCTCAGCTTTTGGCCCGGATAGAACTCGATCACTTTCCCGCCCGCCTCGGCTGTCTTCTCGATGGCCTCGAAGACGGTAAAGCGATTGAAAGTGTAAGCCTGGCAGCCGATGGCAAAGCCGTTGGTCTTGTATTCATCGGGGATCGGCGCGGCCTGGGCCAGCGCGCCGAGGGCGCAGATGGCGAGGAGGGTTCGGAGGAAGGGGAATTTCATCATGGTGCAGGGGAGAATGCGGAACACCGGCCATCCTTAGAAAGCATCAAAACACCCGCGGCGCGCATTCGCCTGCAACGCACAGTTGTCTCCCGCGCAATTTGCGGCAACTATGTTCAGGGGCGCTCGGGATTCCCGTCGAACCCCGCGTCGTTCAACCCAAACACCTCCAGCTATGGCCAGTCTTCGACTCAAGTTTCCTGAAAAGGATGAGCCCAGCGTCATCGTCCTCACCGGTTCGCGCGTCACTCTCGGGCGCCTGCCGTTGAATACCATTCAGATCATCGACCGCACGCTGTCCGGGTTTCACGCCGAATTCGTTTTGGAAGAGGATCACTATCGGCTGCACGACCGCGGCTCGACGAACGGAACCTTCGTGAACGGTGAACCAGTGACCGACTTCCACCTGCGCGAGGCGTGCAAGGTCGCCTTCGGCGCGCTGGAATGTGAATACAGCCCGGAGACCCCGGCACCAGCGGAAGCAGCGAACGTGGAAGCGCTCCCCACGCGCAGTGAGATCAATGCAGTGCGACAGGAAAATGCCGAGTTGAAGAACCGCGTGGGTGCTTTGCGCGAGGAGGTCGAAGCACTCAATAAGGCGCACGGCGCCGAAAGCAGCGCGGGCACCGTGGCGGTGAAGCAGGAGGAATACGACCAGCTACTCGCCGAGCGTGAAGCTCTCAAGGAAGCGCAGCATGCTGCCCAGCAGGAGATCGCCAAGCTTAAGACCGATCTCGCCCTGCTGCGGCGGGACCGCGAGAATCTGAAGCTGGTCGCGGCCAGCGCACAGGCGGAGTTTGCGAATTTCCGCGCCGAGCCAGCAGGCGGGCCTGCGGTGGAGACGCCCAAACCCGTCGCGGAGAAACCAGAGCCAGCCAAAGTCGAGGCGGCACCGCTTCCACCACCAGCTGCCACGCCGGCCGCCGTCCCACTGCCGAAACCCTCCTTCCCGCTCCCGGTCGCTGCGAAACTCGCGCCGAAGCCGCCGGGAGCGCTCCCGACGAAACAACCGGTCCCCGTCGGATCCGGCGTTCGCCCCACCCCCGTCGCGGTCCCCGCGAAACAAGTTACTGCACCGGCAGCTGCTCCCTCACCCAAGCCGACGGTGCGCCTCCCCACGACACCCGCGCCCGCGCCGAAGGGCAGCACGCAAAGAATCGACACGGATGCCGCGACCAAACCCATCGCGCCCGCGCCGAAGGTTCCGCTGAAGCCACCGATGAAATTGCCGCTCCAACCCACGGTGAAATTGCAGCCCGGCACGCCGCTGCCGCGGACGGTTTCCCCGCTCAAGGGCGGTGCGAATGGCCCCAGCGACAAGGGCTCCGGCCAAAGCTGATCGCACGCCGTCGAAGCGGCGCCTCAAATACGCGGGAACCTGGGGGGTTGACTGGGAACGATCCACGATCGGACGCTCGCGCCGCTCCATTTCCCCAAGAAAAACATGATCAGACTGACTCTCGCCCTGCTCGTCTGCGCGACATCCTTTGCCGCGCGCGCCGAATTCAAAACCGGCTTCGCCGAACGCGACATCACGCCCGAGGTCGGGATGGAAGTCCCCGGAGGCTACGGCAAATCATTTAGCAAACGCATCCACGACCCGTGCAAGGCGCGCGCGGCGGTCTTCGACGACGGCAAACAACGCGTCGCGCTCGTGGGCCTCGATGCGCTCGGCGTCCCGCGTTCGCTCGTGCTGGATGCACGCGCGAGGATCGCCGCGCGCTGCGACATCAAGGCCGACGCCATCATGATCGGCGCATCACATTCCCATTCGTCCGGCCCGATCATCATGATCCAGCCGGGCGATTTCGATCACGCGTCGGCGCTGGTGAAAGACCTCGCTTACAAAAAGTCCTCGTGCGCCGATCCGGCGTATCTGGTGAAAGTGCGCGACGCCATCGTGGACGCGGTCGTCGCCGCGAATGAAACGCGCAGCGCGGGCACGGCGAGCTTCGGCTACGGGCGGGAAGAGACAGTCGCCTTCAACCGCCGCATCCGGATGAAGAACGGGCTCTCCTTTTCCCATCCGGGCAAAGGCAATCCCGACAACGTGGAATTTGCCGGACCGGTCGATCCGCAGGTCGGCGTGATCGGCTGTTGGAATGCCGAGGGCAAGCTCACCGGCTGCGTTGTGAACTTC
>JBAVML010000042.1:0-6461 GCA_049690035.1 Chthoniobacteraceae bacterium
AATGAGGCTTGCCACATTCGAAACGGTCCCGTCAAAAGCACCCATGTCTTTCGCTGCTCAGTGCTAATGCCAGGAACAACACCACTCGCCGGACGCCCGACCATCGCGATCATCTTCACCGGCGCCGCTCTGCTCCTCGCTATCGCGGCCCACGCCTCAGCTCCACCGGAAACGACCCCGCGCGTCGTCCGTATTTCTCTCCCAGATTTTCTGCGCATGGTGATGGCGCAAAACCAGACGATCCAGGCCCAGATTCTCGGCGCCGAGGCGGCGCGCCATCGGTCGCTGGCGGAATACGGAGCGTTCGAGCCGGAACTGACCGGGTCCGCCCAGCACGTGGAAAACCGGCGGCCAAATACGGTGGAGCAAACGCGCAACCTCGGCGGCGTCCCGATCCTCGACGAAAAGAACAACCTCTTCGACGCAGGACTCGAGGCGTTGACGATAACGGGCGCAAAAATTCGCCTCGGCTACACGCTGAACAACTACAAGAACAACCTCCCGCCCTTCGGCACGACGGACACGACGAAGCCGGCCCACACCGACGAATGGCAGAGTTTCGCCGGCGCGACCATCACTCAGCCGCTGCTTAAAAACGGGGGCCCGACTGCCGCGCTCGCCAATCTGCGCCTCGCCGCGCTCACTTCCGACGAGGCGTTCCAGGAATATCGCCGGCAGTGTATGGTCACGCTGGCCCAGGCGGAGACGGCTTATTGGAACGTTTATTTTTCCCGTGAGCAGCTCCGCTTCCTCGATGAGTCGGTGGCTGTTGCGGAGTCGCTCCACACCGATGCGATCGAAAAGGTTCGCGCCGGCAAAGGCACCGAGCTGGACATCCTCGAGGCGGAAGCCGGCCTCGCCTTGCGCCGTACCAAGCGGACGGAAGCGCAGCAAAAACTCACCGAGACCAGCGGGCAGCTGCTCGTCTTCGTGGGCCGGGCACCGATGAGTCCGGAAATCCTCGAGCCTTCCGACCAGCCCGATGCCCACGTGATGAAGGCCGTTTACAAGGACGTGTGGACCAATGCGCTCGAACTGAACCCGGATTATCTCATCCAGAAAAAGAAGCGCGACGAGACGCTGGTGCGGCTCGGCGTCGCAAAGAATCAGCGTCTCCCCGAGCTGAATCTCAAAGGCTCCTACGGCTACAATGGCCTCGGCGATTCCCCGAACACCTCCTACTCCGACCTCGAAGATGGAGGATTTCCGTCGTGGTCCGCGGGAGTGGAGTTCCGCCTGCCGGTGTGGGGTGGCATCCGCGGGCGTCACGAACTTTCCGCCGTGCGCGCGTCCTTGCTCCAGGCGGACAAACAGCTCGCGAATGTCGAAACGCAGATCGCCACCGCACTGAACACGAGCGTGCAGAAACTGAAGAGCAGCCAATCGACCGTGGGCAATTACCGGGCGATGCTCAAATTCAACGAAGAGCTGCTCACCAACGAACGTCAGCGGCTCGCGGCAGGAAAGGTGGAAGGGCGGCGCGTGCTCGAGGTGGAGGCCGGGCTCTTCGATGTCCGGCAGGGTCTCGCGGAGAGCCTCGTGAATGTGCAGCGCGCGGAACTCGAGGTGCAACTCGCGGAGGGTTCCATCCTTCAGCGCCTCGGCTTGGAGATCACACCGCAGCAGCTCAAGGAACAGACGCTCGCCTTCCTCGCCGCGGAGGAAAAAGCGGCGCGCGCCGAGCGCAAGCAACCCGGTCGCCGCAAGCGCGGAACGCCCCGGTCAGCCGACCTGCCCATGCCGCCGGTGCTGCAGTCCACCTCGGTGGCATCCGCGACACGACCCGGCAAGGTGCCACCCCGGCCTGTCGCCTCGGGGCCAAGCGGGGTCGCTGATCCCACACCGCGCCCCGCCGTCCCGAACGGCCGCGTCGGACATTAAAGATTGCGCAACTCCACGCTCGTCTTGCGGGATTTCCTTCCCTAAAAATCGTCGTCATGAAATCCGCTGCTGTCGCGCTCCTCCTCGCGCTTGTCGCGGTCAAGGCATTCGCCCAGACGATTGAGGCCCCAAATGGCGACCTGCTCCGGCTGCCGGACGGCACCTTCGTCGGTACGAGCAACAGCGGCGGCACGGACACCTACGGCACCATCTTCCGCCTCTCGGCCCAGACCGAAATCACGGTGCTCGCGAGTTTCACCGGCGATGTCGGGCTGGCAAAAGGCGCGTATCCGCGCGCCGGCCTGGTGCGCGACGCGGCGGGCACGCTATGGGGCACGACCGAGCAGGGCGGCGCGAACAGTCTCGGCACCGTTTTCAAATTCACGCCGAGCAATCGCAAGCTGACAACCGTGGTCGAATTCGACGGCACCGCCCACGGCAGTCGCCCTGCGGCGGCGCTGGTGCGCGATGCCGCCGGCGATTTCATCGGCACTGCGAGCACGGGCGGTTCGGGGGACTTCGGCACCATTTTCAAAGTCAACAAGACGACGGGCGCGCTGACGACGCTGGTGGAGTTCACCGGCACTGGCGGATTATTCAAGGGGAGCAAGCCGCTCGGCGCGCTTTTCATCGATGGCGCCGGCGTAATATGGGGCACGACGAGCGCGGGCGGAGCCGGCGGTCTCGGCACGGTCTTCAAGTTCGACGGCACCACCTTCACGACCATCGCGGAATTCACCGGCACGCTGGCCGGAACTCTCGGCGCCACCCCGGAGGCGGCGCTGATCCTGAGTGGCGGAAAGCTGTGGGGCACGACCGCCAGCGGCGGCTCGGCCGATCTTGGCACGGTCTTCACGATCGATCCCGCCACCCTCATGTTTTCGTCCATTGCGTCCTTCACCGGACCGAACGGCGCCAATCCCCGCGCTGCGCTGACGCCCGGCGCCGCGGGCAAGCTGCTCGGCACCACGGAAAACGGGGGCACCGACGATCTCGGCACCATCTTCTCGCTCGACACCGCGACGGGAAACGTCACCACGATCGCCAGCTTCAATGGCGCCAAGGGCGCAGCGCCCGGCGCGCACCCGGTCGGCGGCTTGACCGCGGATTCGGCGACACTCTTCTTCGGCACCGCGACGAAAGGCGGGCGCGAGGATACGGGGCTTGTCTATTCTATCGATACCACCACCGGCGCGGGCACGTTCGGCGACGTGGTCGATTCCAATCCGGCACCCGGTCCGAAGCCGGCCTCGATCAAGGCGCCCGACAAGGCGCTGACCACGGGACCCGCGGGCTCGACGATCCCGCTCGGCGGAGCTTTGCCCGACGATCCCGGCATCACGGAGGTTCTCGTTTCCATCAACGACGGCCCATTCATCACTGCCATCATCAACGCCGGACCGCCGCCCACCTGGTCGCTGGCCGTCTCTCCGGAAAATGGGACCAACGTGATCGTGATCAAAACCGTGAACCAGGATGGCGGGATTTCGAAGCCGACGACTTTCTCCTTCGAGTTCACCACCGTGGACCCGCAGATCGTCGGCACCTACTCCGGGCTCGTCGTATCCGCCGATAACTTGAACCCGTTCCCGTTGAGCGGTCTCATCACGGTCAACGTGCTCAGCACCGGGCGTTTCACCGGGAAGCTTGTCCTGGGCGGATTGAAAGCTGCGATCGCGTTGAAAGGAACGTTCGCGAACAGTGGCGTCGCCCGCTTTGGCAAGACCGCGTCGCCGACCCTGGTCATTCCGCGAAAGAAGGGGCAATCGCCGCTCGCCCTCGACCTCTCGCTCGACCGCACGGTGAATCATTCCCTCACGGGATCGATCACCGAAAACAGCGCCAGCGCCGCCACGATTGGCGCCGCACAGGGCCTCTATACGGCGAAGAAAAACCCCGTGGCTCCCCTCGTGTCCGTGCCCGCCAGCCTGCTCGACGCCGCGGCCGGCAAGGGCAGTTTCACCGGGGTCTTCCGCGCGCTCCCGCCGACGCCCGCGCTGCCGCCCGAAAAATTTCCCCAGGGCGATGGAATCGCCACGCTCAAGATCGCGCCGAATGGGACGGTGAAGGTGGTGGCGAAGCTCGCGGACGGCACGTCCGTTTCCACCAGCGGCCCGCTGGTGGGAGCGGATACCCTGCCCTTCTTCGCCTTTGCCTACGGCGGACGCGGCGCGATCACCGGTGAGATTCAATTTCGCGATGTGCCCATGCAGACGGACGCCGCCGGCGCCGCGCTGCTCTGGTTTCGTCCGCAACTCAACAAGGCGAAAAACTATCGCGACGGTTGGAGCAGCGGAATCGCCGTCGATTTCGAGGGCTCAAAATACTTCCTGCCGAAAGGCGGCGCGGTCACTCCGCTCGGCAACGCCCCCTCGAGCGGAGCACGAAACGCGGACCTCACGCTCACCGCCGGCGGCATCCCGCCCACCACGGGAAATCAGCTCGCCATCGGCGTCGGTGGAAAGACGCTCGTCCTCGGCGCGATCACCGGCGGCACGGCGCTGGGAAATCTCAAGGTGGGCCTGTCGGGCACGGGCGGTGTCGGCGGCACGTTCGTTCACCCCGTCACCACGCTGCCGACCAAGCTCGTCGGCGTCGTCCTGCAAAAGCAGAAGACCGCCGCCGGATATTTTCTCGCCTCGCCGGCGAAGGGCTCGCCGCCGACCGAAACGCAAACCTCCGGCCGCCTGGAAATCATCGGGCAGTAAGCGGCCGCGCGACGGCAGCACGGCGTGAAATGCCGGATCGAAAACCCCTTCGCGCTACTTCGCGCGCGTTTCTTCGACAGATGATGGGAGACCTTCGCCGTCCCAGAATTCGCCGTGCGGCCCGTAGATTCGTCCGTCCGCGTAGCGCAGCCGACCGCCGCCGACCACTTCGACTTCGGAGAGCGTCACTCCCTTTCCGTAGCTGCGTTCGCCGCGCGATTCCGCGCGCACTTCGGGCGACGTGACCAGCGCCACGGTCACCAACTCCGCGCCGCTCATCGTTCCCTTGTCCTGAAGAATGATCAGCGGCTTGGCGCGAAACGGAGTGGCATTCGCCGAGCGAAAGACTTCCTTGCCCGCGCGCGTCTCGATGGTGCAGATGGTCGCGCCGGCGGGGAGGAAAATTTCCGCCACGGCAACGGCCGCCCGCAGTTCGCCGCCGTGACAGCCGCGGAAGTCGATGGTCAGCGGTTCATCAGGTCGCGCGGCGCGAAGAAACGTGCGGAGATCCTTCACCGTCGCCTCAGTCAGCCAGCGCAGCCGCACGGTGGCGCGACCTTTCCCTTGCTCCACCGAAATGAATGACGTGCTGATCGGCCCGCGTTTGATTTCCAGCACCTCCTCCTTCCGATCGCTCGCGTGCCGCACCTTCACCCGCACGGTGCTGCCTTCCGCGCCGGGGAACATCGAGCCGACATCCGCGGCGTTGCGTCCGCGCACCGACTTGCCGTCCACTTCGAGCAACCGGTCGCCCGAGATGCAGCCCGCGAGATCTGCCGGCCCACCGGGGAAGGGAAAACAACCGAACCCTTCGGCCGTACGCTCGATCGTCATCCCCGCGCCGACGTAGTCCGCTTTCTTCAACGCTTTCTCCCGGACCGATGACGCGTGGTCGTCGTAGTCCGAGTAGCGGTCGAGCGTGTGGCAAAAGGCGCGGAGCGACTGCTCGACGAGATCCTGCAGCGTCCGCGTTCCCAGCGCCTTGGTGCGCACCAGCTTCCGGAGCGCCTTCTGATATTCGTCGAATGCGGCGGGGAAGGTCGAGGACAACGTCTCGGGAAAATACGGGGCGAATTCCGGGTCGAGCTCGCGTGCGAGTCCATTAAGCGCGCCGGTGACGATCTTCACGTCGCTGGGCCGGTAGATGCAGTTCTGGACGAGGTCCTCTTTGATGTTGAGGAAAAGCCGGAACGCGCTGTCCGACTCCTCCTGCGTCACTTCCCGCGCGCCGGCGGGCACAGATCCGATCGCACCTGTGGCGAGCAAGAAAACCACCCAGCGGACCCACCGCAATCCGCACGGGGCGGTCACTGATCGAGTTGGCGCTCCATCCGGCGATTCCGCCGATTGACGCGCGCGGTGTCGGACTCGACGTCGTTCAAATGCTGCTGGCGCGCATAGATCCGCTGCTTCGCTTTCGATTCGCTCCAAAAGATACCGCCGGAGTTCGGATCTCCCGTCGTCTCACAACCGGGAAGGAGGATACCGCTGGCGGCAGACAGGCTGAGCAAGAGGAGTTTCTTCATGAGAATGGAATTGAGCTGCGTGGGGAACTCAGACGTCGAGCTGGTTCTCGAGACCGGCGAGCCGGTTGACCTGACGCCCGAGCGTTCCTTTTGTTTCCTGAAGTGAATTCACTTCGCTTTTGAGTCCACCGTAATTCTTGGCGCCGCGCCCCTCACTGATCGCCTGCTGCTGGTCGCCGAGTTCCTTGTCCACGACCACGGTCTTTTGTTTCGCCTCCACCTTGAGGGAAGCGATCTCGCTCTTGATCGCCCGGGCTTCCGTCTTGTTGCGCGACGTGCGGGCTGCGCGTGCGCGGCTCTCGAGGCGGGCGATGCGGCTCTCCAGCGAACGGCTGTAGGCATACGC
>JBAVML010000043.1:0-2133 GCA_049690035.1 Chthoniobacteraceae bacterium
GGGCTCAGGCAAGCCCGTCTCCCGCAACATCATCGTCGGCAAATCAACCTCCGTTGCCGCCGTCACACCGGCCAGCGCGACCAGAAATAAGCCAGTCACACTCAAGGCAAGCCTGAGCGCCAATGAAGCCAATGTTCCCCTGGCCAATCGCAAAATAAATTTTGTGATCAACGGCAAGGTGGTGGGCACGGCAACCACCTCCAGCCGGGGAATTGCCAGCTTTAATTATCAAGTTCCGGCAATCTCGCCATTGACTACCCTGCCGCTCGAAGTCCGGCATGCCGGTGACGGCCAGAGCGCCGCTACGGTTGGACGCGCGTCAATTACCGTGACCCGCTAACTACAAAGGCATCGGTTATCAGCGAGGTAGCCCGGATGGAGCGCAGCGGAATCCGGGATGATCGGAGCCACGAAACCCCGCATTCCGCTTTGCTTCATGCGGGCTACAATCGGCCTAACTAGCTTATATGGACTCCTCCCTATTTGCAAGCAAGACCTCTTCAATCGGGCGGCGATAAGGATCGGTTGCAGTCGTATATCCGGCCTTGTTGGAGATCAAGCCTCCGGGCCTTCATGGAATCCGCGCACCGGGTGCCTATCGTTCCAGCGGCCTTTTGGCCGTGCTCGTTATCGGCTTTTCCCGGTACCGGTCCGACCTGTTGCGCCATGACTGTCGAGTCTCTCGTTCGCAAATCGGGTGGGGAACTCGGTGTTTACTCGTTTACCAATACGTGCAGGTGTTCATCGTTTTTAAGCGGCCTGCGATACCGCCGCCTTCGGCAAATCGGGGACAAAGTCCCCGTCGAACGTCCGCCCCTGCCTGACGACGGCGTAACTGATCCGGGCCAGCTTGTTGGCCAGCGCGGTGGCGGCCTTGTTGTGGCCGACGCGCCCGGCGAGTTCGACCGCCCAGCGTTGCAGCCGGGTCAGCTCTTGGCCGGCGGCCCGCTTTACGGCGGCGGCGTTGAGCGCCGACCTTGCGCCATGAATTAGCAGGGTGCGCAGGTACGGGTCGCCGCGCTTGCTGATGCGGCCCAAGCGTCGGCGGTTGCCGCTGCTCGACTCTTTCGGTGTCAGGCCGAGCCACGCGGCGAGGTGCCGCCCGTCGCGGAAGGCTTCCATGTTGCCGACGGCGGCGATGAGGGCGGTGGCGATCAGCAGGCCGATACCCGGCACGTCCATCAGCTTCTGCACGGCGGGCCGTTGTTTGGCTTCCTGCCGCAATTGTTTTTCGAGTTCGGCGATGCGGGTGTCCAGGCGGCTAATTTCGTCCATCACCGCCGACAGCGCTTGCCGCAGCACGGGCGGCATGGACACGGTTTCGTCCGCCAGCCAGCCCGGCACTCGCGCCATCACCGCCGCAGGCCCTTGCGGCATGTCAAAGCCGAACTCTCGCAGCAGGCCGCGCACCGTGTTGATCCGCGCCGTGCGTGTCGCCATCCAACCCGAGCGGACGCGGTGTAGCCCCTGCAACGCTTGCTGCCCCTCGGTCTTAACCGGCACCGGCAAAATATCGCCGCAACGGTCAGCCTCCAGCAAGGCGGCGGCATCGGCCCGGTCGGTCTTGTTGCGGCGCACATAGGGCCGCACATGCTGCGGCGGCAGCAGCTTGACCGCGTGGCCTTGCGCCTGAAACGTCCGCGCCCAGTGGTGCGCCGTGCCGCAGGCCTCCATCACGATGCGGCAGGGTTCGCGGTTCACGAAGAACTTGGCGAACCCCTCCCGCGACAGGCGCTTGCGCTCGGTGACGCGCCCTTGGCCGTCGGAGACGGCGAGTTCAAAAACCGACTTTGCCAAATCGACCGCGACGGTGGTAGGGTTCATGTCCGGACTCCTCTCGTTCGTGAAGGGGGAAGGTGTGTTTTCGACACCTCCATTCTGGCACTGCTGATGCCGATTAGGGCGGGAGGAGTCCATCCCATCACTCCAGCCGACCGTCCTGCCTCCGCTTCGCTACGGCAGGCCGGTTATGGCTTCAAGAAGCATTCGCATGGACCGGTAGCATGACGGCCTGCTTGCTCATAATTTATATCGATGGTGTTTGAGTCCCTGATCCCGGCACGCTCAACACTGCAGTCTTGATTGCCAGATCATTCACCAACCGCGTCGAAGCCACGGGGTACTGTTTTGACC
>JBAVML010000044.1:0-1605 GCA_049690035.1 Chthoniobacteraceae bacterium
GTGCGCCCGCCACACGAGCCGGCTCAAGAAGGAGATCTTCCAGATGTGAGCTTTTCTCGTGCTGCCTCAAGAGCAGACCCAGATTCCGATCAGTGCCTTTAATCGCCGCAACTGCCAATGCTTTAGGCACGCTCACCGGCTGGTCTGGTACTTCTTTTAACAACCAAACCGCAACTCCCGCAGCCCGGAGCCTCGACACTGCATCGGAGATGCAAGCGGCGGCAGATTGCTTCTTTCCCGGAGCCAATCCGTAGCTTGTCCATCGGCAGGCGAGCAGAACAGATGGGACCCGCAACCGCACGATCTGCGTGAACACAGCTTCATTCCACGCGTCGGATTCGGCGCCGATTCCCACGTGTCCGGGATCACGAAGTCCCTGAATGGGCGGAGTCGCGGAGTGCGTTGCGATGAGAATCGTCTGTTGTCGGTCGCGGCCGATCTGATCGAGTGCGGGCAGCAGTGACATGGCATGGCTGTCGCCCCAGACGAGCAAGCCCACCGGATCGTAAGCGTTCCGGCTCCCGAGGGTCGGGAAGTCCCCGTTACGCACCTGACGCGAGCTGAGGTCGTAACGAAACGGAAAGTCCAGGCGGCCTTCGCCGAGGGAGCGGACCAGCGGAGAGAAACGTCGCGGAAAACCAGATGCAAGCATCACCGGCACGGCCATCGCCATGACAATCACCGGAGACAACACGCCAAAGGCCAGCGCATTGCGGTGCGTCGGCAGCACCCGGCGCGTGCGGAAAGGGGTTTCAACCCATTGCCATGAGAGCCAAGCTAGGATGCCGCACGAAAGCAACACGGCGAGGCGCCAGGGCCAGCGCAGCGGGTCCGGCTGCCAGTATTCCGCATAGGCCAGGGCGGGCCAGTGCCAGAGGTAGAGCGAGTAAGAAATGCGTCCGATGAACTTTAGCGGAGGAAGGCTCAACAAATGAAAGGATAGCGATCCCGGAAGGCTATGCCCCCAGATGAGCGCGGCTGTTCCGAGGCACGGCAGCAGGGCGGCATAGCCGGGGAAAGGCGTGCGCTCGCTGAGGAGAAAGAAGGAGGCGCCTACGGCGAACAATCCCGCCCAAGCGATGATCGCGCGTACGACCGGCGCAACCAGAACCGGGACGGGAGTGGCAGCGAGCGCCGCTCCGAGTAACAGTTCCCAAGCACGTCCCGGTAGTAAAAAATAGGCAGCCGAGGGTTCGCGCCACGTGAGCGCGAGGCCGATGGCAAAGGAGAAGACGCCCAGAATCAGAAACAAACGCCGGAGTCGCGGGCGCGTCCAGCCGCGCAACGGCAGGAGCAGGAGGGGGAAAATCAGGTAAAACTGCTCCTCGACGGCGAGCGACCACATGTGCAGCAGCGGCTTCGTCAGAGCCTCGGGCGCGAAATAACCGGTCGCTTTCCAGAACCAGAAATTTCCCATGAACAACGCCTGCGCCGCCGCGGATTCCGCGAGGTCACGGAAATCAAAAGGCAGGAGGAGGAACCAACCTGCGATCAAGGTGACCAGAACCACGAGCAACTGAGCGGGAAGAATGCGCCGTACCCGGCGTTCCCAGAAAATCACCAAAGACATGCTTTCCTTGCCAGAGCCGCGGAGCAGGATGGAGG
>JBAVML010000045.1:0-2156 GCA_049690035.1 Chthoniobacteraceae bacterium
CGCGCCGCATCGCCGAGGGTCGCCGGGCGATCGGGAGTTGTCGGCCCGAGATGGTCGCGGACCAGCGACACCTCGGCGCCGAGCGCGCGCAATTGCGGCGCGAGCAGCTCCGCCACGCGCAGCGTCAGCTCGCCTTCCACCACCGGCTTCGAGAGCCCGATCTGAAACCAGCGCTCTTCCATCTTCGCCCACTCGCCGCCGAGGTGCCCCGGATCGAGCGCGATCTTCACGCCGGCGAGCGGCCGATCGCCCGGCGCTGGACTGAGCGCGGAGGCGGGTCTCCAGTAGCGCGGCGGTGCTTTTGCAGTCGCGGTGTCGGGAGCAAAACGGAGTCGCCATTCGGTGGCGGGATTCAACGTGGAAAGGACGACCGCTTCCTTATCGCCGACCGTAATGACGCCGCGCGCCGCATCGCCCGGTGCATAAACCGTATCGAGCAATTGCACGAACTCGGCGCGCGTGATGGTGTCCTGAAACGCGTCGAGTTCCGCCCACTTCGGCGGCGGCGCGAGCGGACTGAGCCGCTGCGCTGGAGCGCTCGAATTGAAGCATGCGCAAACGACGATGCAGAGGATCGAGCGGAGTGGCTCGCGCCAAGGCGCCAAGGCGCGAAGCGCCGTCCGCGGAATTTGCGCCTTTGCGTCTTTGCGTGAGGCCAGAGGAAATGCCATGCACTCCCATAGAGTTGCGCGCCGGCGGCGTCGAGGCGGTCCTTTCCACGCGGACGCAAACCGCTTCTCAAACGCCGGTTTGCCCGCCATGTTCGCCGCGATGAAATCCGTTTCCCTCCTCGCCATGGCCATGCTCACCGCCGCCTTCACTGCTGCCGCTGCCGAAAAAGACACGCGCGTTTTCGAGATGCGCACCTACTTCGCTGCGCCGGGCAAGCTCGACGAACTGCACGCGCGCTTCCGCGATCACACCACGAAGCTTTTCACGAAGCATGGCATCACGAACATCGGCTATTGGACTCCGATCGAGAACACGGAGAATAAGCTCGTCTACGTGCTGGCCTACCCGAGCCGTGAGGCGCGCGAAACGTCGTGGAAAGCCTTTGGCGCAGATCCCGACTGGCAGGCGGCCCGCAAAGCGAGCGAGGAGAACGGCAAGCTCCTCGCGAAAATCGAGCAGCGGTTCATGACGGCGACGGATTTTTCGCCAGAGGTAAAGGCCACGCTGGACGGAGGCGAGCATGTCTTCGAACTGCGCACCTACTCGACGACGCCCGGCAATCTCCCCGCGCTGCACACGCGCTTCCGCGAGCACACGATCGCGCTCTTCGCGAAGCACGGAATGACGAACCTCTGGTACTGGCAGCTCACACCGGACCAAAAGATCGCTGACCCGGACAACACGCTCATTTACATGCTCGCCCATGCCAGCGCGGACGCGGCGAAGGTTTCCTTCGATGCCTTCCGCGCCGATCCGGAATGGGTGGAGGTGAGGAAAGCGTCCGAGGACAAAGCCGGCGGCTCGCTAACCGTGCCGGACGGCGTGAAATCCGTCTTTATGAAGGCGACTGACTATTCGCCGATGCGCTGATCGGAGGGGCAGCCCGGTTGCAATCGTGCGCGGCCTGACCCACCGTGGGCGCCAGCCGTGAACGAACTCAAGCCTTCCTCCCATACCGCGACGCGCGCCGGAGTGGAGCGTGGGCGCCTTGAAGACCTGACCTTCGCGGACCTCGAAGGATTGTTCATGCGGGACGGTCTGAATGCATTTCACGCGCGCGCACTATGGCGCATGCTTTACCGGGGCGGGTTGGAAAAAGATGTTGAGTTTCCGCCGCCATTGCGCCGCTGGATGGATGCAAATGAAGGCCTTTTTCCAAAGCCTCCTACGGCCGCGGCGGACGTGGCCAGCACCGACGGGCTGACTCGCAAATATCTGCTGACCATGGCCGACGGGCAGGCGGTGGAAACCGTGGTGATGGGCTACCGAGGGCGATTCACCGCGTGTGTCAGCACGCAGGCCGGCTGCGCGATGGGCTGCGTGTTTTGCGCGACGGGACAGATGGGCTTTGTGCGGCATCTGCGCCCCGGCGAGATCGTCGCTCAGGTGCTCCATGCGCAGCGGTCGTTGCGCGCCGCAGGTGAACCGGGCTTGCGCAATCTGGTGCTCATGGGCATGGGCGAGCCGCTGCACAACTATGACGC
>JBAVML010000046.1:0-1594 GCA_049690035.1 Chthoniobacteraceae bacterium
GTGTTACAACACCATCTTGCCGGGGGTATCGCCATGTCTCGCCATCCTGAACTTTACCAATGGATTGACACGGTTGTCATGCGGTTTCCAGCAATTCTCATTATGGCATCCAGCCGTTAAAGTAGCGGGCCAGACCTGACCTGAACCCCATCATGAGCGCACCCTTTGGTCCCTATGCCCTGACCTTGGACGACATCACGAAGCAGATGCGCCACACCTTTGGGACCTTTGTCGATCCTCGGAAGGGCAAGAACACGTCTTACACGATGGTTGACGCGGCGTTGAGCGCCTTTTCGGTGTTCTTCACGCCAAGTCCCTCGTTTCTGGAATACCAGCGCCGCCTGGAACAGACACACGGCGACCATAACGCCCGGACGCTGTTCGGCGTCCATGAGATTCCATCGGACAACCACCTCCGCAGCTTGCTTGACGCCACGCCGCCGGCCGCGCTCAAGCCGATGTACGCCTTTCTGTTCGATGCCTTGACACAGGCCGGGGTCGTGGACTCTTTCCGCGCGCTGGACAGCACGCTGCTGCTGGCCCTCGACGGGACGGAGTATTTCTCGTCGCAAGCCATTCATTGCGCGTGTTGTTCGACACGCACGCATGCCAATGGCCAGACTACGCACTTCCACACGGCGCTGACGCCGGTGCTGGTTAAGCCGGGGTGCGACAAGGTCATCGCGCTCGCCCCGGAGTTCATCACACCGCAGGATGGCGCGGCGAAGCAGGACTGCGAACGCGTCGCCGCCCAGCGCTGGCTGGCCGTCCACGGCGCGGAGTGGGCCCGGCTCAAGACGACCGTCCTCGGCGACGACCTCTATTGCCATGAGCCCTTCTGCCGCGAATTGCTAGCCTTGGGGCTGGGCTTCATCCTGGTCTGCAAGCCCGCCTCCCATCCCATTGTTTACGAGTGGCTGGAACATTTGGAGCGCAATGGAGCGGTCGGCACCGTCGTGCGCACCCGCTGGACCGGTCAGCGCCGCGAGACTGACACCTACCGCTACGCCGAGTCGGTGCCCTTGCGCGACGCGGACGACGCGCTCATGGTCAACTGGTGCGAACTGGTGACCACCGACGACCGTGGCAACGTGCGGTACCGCAACGCCTTTGCCACCCGCCTCACCGTGAACGCCGGCAACGTCACCGCCGTCGTCGCGGCCGGGCGCGGGCGCTGGAAGATCGAGAACGAGAACAACAACACCTTGAAAACAAAGGGTTACCACTTCGAACACAACTTTGGCCACGGCCGGCAACACCTGTCATGCCTGCTGGCCAGCCTGATCATCCTGGCCTTCCTGACCCATACCGTGCTGGAGTGGATGGACGACAAATACCAACTACTGCGCAAGAAGTTGCCCTCGCGCCAGCGCTTGTTCAACGACATCCGCACCCTGACCAGCTACCTGTGCTTCCAGAGCTGGGAAGCCCTCATGGACTTCATGCTGGACAGCTTCAAACCGTCTCCCGCACAGCCGGAAACCGGGTGAGATGGCCATAATGAGAATTGCTGACCTAGCGGCGCTATCCCCACAGCGTTGCGTTTGGTTGCTACCGCACCTGGATGATCCGCCCTGGTCTGGGATAGCCCCCC
>JBAVML010000047.1:0-32117 GCA_049690035.1 Chthoniobacteraceae bacterium
GTTTCACGCCGATCATCAAAAGCGGACCGCGGCCCTCGATCAAAAGCCCCAGGCACAGGCCGGACGTGCCGATGAAAACACTGAGCCCGACGGCGAACGCCGCCGCGACAATGAGCTTTTGCAACAGCACCGCGTTCCTGCGGACGGGGCGGGTCAACAACGTGCGCATCGTCCCTTCCTCAATTTCCTGGCCCACGATGTCGGTGGTGATCAAGGCGACGAAGAGGCAGCCGACGAAGGTCATCGTGTTGCCCAGCAGGTAGGCGGCCGTGGTCAGTCCCGTGAAATAATCCGCGAACTCCAACTGATGCCGCCAGTATTCCGCCGCGATCTTTGCGCGCACGGACGGAAGGCGCAGGAAAAGCGAGAGGCACAACTGAAATCCCAGACACGCGACCGGAGCCAGGCACGTCCGGCGGCGGGCGGCAAGTTTGCGGAACTCCCACGATAGCTGGACGCAAAACCTGCGCATCGGCGGGATCATTGTCGCGCCCATCGGCGCGAGAAAGGAAATTTGCTGGCCGCAGCCCTGTGGGACCGAGTCACATGCGGCGAATGGAAACCCAACCGCGCCAGAGCTCATCCCTGCTGCGACGCCCCTTCAGGCGCCTGAGTGGCTGGCTCGCCCCGCGGGTCCCAGCCTCAGTGACACCCGAGGCGATTGTCTTTCTCGCCTTCGCCTCATCGCTGGTCGCCGCTCTCGCCTTCTGCCTCGCCGCGACGGTGCGCGCGTGGTTCGCCTTGGCGATTGTCGCGCTCTTGGTTCGGACCGTCGCGGACTTCGTCGATGGTGATCTCGCGCGCTTGCGCGGCGAGGTGAGCGACCACGGAATGTTCCTCGATTTTTTCCTTGATGACGTGGCGTTCACCGCGATTTTCCTGGCCATCGGGATCGCCGGTCACGGCCAGCTCCTGATCTTCGCCGGCGCCGCCGCCGTTTTTCTGCTCAGCGATATCCTGAGCGTCTTCCGCATTCATCTGGTCGGCCGGTACGAGATTGGTTTCGTCGGTCCGTCTGAAGTGGCCACCGCGGCCATCGTGGTGACTTTACTCGCGTGGTGGCGGCCGGGCGCATTGATTTCCGTGGGGGGAATTCCTCTGGGATGGTTCGATGTCGTCGCTCTCGTCGCCATGACCTACGCCTTTATCGATCTCTTCCAAGGCGCGACGCGGCTGTATGCGGAACTCAGGCGGACGGGGCGGTGAACGAATCCTCGTAGTCGATGGCGGACGCCACCCGGCGCCGCAATTCCGCGGTCATCGCAGCCACCCCTTCCGCCGCCCGCAGCCCTGCGTAATCTTCGGGCTCCACTTGCGGATGAAGCCGGACGCGCACCCGGCCTGTCCACCGGTCCGGCCACGGGAGTTTTTTCCACAGCGGCAGTACGCCGATGAGGGTGAAAGGGACGATCGGCGCACCGCTGGCTCGGGCGGCGACGGCGGCGCCCGGCATGAATTCGCCGAGGGTATCGCGCCGGTGCCCTTCGACATGGACGACGATCGAACGTCCGTCTTCCAAGCGATCGATCATGCCTCCCAGCACTACGGCACGCGCCCGCGGACTGGGATCAAGCGGATCGGCGAAAATCAAATCCAGCGACTTCGTGCGGACGATCTGCTTGATGATCGGAAAATCCCCCGCTTTCGAAAAGGCGACCGCGGCAGGCTCCCGCCCTTGCACCAGGTACGCCATCGTCACCGAGAAGAGCCCATCGTAATGCGAGGCGTGATTGCCGGCGAAGATCACGGCCTTTTCCCTCGGAACGTTCTCGACTCCTTCGAATTCGAACCCGAAACAACGCCGCAGCATTTTGATCCAGAGCGCCCGGCAAAGCGTGGAGCGAAAAGCCCGGGCCAGCAGCGCCTCCGCGAACGTCCAGCGCGGAGCGGCGCCCGTCATGCCGGCGAGGCCGCCGCCTTGACCGCTGCGGCGTGCAGCGTGTCCACGAGTTCGTCGAGGTTGTCGAGCAGAGCGAGTTCCGCCCGCGGAATCTTCACACGCAACTCTCGCATCGAAAGCGAGACGACCTCCACGATGTCCAGGCTGTTCGCCCCGAATTCGGTCAGCGAACGCTGCGGATCGATCTGGTCTTCGGAGACTTCGTCCATCACTTCGAGCAGTTGCTTTTTGACGATCGCAAAAACGTCATCGCGCGTGGGTATCGTTGTCATGCCGTTGGGATACCCGCTGCGGCGGGACTTTGCAAAAGGCTCACGCAGTTGATTCCGCCGAAGCCGAAGGCATTTTTCAGCGCGACGCGTGGCGCGTGGTTTACCGCGCCGTGGACGCAGAAATCCAGGTCCGCGTCGGCGTCGGGTTGCTCGAGATTGATCGTAGGATGAAGGCGTCCGGCGCGCATCTGGAGCAGCACGGCCACGAGTTCTACCACGGCCGCCGACCAGCAAGTGTGCCCGAGCATGGATTTCGTGGCGTTCACGCGAAGGTGTTTCGCGTGGTCGCCAAAGACGCGTTTGAGCGCGCGCACTTCGCTCAGATCCCCCGAAGGCGTGGAGGTCGCGTGGGCATTGACGTAGTCCACCTGCTCGGGCGCGATCCCGCACACTTCGAGCAGCCGCGCGATCAGCAGCACCTGTCCATCCTCCGATGCGTTCGTGCGGTAGTTCGCATCTGAGCTCGCCTCCGCGCCCAGCACTTCCGCGTAGATGCGGGCGCCGCGCCGGAGCGCCGACTCGAGGCTCTCGACGAAAAGGGCCCCGCCGCCGTGGGCGGCGACAAAGCCTTCGCGGCGTAGATCAAAAGGCCGGCTTGCGCGCTCCGGTTCATCGTTAAAGCTCGCGCAGGACAGCGCTCCCATCATGGCCAGCGATTGCAACTCGACGGGCGAGAAATCTAGCACGGGACCGAGGACGAGCATCGCCTCCGCACCGTGATGACGGATCTCATCCACCGCGATGCGCAGGGCCAGATTCCCGCTCGCGCAAGCTCCGCCAGCACTGAGCAGGGGACCGTGCAAACCGAGCATTTCCGAAACCGCGCTCCCGTGCGTGGTATCCAGCGTGTGCAAGGCGGCCAGCGGTTCAATGAAATTTGGATCGCGGGCGAACGTGGCGCGGATCTGATGATCGTAGTGGCTGTTCAGATTGTGCCCGGCCACGATCACGCCCGTGCGATCCGGGCGGGTCGCCCGGTCAAAGGCGCCCGCGTCGAGGAAGGACGCCGCGCCGAGCAGCAGTGAAAGGCGGTTCGACCAGGGAACTCGCGCGATTAGCTTGCGCATGCGCCGGAAAATCCCGGGGGGCAGGAGAGTTCGCAGTGCCTCCACCTTCTTCGCGATGTCGTAGGCGGAGAGATCGCCGCCGATTTTCACCTCGATGTTCTCGGTGTCCAATCCCCGCCAGCGGCTGATCGCGGAGCGCCCAGCCAGCAGAGCCTCGAGGAAAGCCGCCGGTTCGTCGGCGAGCGGTGTGTTGACGGCCAGCCCCGTGATCACCACGCGATGGCGTTCAGCGATCAAGGAAGAGAAATTCAAAGATGGCCACCGTGCAAACCGCTTCGCCCCGCAGGGCTTGCGCCGCGATGATGGAGGTCCAGTCGTCGTGTCCGATCACGCTGGCGAGAATCGTCAGGTCGTCACCGGGGTGAAGTTCCTGCAGGAGCAACGCACGATGCACCTTGATCACGCGTACGCGGCGCGGCGGCCGGTCGGCGGGAATATCGGGCGAGTTGCGCTCCACGAAATCCACGGCACAAATTCCCGCCTGCCCGAGGATTTCGAGGGTCAGCGCGGCCGGATAGACCGGCTCCCCGGGAAAGTGCTCGGCGAAGACAATGTCGCCGGCCGGCAGGTGGCGCCTGGCGCGCAACGCACGCTGCGGGAGATCGATGGCATCGATTTCATCGAGCAGAAAAAACGAGCCGCGCTGTGGGAGAATCCGCTGAATTTCGGCACCGCGATGCGCCACCGCAGTCGTGTTCCCGCCGGGCTGCCACAAGGGACGGCTCCGCGCCGAGCGCAGGATGGGCTGCAGGAGATCGGGGCTCATGAAAGCGAAGGGACGATCGTCTCGCGGATGATGGCGAGCGCCTCGTCGAGGTCTTCGCGGGAGTGCGCGGCGGTGATCGCGGCGCGAAACCGCACCTGATCCTCCGGCACGGCGGGAAAGTCGATGGCGCCGATGAAGAGTCCGCGCCGCCGCAGCTCCAGTCCGAGGGTGTAGAGCTTGCGCCGATCCGCGCCGATGATGATCGGCACAACGTGGCTCACGGAAGCGCCGGTATTGAGCCCCATGCCTTGGAGTGCTCGGCGAAAGTAGCGCGCGTTTTCCCAGAGTCTGGTGCGCAGCGTTGCATCGCGCGTGGCGACGTCGAGGGCAGCCAGCAGCCCGGCGACGGTCGCCGGTGGCAGCGCGCAGGAATAGCCGTAGGGATGTGCATAGCAGCGCAGGTAGTCGATGGTTTCCGCGTCTCCGCTGGCGAAGCCACCGATTCCCGCGAAGGCTTTTGAAAATGTTGCATAAAACAGCCCGACGCTATCCTCGACCCCGAATTCCTCGCAAGCGCCGCGCCCGCTCGCACCACAAGTGAGGACGGAGTGCGCCTCGTCGATCAGCACCCCGGCGCCGTGCTTTTCCGCAATCGCGCACACGGCCGGAAGATCGGCGCAATCTCCGTCCATGGAATAGATGCCCTCGACGACCACCAGCCTCCGCCGGCTGGCGTGACGGGAGAGAATGGCGTCGAGCGCGGCGAGGTCATTGTGAGCAAACGTCTCAACCCGCGCGTGCGCGAGTTCCGCGCCTTCCGCGAGACAAAAGTGCGCCTTGGCATCCAGCACGGCCACGTCGCCACGCCGGAGCAATCCACCCATGCATCCGAGCGCTCCGGCAAAACCACTGTTGAAAAGCAGCGTCGATTCGCGGCCAAGGAAGGCACTCAGGCGCTGCTCCAGTTCACGATGCAGGTCCGTCATTCCCGAAAGCGTGGGCGCGCCGCACGCTCCGGTCCCGTATTTTTCCAGCGCAGACCGCGCCGCGGCGATGACTTCCGGGTGCTGCGCCAGGCCAAGGTAATTGTACGAGCCGAGATTAATCGCCTCGCGCTCGTGTCCGTCGATGAGCATGCGCACGCGGGGCGAAGCGCCTCCGAGCATGACCGGCTCATACAAGGCGCCCGCCCAAGCCGTGTGCTCGCGCCATTCGGAGAAGCCCCGAGGTGCTCTCAGCGGGCTCGAGCTTTCACCGATGAAGAAATCGGCAAGGCTGAGCATGCCGGGTTCTTCGTGGCCAGTGCCTGGGTGCATCGCCCGAATCTATGCGACGCCCACCGGGCCGCAATCCTTCCGCGGCCATCAACGCAAATGTCCGCAGTTCATCGGCTCGGGGGGCTGACTTCCCGCACTGCAGCGCCGTGCGTTTCGCTCATGACAAGCAAGGAGAGGCGTTCCACGTCATCGAGTTCCGAAGGCGCCAGCATGGCGTAGTCGACACCGCTCGCGCCGGCCCGCGAAGCGGGCAGGGGACGGGGAGGAATGGGTTGTGGATTGGTGCTGCTATTCAGGCTGGCGTAATCGAAGCGGCCGCGCAGGTCGGTGTAGCCGTCCTTGAAGAAGCGCACGGTGCCATTCTTCAGGCGCGCATAGACTTTGACGTAGGCCTTCGAGACCGGCTGGTCGGCGGGGGAGTCGCGCAGTTCGAGGCGTCCGTAATTTTCGATCAGCGCGAGCTTGAGCGTGTTGGCGTGGTGAGGCTGCGCCTTGCGTTGGCCGGCGCCGAGGATCTCGACGAGGACGTTTGCTTTCGTGAAAGCGGCGGGCAGGGGGATGTCCAGCGCGGTTTTCCCGGCGGGCAGTTTGAGCGGCGCGCTTTGCGTGGGTTTGATGATGGAGAAGCGGCCGGAGTCCTGGGTGACGAATGGGCTCGCGCTGAAGAGGAACTCGGGATCCATGAGGTAGTAGTTGATCGTGACCTCGCTGAAATTTTTCCACGCGAGCGCGATGGTGCGGTTCTCGACTTTGAAGTCGAACGACGGCTCGCTCTCGGCGAGACCGGACAGCTGCTGATCGCGATCCTGCTGCGCGCCAGCGGGACGCGCTTTGCCTTCCACGTCGTCGAGTTGTGCGGTGACTTCGGTGAAGAGCTTGCGCCAACGATCGACCGGGTAGCTGGCGTAGCTCGCAGCGATCTTGCGCGCGTCGGCGGTTTGCTCCTCATAGAGCGCGGCGTAGCAGCGGAGATAGTCGTATTGCAGGCGCGTCGGCAGCGACTCCGGCTTGATCGTGTGGAAGCGCGCGAGCGCTTCCTCGATGCGATCCTGAAGGAAGAGATAATAGACGACGCTCAGTTCGTCGTCGGCGCTGAGCGCGGGCTTGTGCGCGAGAATGTCGAGCAGATGTTGGTATTGCGCGCGGAAGATCGGGTTCGGGATCTTGTTCTCGGCGCCCACGCGATGCGTGCGCTGGTTCACGAGCGGCGAGTATTCGAGGTGCTCGTAGCTGCGCCTTTCGATCGGGTCGATGGTGATGAGCTTCGAAGCAAGGAACGGCCCGCACTGCCCGAGGAAATCCTCTCGGTGCCGGAGGAGTTCGCGGAGCGCAACGGCATCATTGTGAAGCACGGCGTAGCGGAAGATTGGCTCGCTCCACACATGCTGTTGCGCGAGGAACGTGGTGATCCGGCGAAAGAACTTTGCGTCCTTGCGGGCGCGCCAGGCGACGAGTTCGAAGTCGAGCCGGGCGAGGTTTTGCTTTTCGAGAAAGGCGAAGACCTCCGCCTCGGTGGCGTATTGCGAGATGTAATCCCACGACGTTTTGTCCACGACCGAGAGCTGCTTCACCACCTTGAAGGCAAGCGGGCGCGCGGCTCCGGCGGCATGGCCATTGCGCGCGACATGAACGGCATAATGCGGGAACGGCTTCGCGGTGGACGCCGGGAAGTAGAAGTAGTATTCGAAGGTCTGCGTGGTGAACGGCTCAAGGCGCAGCCGGCGGCTGTCGGTCGCTTTGCTGCCATTGGCGGGCAGGGCGCCTTGCGGGATTTGCAGGAGCAGCTCGAGCTTCTGCGGCGACGAGCGCGGGTTTGTCACCACCACATTCGCGCCATAGAGGACGCCGGAGAGGAATTCCTCGGTCACGTCCTTGTCGAACTTCTCGTTGCCTTCCTCGCGGTAGCGGTCGTCGGCACGGAAGAAGTTTTCGCTGACCAGCAATTCGGGACCGGGGCCGGCTTCGTCGGGCGGGGCGACATCGGCGGGTTTGATCTGCTTGTGAAAGGCGAGGAGCGGACTACCGGCGGTGAGCGTGAACGCGCCACCTTCGGTTTTGCTGGTGTGTTTCGCGGCCTCGAAGGGCAAGTCGAGCACGGCCAGCGCGAGCATCATCTCAGTAAAATTGCGGCTCGCCTCGGTGAGGTGCTCGCTGAGGAAAGGTGCCTTGCCATCCCACGCCGCGTAGTCGCGCCAGAAGCCGTTGACCGTCACGAACTCGGCGTTCTGCTCCGCGAGCGGAAGCTGGTAGTAGTTGTTCTCGGCCCATTCCTTGGTCGGCCCGAGTTCACGGAAATATTGCCGCACGGCACCGCGCAGTCGTTGCGCGTCCTTGCTGTCGGTAACTCCAAAAAACGCGACCTCGTCCGCGGCCTGCATCGCACCACCGAGAGCGGCTCCCGGGGCTGCTCCAGGCATCCGATCTTCCATTCGGCTCGCAGCGGTGCGCCCCAATGCGTCGATCGCCCCCATGTTCTTCGACATCGACCTCGGCGCAGCGGGCATGGGAGTCGCGCCGGCGGCCATCAACGCAGGTGCGGGTGCTTCAGCCGGCATCGCCAGGCGGTTCGCCTTGTCCTGCTCGCCTTTGAAGCCAACCGTTTCCTCCTCGCTCAAGGCGCGGCCGCGCAGTGCAGTTTCAAAGAGATGATCCTGCGCGTCGGGATTGGGCGGGAGCAATTCCCACAGCTCGCGCAGATGCCGCGCGGCGACCGGCGCTTCACCCGGAATCCGCTGCGCGAGCAGGCAGCGCTCGACGACATTCAACCGGCCGTAACTCCACGGTTCCAGGTAGCGCTTGAGGTCGGCGCCGATGAGGTATTCGTCCATGAAAGTCTTGTCCTTCTTGTTGCGCAGATACGGCTGTACGATGGCCTGAAAGAACGCGGGATCCTTGCGGCTGAGAAAGAAGTTCAGCTCGTGGCAGGCGAACTCGGAATACTTCCCGCGCTTCTCTTCGTCGCTGAGTTTCGGCCATTGGAGAATGAAGGCGAACTTCGCGAAGTTGGCGTCGCCGTGGATCGTGCTGAGCAGCGAATGTGCGGCAGCGAGCGTATCGTAAGTTTCCAGATCCGAGGTGAGGATGTCGGTGAGGGTAAGGGATTGGCCGGCGTCGAGGACCGCGACTTCCTTTTTCTCCGCAAACGGTTTCGCCGGATCGAGTCCGCGCGCGAGCCGGAGATCCTGGAATTTCGTCGGCACCTCCGGCAGTGAAAAGGCGCGCCAGACGGCACTGGTGAGATCCTCGGCGTAGAGCTGGACGTATTGCCGGTCGCCGAGCGCCTTGCGGTCGATGCGCACCACGCCATCGTTGCCGGGCGTGAGGTTGTAGAGCGTCGGCGCGGCGGTCGCGAGGAAGTCGAGATTCGCGCTGGCGTCGTCGATGATGGCTACCGGCTCAGGGTTCATCGCGACCTGGGGCTCCGCGGCCTTTCTGCGCATCTCGCGATCGCCGGCGCTTTGTTTCAACGCTTCGGCCACCGACATCTCCTGAGCATTGAGATCGGTCGAACGCACTTCCCACGGATTGAGCAACAGGCCCGGCCGCGTGAGCATGTTGCCGGGATAGGTCTTCGAGTAGCGGCGCTCGAGGATGTAGCGGTATTCGTCGCCGATCGCACGGCCGGCGGCGAAGAGGTTGGGCCGCCGCGGGGGCTCGGCGAGTCCGGGCTCGAAACGCGCGAATTTGCCGAGCTCGGCGAGCCGCTGACCGCCGGGAAGGAAGCGCGCGGCGGCGACGTGGAGTCGCGTGAAGCGATTCGCATTGCGGAGCTGAACGACGAGCGCATCGCCATCGGCGCGCACGGTCTCGATCTGCAGCGGCGCGGGGTTGCGCACTTCGAGATGGCGATTCGGCGAGACCAGCCAGTTGCGCACGGCGGTGCCGGCGGTGACGCGGATCGTCATCTCGTGACCTTCGCCGCGCAGGAAGAGCGAGTAGTCGCCGGCCGGCAGACCCTTCGCCTCAAGAAATCCACCGGTCAGCGACAGCGCGGCGAAGTGGTCTTTCACGAACGTGTTGCCGCGCTTTTCCAGCAGGGAAACATCTGCGGGGCTGAGCTTCTTTCCCTCCGTCATCCACGGGATGTGGAAGACATCGCCGACCCGCCCATGCAGCGCGCCCGGTCGATCCGCGCCGAAATCTTGCAAGTCCCACTGCTGATTGCGCCCATTGGGCAGGTGCACTTCGATGCTGCGGATGGCGGCGAGGGCACCGAGCTGGATGCGACCTTTTGCGTCGGTGCTCAAGGCGGCTTCGACATTCACACCGGGGCCAAACTCGCGATGCCGGATGATGAAATGCACGGCCTGATCCGGCAGCGGCTCGCCGTTTTTTCCAAGCAATTCGAAGGTGTAGCTCCCGCCGAATTTGCTGAGATGGGCGTCGGCTACGAGCGGAGTTTTGTCGATGCCATTCAGGGAGAAATGATGCGTCGCCGTCACGTCCTGTTTCGTTCCGCCATCGCTGAGGTTTTCCACCTTCGCGGCGAGCGTGACTTGCACATCCGCGACTCGGTCCGGGACCGGAAACGTGTGCGTGAAGTCCTTCGCTGCATCGAGCGTGACCTCCTTGATCTCCTTCGTGGTCGTGACGCCGTCGAGCGTGCGCGTGGTGAGCGTGAGTCGCACATCGTGGAGCAGCCCGACCGCGACCTGCGCGTCGCCGAGCAGCAGCGACGCACGCACCGCGAGCGTGGCCTCTCGGCGGGCAAGCAGTTGCTCGCGCTCGAGGTGAAATTGCGCGTCGAGCCGGTAGCTTTCGCCGTGATGCTCGAACTGCGTGAGCGTGGCGAAACCGCCCGCGGGATCGGCGAGGATGATCGGCTTCGGGCCGGGCTGCTTCGTGAACGGCACGGCGATGAACCCCGTCTTTTCATCCGGCGCGAGCTTTCGCCCATCGATCCACGCAACTGCGTCCTTCACCGGCGCGAACGTTTCATCGAGAATGGTGAGCAGATCGCCGGCCGGGCCGGTCTGCTGGATGCGATGCCACTGGCCTTTGCGGATCAATGCACGGCTCGACTTCCCGCCGCCGATGAACTCGACGACCCAAGCACCACGCCGTCCTTTCAGCTCCGGAAAATCAAAGATGCGCGGCACGCGACGAAAGGGATTGGCGCCGGCCTCGTCGCCCGCGAAGGCGTGCGTCGCCTCCTGGTTCGCGACGAGTCCATCGAGATTGAGGTCGGTGTTGAGCTGGCGCTTTTGCGTGAGGAAAAACGAGAGCGTGTTCACCTCGTAGAGCTTCACGATGAGCTTCGGCACGTTCTTGATGATGAGGTCGAGATTCACGTCGTCGCCCGGCGCGAGGAATCGCGGACTGGCCGCGGAGAAATCGACATCGACGCGGTCTTTCAGCGCCTGGTAGGCCGAGGGCGTGAGGAGCGACGCCCACTGCTCGGGATTGCCGATGCCGTTGACGATCTTGGCTTCGGCGAAGATCGGCTTCACGTAGGAGTCGCGGAGCCACGCGGCCCACGGCTCCCAGCTCGGCTCGTCGCGCAGCAAGCGCAGGAGGTAGTCGCGGACGAGCCATTCGTCGGTGCTGATGGGCGGAAGCGGAGCGATCTCGGCGCTGAAGTTTGCGTTGAGATCGACGGGATAGGCCGCAATCCCGGCCTGCTCGGCGTAGCGCGGGTTCACGTAGTCGGTGCGGCGCGGGAGCTTGAGGTATTCGACGAAGCGCGCCTTGTCGTAGATGCCTCGGGTGCGGTCGAGCTGGAGACGCTGGAAAAGGATCGAGGCTTTCAGCGTGTTGAAAGACGGCGGAAGCTTGGCGACGTAAGCCCACGAGCGTTCGAGCCACGCCTCGCGCTCCGCGGGGTCGTATTCGAGATCGGCGTCGGCGCTGGGGAGGAGCTTGCGCAGGCGCGCAAAGACAAAGGGCTGGCTGTCGAAGAGCGCAGGGATGCGCCGGGCGAGTTCGTCGAGATGCTCGGGCAGGAGGAGCTGGTGGATCGGGAATTCGCCGAAGCCACGGCTTTCCCGCGCGCGCAGTCCGGCTTCGACGAGGTCGAGAATTCCCGGCACATCCGGCCGCTTGATCCTGGCTAGCAGCGCGCGGACTTGGGGTGGTCGAAGTGCGACCTTGTCCCGGACCAACGCCTCGAGTGACGCATTCTCGCATTGATTCAGGTCGTCCGCTTGCAACGCCTCCTCCTGGAAAACCTCCCGAGCGATTTGTGCCTGTGCGAGAGTCGATGGCAGGTCGGGTTTTCGATCCCGCGCCGCCTGCTCGTGGCTGAATTCAAGGTTCAGCCGCTCGCGAAGATACTGGAGCGTCGCCTGCGGGTCACGCTCGTAGCCGAGCAGGGCGGCCCGATTTTCAACCGTCCGTCGGCGATCGGACTGCGGAAAACGCTGCGCCCATTGCTCCATCACGCTTTTCAACTCCGCAGTCTTGCCGGAATTCTGCGCATTCAAAGCTTGGTAGAAATAGAAGTCCTCGCTGCCGGGAATGAGTTGCCCGAGTACCGCCTCACGCTGCGGTGCGAGGGCAAACTTTTCCACGAATCCGATTTCGTTGTCGGCCGCGAAAAGCAACGTCGCGGAGAAGAGCAGGGGAAGGGCTGGTGTCAGTTTCATACGAGCAAAGACAGGGTTGGTGCGGACCATCCGCGAAGTCGACATTGCGCCCGAAGAGCGACAGCCCGCAACGCGCACTTTGCAAAAGAATTGTCATGCGCGCAGCCGGCGTTCTTCGGGTTTGAGTTAGCCGGTGCGCTCCGCGCTCCTTACGAACGAGATTCCGCAGGTAAAGCGATTAGGAGAACTACAATCGGTTAGTCCTCAAAACTCGCAGCGAGTTCGGCCGGGCGGACGGTCGCAGTGCCAAGTTTACCCACCACAATCCCGCTGGCGTGGTTCGCGATCTCGGCCGCCTCAGGCGGAGTGGCGCCAGCACTAAGCGCGAGAGTGAAAAGCGCGATCACGGTGTCGCCCGCGCCCGAGACATCAAAGACCTCCCGCGCCCGAGTCGGTGCGTGATACGGCGCGGCGTCGCGACGAAAGAGCAAAACACCTTGTTCACCAAGAGTAATGAGTAAATTCTCGGTGTCCCATTTATTCATAAGAAGCCGACCAACTTCCAGTAACGAAGCATCTTGCGTCGGTGTGTCGTTCGATTCAGACAAGGGAATTCCTGCGCTTGCGAAGGCCTCGGATCGGTTGGGTTTAATGACCGTCACGTGCCTCCACGAGAGGGGGTTCTGGGGGTTTGGATCGACAGCGAGGATCTTCCCGAAACGGTTCACCAAACGGCAAATCTTCTCTGTAAAACCCTGCTCAAGGACGCCCTTTCCGTAATCCTCGATGATCACCGCATCGAGGTTCGGAAGCATTGATTCCAACTGACCAAGCGCTATCCCTGCATGCTCCGACTGTAAGCGAGTCCTTGTTTCACGATCAAAACGCACAACATGTTGATGACGAGCAATTATGCGTGTTTTTACGATCGTTCGGTAGCAATCGTGTGATTGTACCGCATCGACCTGAATGCCTTCGGAGAGAAGCAGCTCTCTCAACATATCCGCATGGCGGCAATTTCCGGTGACTCCCATGAGGCGCACTTCACGTGAAAACTCCGCCAGATTCCGAGCCACATTTGCCGCACCGCCGGGAAAGAATTCCTCCTTCACGACCTCTACCACCGGAACCGGGGCTTCAGGTGAAATACGAGATACTTTGCCCCACAAGAATTCGTCGAGCATCAGATCTCCGATAACGAGAATCCGCTTGTTGCCGAATTGGGAAAGAACCTCGGAGACGCGTGACTTATTCACAAAGGTCTAGCTGGCGAGCTCCTCGGTGACGGCGGCGAAGAGAAGGGGGATCATAATTTCGTGATGACCAACGAGATAGAAGCCCTGACCGCCGAGCGCGGTTGGCCGACGCTGGACGTTCTCGGTAGGTCGATACTGGCGGGCCATGTCAAAGGTGGCGGTAGTGAACCGCTCGATCTTGTGCCCTAGGTTGCGGGCGATCGTCAGTGCCTTGAGGAAGACTTCCGGCATGATGACGGCGCTGCCGATATTCAAAACCACCCCGCCTTCGAGCCTGGCACAAACCGCAGCGAATGTTTGGAAATCACGGTAGCTGGCTTCGCCCAGCACGCCGCCGTTCGTCGTCGGATGCTGGTGAATGATGTCGGTCCCGATCGCGATATGGACGGTCACGGGAAGGTCGAGTTCCGCGCCAGTCGCCAGAATCGAGAGGGCGGGATTCGGATATCCCGAGCCGCGCGCGGCCTCACCCAAGGCGCGACCCGCCCCCAAACCGCGACCAACACCGTCGGCCAGGGCGGCGTTCATCCGGCGTCCAGTTTCGTCCACCATGCCAAAACTGCCGTCATTGAGTCCGCGCTGGACGTCCTCACTGGTCTCACCTTGGTAACACAGCTCAAAGTCATGGATCGCTCCTGCGCCATGAAAAGCGACCGCATTGATGATCCCGCGGCGTATCGCGTCCACGAAGATCGGGTTCAGGCCGACCTTGATGGAATGAGCGCCCATCATCAGAACCACGGGCCGTTCATCGCGGATGGCAGCAACGATCGCGGCTACGATCTTGCGCAGGTCCTGCACAGCGAGAAAATCCGGCAAACGCTCAAGAAACGCAGAAAAAGACAAGCCCGCTGCATGCGGTAATGCAAACGAGGCCAGGTTGACCTTGTTCGCACGATCCGACACGGGATACGTGCGAATCTTCGAGAAATCGAGGGGCTCGAATTTCATGCGCGGATTGCTCCGGGAACTGGCGAGTCGTGTCAATGCGGAAACCAAAAGGAACGGTTAAGGGGAGCGCAACAGCTCGATGAGAAGCGCCGCAATCGAAGCGAGCGAGACACCGCCAGAGCGCTGCACACCAAACAACCTCGGACGTCACGGAATCAAGGTCGCGAATCAAGCCCCGCGACCGCAGCCCCCTGTGAATAACTCGCCACTTGCGGGCCGCGAATGAGAGAGTCCCGCGAACAACTCACAAGTTATTCACAGCGCTATAAACAGCGAGGAATTAGAGTTTAATCACTAACATTATACAATATATGTCATGTAAAATGCGAGGGTAGTGGGTCAGATGGATTCTAGTGGTTAGAGCCGTCCGTTCCGCTCTCAAACGATTTCAAATACCAAGGCGTTGGGATTTGATCCTTCGGAGTCGGCGTCCAAGTCTTCGGCCCTTTGCGAGCCGGTGTAATGTTCGCAGCGAATGCGGCTTCAAACTCTGCATCCAGCTTCGCTGCGAAATGAGCGTCTATCATTTCAACCACTTCTTCAAGCGTCCACTGATGGTCAGCGACGTTCGCGGCCTGCGCTGGCGTCGTTTTGATCGTCGTGTGCTTCCGGCAGAAATTGTAGTGCATGAAGCTCACGGCCAGCATGTGCCCGTGATTTTCGAGCTTCTTGGAAAAGGCGTTCGTTAGCCGAGTGAATCGCCGGTTGCTCATGCGGATCGTCAAATTCTGGCGCTCCACGTAGCTGGTGCTCACCAGATCAATGTCAGGCGTTCCAAAGACCGGCTGGCGCTCCGTGCGGATCACCACGTCGTTCCCATCCTCGTCCTTGCCGTAGATTTTGATGAGTTGTGCGTAATGCGTGCGGTTCAGGTCGAAGTGCGCGCCAATGGCCATCTTGTAAGCCGGATGCCCGTCGCTCGTGATTTGCACCGTGCCGGAAAAGCGCGTGCTCAGATCGCGGCAGAAATCCCAAGCCGTGCGGCTGGAGCGATCGCCGACGCGCCATCCGATTATCAGCTTCGTATCAGCGCAAACGCTCGTCCACGTCCACACGTCGCCGGGATGCTGGTTGACCGCTGATTTCTTCTGCTTCTCCTTGCAGCCGACGAACGACCAAATCTCGTCCAGTTGAATCACAGAGCACGGCAGCGCCCGAAGATTTGCCCGCTGGTAGGTCGCGCACGCTTCTCCAGCCTTCGCGAGTAGATCAATGATCGTGTTCTTCGCCGCTCCCGTGATTCGCGACGTGGCGAGCACTGAGTTCCCTTCGATCAGGCAGCGCAGGATTGCGGCGCGTTTGGCAACGGAGAGCGTTTGCATGCTTGCTAAATACTTATTGCAAGCATTGCATGCAAGAGCTATTTAGCAAGCATGGAAGAAAAACCATCCAAGCAGCATCAGGCCGGAGGAATCGCGCGCGCGAAATCCCTCTCGGCAGAACAACGCAAAGAAATCGCTCAACGCGCTGCAACAGCTCGCTGGAACGCCGATCTACCCAAGGTCATCTGCGGGACCGCGGAGCGTCCACTGCGCATCGGTGAGATTGAAATCCCCTGCTACGTCCTTGAGGGCGAGAAGCGAGTGCTCGTGCAAAGGGCCATCGTTTCAGCCATCGGAATGGCACGGGGAAGCAGTAGTAAAGGGGGTGGTGACCGACTGGCCCATTTTGTGAACCAAAACAGGCTCCAATCCTTTATCAGCGATGATTTGCGGGCGGTGACCGCCGAGCCGATTAAGTTCATCGCGCCGAACGGCAGCATCGCTCACGGATATGAAGCTGAGTTTCTGGCGAAGCTTTGCTTTGCCGTGCTGGACGCGGAGCGGGCCGGGATTCTTCAAGAGCAGCAACTCCACATCGCCGCACAGTGCCGAATTTTGATCGAGGGCTTCTCGATCGTCGGAATCAATGCCTTGGTCGATGAGGCTACTGGATACCAGGATATTCGCGCGAGGAACGCGCTCGCCAAGATTCTTGAGCAGTACGTCGCGAAGGAACTTCGGCCGTATGCGCCAACTTTTCCGATGGAGTTCTACCGGCAGATTTTCCGCCTAAAGGGATGGCCTTTTGACCCTGAGTCCGTGAAGCGTCCGCAGGTCATCGGGCACTACACCAACGACCTGATTTATGCGCGCCTAGCGCCGGGCATCCTGAAAGAGATTCAGAAAAAGAATCCCCGGCTCGAAAGTGGTCGGCTCAAAAACAAAAACTTCCAATGGCTCACTGGCGAGATTGGCGAGCCGCGCCTGTTGGCTCACTTTGAGGGCGTCATGTCGCTGATGAAGATCAGCGATAACTGGGACGAAATGAAAAAGCTGGTGACCAAGGTTTACCCGATCGTCCAGACCACGGAACTAGGCTTCGATGTGGAAGTGACGAAATAGCTGCTACCGCCGCGCCTTCGCAGGCTTCTCCGACACCGGATCGGCACGCTCTAGAAACTTCGCATAGACCGTCTGCGCGGCCTTCACGCCGTCTGCGGCGGGCGTGGCGCGCTTGCGTGGCGTTTTGGCCTTGGCCGAACGTGGATTCGTCATCGAAACACTTTACTCGCTCAAGCCGTGAATGCATCCCATAAATCCAATTCTAAATGAGCGGTAAAACCGTGTGGGTGTTTTTGGACGAAGGTGGAAATCTGGATTTTTCTCCATCCGGCACCCGTTTCTTTACGCTTACGGCTGTGGCTAGGCGTGTTGAGCCGCCTGAGTTTCAAGAGCTTCACGCCCTACGGAAGTCATTACTGAGCAACGGGGTTGCGATCCCCTACTTTCACGCCGCCGAGGACAAGCAACATGTTCGGGACGCAGTTTTCAAAATCATCTGCGAGGCGCTCAAGAGAGTCAGAATTGATTCCTTGATCGTGGAGAAACCGAAGACCGGAACCGCGCTGCAAGACCCCATGCTCTTTTATCCGAAGATGCTTTGGTATCTTCTGGATTGGGTAATCCAAAAAGCGCAGAAGGCCAACTTTGGTAAGATCGTGGTTGTCACCGACACGCTGCCAATCAGCAAAAAGCGACGGGCCGTCGAGAAGGCGATCCAAGCGAAGTTCGCCAGCCTGAAGCCGCTCGGCATCAAGTACGAGATCATTCACGAGCCATCGAAGAATCACATCGAACTGCAAGTTGCCGACTATTGCAATTGGGCGATCTACCGAAAATGGAGCCGGAACGATCTGCGTTCGTATTCACTCATCAAAAGCCAAATCCGAAGTGAGTTCGACATTTTCCGGACCGGAACCAGATTCTACTACAACCACCCGGAAAAATGACCCCCCCGGCTACTCTTGCGAGAAAGCTCCATTGAGCTTTTGTCACCGGGGGGGGACCTTTGAGCTGAAAAGTTGGTAAGGGGAACGTCCGTCAAACCGCTGGCGTTGTCAACATATCGCTCCATCACGATGCGTTGATTTTAAATTTCCATAAACGGTCTGACCCACTACCAAGCGCCAGGCAGTGGCTCAGATCGCTCGCTTCTGTTTTGCGAGGTGCGCTTCAGATGAGCTGAAGGAAACGGTCAAAAGCGGTCTGCCAGTGACCTTCGGAGTTCGGCAGATGCTCGCAGATGGCGAATGAGGCTGCCACCGTCCGGCGCAATTCGCTCAGTGAGTGCAAATGGCCAAGCGCATTTGCCTGGATGAGAACATTGCCGACTGCCGTGGCTTCGATTGGGCCAGCCATTACGGTTCGCCCGGTGGCGTTCGCGGCGAATTGGTTCAGCAATGCGCTCTGACTTCCGCCTCCGACGATATGGAGCCGGGCGATTCTGCGCCCGGTCACGCTTTCAATTTCGTCCAGAGTGCGCCGGTACAAAAGCGCGAGGCTTTCGTAAATACAGCGTGTGAATTGCCCGATCGTCTCGGGCGCGGGCTGGCCGGTTTCGCGACAATACGCCGCGATTCTTTCCGGCATTTCATCAGGCTTGAGGAAGCGCGGATCGTTCGGGTTGATCAATGAGCGGAACGGTTCGGCATCGCCGGCATGGGTGGCGAGGGCTCCGTATTCGATGTTCTGGCCGGTGCGCGCCCACGAGCGTCGGCATTCCTGCAGCAGCCAGAGGCCGACGATGTTTTTTAGAAAGCGCGTCGTTCCACCGAATCCAGCCTCGTTGGTAAAATTGTGGGCCAACGCGCTTTCGTCGAGGAGCGGCCGCGTGAGCTCCACCCCAATGAGTGACCAGGTTCCCGAGCTCAGATACGCCCAGTCGTCACCACTCGCCGGCACGGCCGCGACGGCGGCCCCGGTATCGTGGGAACAAGTGGCGATGACCTGCACGTCAGGAAGTCCAATTTCCGTCGCGACTTCAGGCAAGAGTGGCCCCAGCCGCGTTCCGGGAGCGACGAGCGGCGGGAAGATGTGCGGCGGCAGGGCGAAGATCTCCGCGAGCCGCTCGGACCACCTTCGGGTCACCGGATTGTAGAGCTGCGTGGTGCTCGCAAGACTTTCCTCCGCACTGGGAACGCCACAAAACAGGAAATGCAGATAGTCAGCGATCATCAGGAAGCGATCCGCCACGCCGAGCAATTGCGGACTGTTTTCCCGCTCGGCGATGAGCTGGTAGAGCGTATTGATCGGCATGAATTGGATGCCTGTTTCCGCAAAGATCGGCTCGGCGCCGGGCGACTTCAGTGCTGCGGCGTATGGGCCATCATTGCGTGCGTCACGGTAGGTGTAAGGCAGTGAGAGCATCGGCTGTCCGGCACCGGTGAGCACGTAGTCGAGGCCCCACGAATCGACACTTAGGCTCTGCACCGGCAAGCCTCGGGCGGCGACTTTGCGCAGGCCGGTTTTGACTTCATCGAAAATACGCAGGATGTCCCAGCGCAGTGAGCCGGCGATCTTCACCGCGCCATTGGGAAAACGATGGATCTCCTCGAGTTCGATCCGTCCTTCGCGCAGCCGACCGAGGATGACGCGGCCACTCTCCGCCCCGAGATCGCAGGCGACGTAGCAGTGCTCGCTCACAGATTCAGGGCGCGCTGGCGGTGGTGCTCATCCGGGCGTCCGGCAATGGAGCTTACTTGATCTGCAGTGAGAACGACGGGGCCACCGAGCGCGACCGCACCGCCAAAGATCTGCGCGGCTTTCACTGCCATAAACATCGCCGCCTTCACCGCTGCGGGAGATGCGCCGAGGGTGATGATCCCGTGGCTTTTCAACAGGATCACCCGAGGCGTGGTGCCGTTAATTTCCTGCCATTGCAGAGTTTCCCGCGCGATGCTTTGGGAGAGCTTCAGTCCCGGGTCGGCGTAGGGCACGAATACAGAACTGGTGCCGCAGCAGACGACTTCGTCGGGAAAAATGCGGTGCCGGGCGAATTGCTCCGCCTGTGGCGAACACAGAATTGCATTTACCGCGACCGGGTGCGTGTGGCCGACGAAGCCGACGCCCGGCAGCGACAGCAGCCACGCGTGAAAGAGCGCTTCGATCGACGGCTTCTTCGCCTCGGAATCGACCCGCGCTCCGAAAAGCACTTCCTCGATTTCTTCCCCTCCCGCGTTCCTTTTTTCCATGAGCGCCAGCAGCGGTGCGAAGCGGCACTCGACCACATCCGCCTCGCCCAGCGTGCCGAGGCTGCTGCCGCTTGCTTTCACGAGGAAGGTCTCGTCGCTCAGCCGCGCCGAGGTGTTCCCCTCGCCCAGGATCGCGAGATGCCGATGCTCCGCGCCAAGGTCGTGCGAAAGTTCGATCAGCACCCGCCGCTTTTCTTCGAGCGCGCTCATGGGCACCCGGTCACGACCGAGGGATCTTGAGCATCTGCCAACGACGCGCCGTGACCTGTCTTATCGAGAATCTGCGCGTTCTCCCGATAAATCTCGGAGTTGCTCCTGCCGCGGACATCGATTTTCGCTTGGGGCATAATTTCGTTCTGCTGACTCGTTGGGGTGCTGGCTGGGTTTCGGGGGGCGCCGGTGCCGCCCTTCCGGGTGGCTGTTCTTCAGCGCAAGACCTCGCCACTCGGTGAAGCCGCGGATTCACTTCCGTGAACCGTCCGCGAGCCTACGCCCCCGAGCCGTGCGGACAAGCCAAAACATCCGCCCCGGGAATCGCTAACCCGCGGGTGCCTTACACGAATATGCCCCCTGCTCTCGTGAAATTTCCGGCGCCGCGCCCGTCCGTTTGTGCATTTTAGCCTTGCAGAAAGAGCAGCATCTCGTCGATGCGCGTGTAGTCGGAGGTCTTGAAGAGCAGGTTGCCGTCGGCATCGAGGATCACGAGGAAAGGCAGGCCGACCTTGAGCTCGGGAAAGCGTCTGTCGTTCTGCCATTCCTTGAATTCTGGGACCGTATCCTGCACCCGCAGCAGCACGGCACCGGCGAGCCCCGCGTTGAGCTGCTGGTGCGATTGCGTGAGCGCCTCGAATTCCTTGCAGTTCGCGCACCAGCTTCCGAAGAAGTCCACGAACACCGGCTTGCCTGCGCGCTTCGCCGCGGCGAAGGCGTCCTCGCGCTTCATATACCACGCGAGATTTCCGTGGCGCTCCATCGCGGGACCGCTCTCGGCAGCGACCGCCGTGGCTGGCGCAATCTGCGGGGCAGGCAGCAAACCTCGCGCAAGGCTCAGCGCCGTGATCACCGCGAGCAGCGCGTAGAGCGCACGCGGCAGACGCTCAAAGCCGGCCGACTCCGGCTGGAGCTTGTAAGCCGCGAAGAGAAAAAGCAGCGCGCTGGTGAAGATGAGCTGGATTGTGCCTTCGGCGAACCCGAAGCCGCTCAGTCCTTTCTCCAAATATACAAAGGAAAAGTAGGCGATGAGCGCCCACTGCACGTAGCGCATCCACGCGCCGCTGCGCGGCAGCCGCGCGCCGCCGAGGCCGATGAGGAGAAACGGCACGCCCACGCCGAGCCCGAAGGCCAGCATCTTTACCCCGGCGAGCAGCGCCGCGCCGATGGCGAAATGTTCCGCCGTACTCGCGATGCCGATGAGAATGCTGACGACGAACGGCCCCACGCACGCCGAGGAGAGAAAGCCCGCGGCCATGCCCATGAAGATCGTCCCGGCGAGTCCCGGCTTCGCTTCGCCGATCTGTCGCGCACCGAAGACATCGAGGTGGAGGAAGCCCGCCGTCGCCAGCGCGAGGATGAGGAAGATCACCGCCAGCGAGAGGTTCACCGCGGGCATGCGCATTGCCGCATTGAAGGCGCCGCCGCTCGCTCCGGCGATGAAGCCAAGCAGCGAATACATCGAGGCCAGCCCGCCGTAGTAGGCGAGCGGATGCAGCCAGCGCAACTTTGCCCCAGCGGACCGCGACGCGACGATCGTGGCCGTGATCGGATAGAGCGGATAAACGCACGGCAGCAGACTCGCGAGGATGCCGCCCAGCAGGAGAAAGCCGTAACTCAGCCACGAGCCGTGACTCGAATTCAGCCCGCTTTCGATCCAAGAATTCACCGCCGAGAGCGGCCCGGCGGCGTGCGCTGCGGGCGCGCTGGCCAGCATCGGGAAGAGCGCGACGGTGCGCAAAATATGGGTCCGCATGGGTCAGCGCTTCACGAGCGACATCATGTAAAACATCTCGCGGGCGATCTGCTGCGAGCGCTCGTCGTAGGTCGCGGTTTCTTCCGGTTTCCCGTCCGCGATCTTCGGATCGACGTAGTGGACCGGGACGCGCATTGCCGCGCCTTGGACGATCGGGCAGTTGCCGTCGGCGTGGTCGCACGTCATCGCGGCGAGGTAGTTGGACTGCGGGTTGCCCTCTGCCTTGTAGAGCTTCGAGTAGGAGTGAATCGGCTCGGCCTTTTCCGAATACTTCACGAGATAGACCGGATTCTTCTCCGCCGGCTCGCTGGTGATCGAGAAGCCCGCGCGCTTCAGCGCCGCGATGGTGCGCTCGTTGCACGCCGTTACTTCGATGCCGCCCGAAAAAGCCTTGAACCCCGCAACACCGTAGTACGCTGCCGCCGTCTGCGCCCACACCTGCGAGAAGTGGCTGCGGCGGCTGTTGTGCGTGCAGATGAAAGTGACCTGCGCCGGCTCGTTCGCCGCGAGCTTGGACTGCACGAAGAGCGCGATCTTCTTCAACTCGCGCCGCCGGTCCTCGGGAATCTTGTCGAACTCCGCCGCGGCCGTGCGGACCGATGGCTGGAGCGATTCGAGAATGTCGGTGGCCGCAGCTTGCGCGGCTCCGGTAAGGACAACGGTGCCGAGGGTGAAGAGGGAAAAAAACACGAGGTTCATTTTGTGTGGGTGTGCGGATGCTTGAGTTTTGTGCGCGAGGACCCCGCGACTTCGATGGACCATGCGGCCCTGGCGGCATCCTGTCAAAGGAATATACCTGTCATAGTATATTCCAGACAGAGCATGAAACCCGTTGCGCGTCAGACGAGCCGCCCTACGTTGTCCGCATGCCGAAGCCTGCCCGTCGCAATCCGACCGAACTCATCCAGATTTACCAGTGCTTCTGCGACGAGACGCGGCTGCGGATCATCAACCTCCTGCGGCAGGGACCGCTCTGCGTCTGCCACTTTCAGGAACTCCTCGATCAGCCGCAGGTGAAGATTTCCAAACACCTCGCCTACCTGAAGGGGAAGGGAGTAGTGGAATGCGAGCGCCGCCAGAATTGGATGATCTACTCGCTCCCCGCCAAACCCGGCCACGAACTTTCCGCCAACCTCGGCTGTTTGCAGGATTGCACGAGTACGATGCCTGTCTTCAAGCAGGACCTCCAGCGGCGCCGCGCCATCACGGCAAAGCTCGCCTGGCTCGATGAACCCGACGATTGCTGTACGGAACCGCCCGCACCCGGCGGCCGCACTCGTGGTCCGGTATCCCGCGAGCGCTGACCTTTTTCGCGGTTAGCCGTTCGCTCCGGTGTCTCCGCACACGAACACCTCCAGACCGAGCGCCCGCATCGCCGCGGCCTTCGCGAAGAGCGCCCGTTTCGCGCCGGCGCGGTCCGGCGCGTAGGCCACCTGAATGTGATTGGATTTGTGGCGCGCCATCATTTGATCGCGCGTGATGCCCTTGAGTGTGGCGTGCATGATCGGCCACTGCGGCGTGGTGAGTTGCCAGCGTTCCTCGGTTTCTTTCTTTGGAAGCGAAACAACTTCGCCGAGGCCGGTGTCGAACTTCAACCGTCCATCTTCGACATACACCCTGCTCCACACGATCCAGCCCGGCTTGCTCACGCCTTTGAGCGTGCCGCCGCCGAGGCGGAAATACATCGGAGGCTGTCGTTCGCTGCTCGCTCCCTTCCATCCGCCGATAAAATGAGCCGGTGGCGCTGCGCCCGAAATCAGGAACACCCAGACATAGTCATCGATCCCCTCGCCCGCAAAATGCCGGCCCCAGCGCAAGTCGTGCAGCGTATTCTCCGGCGGGAAGCCGAGCGCCCGCCAGACGCGGTAAGTGACCAAGCCGTCGAGCCCAGCGCATTCGTCCACTTCGTTGAAATGCGGCAGCGCCTCGCCTTTGAAGAGCTCTTCACGCGTTCCTTCGCGATACACTGGCGGCCGGTCCACATTGTTCAGCGTCCCCTCCACCAGGTCGCTCGCCGGCGCGAGATCCTTGAGCCCTTGCTGGTATTGAATGCCGATCGTCGCGCAGCCGAACTCATCGGCCATGCGCACAGCAGCGACATACATCTTGCACTGCGTCAACACCTGCGCCTCGGTCAGTTCGGTTGCTTCATTTGTCCCAAAGCGGAACTTTAACCCCTTCTTCCGATACCATTCAAAGACCTTGCGGGCCTCCGCGTCGCTGACGGTCAGCATCTTCGCGTAGAGCGCGGACTGACTTAGCCGTTCCTTGAAGACCCCGGTCCGGTGCAGCAGTTCGTCGGGAATGATCGCGTTATACATTCCCATGCAGCCTTCATCGAAGACACCCATGATTGCCTTGTCTGTTCGAAGATCGCGCGCCAGCTTTTCGCCCACCTTCGCCGCCGCGGCTGGTAGCTTCACCTTCGCGATTGGCTTCACATGTGAGGCGTCATGCCGGATGGTCCCCCGCTCCAGCCAGTTCCGCAGACCGCGGCGGAAAAACACATCTTCAAATGTCTCGCTCCACAGCGTGCTGTAAGTGACACCCGCCTTGGTGAGCGAGCCATTTAGATTCAACATTCCTACCAGACCAGGCCAGGTGCCACTCCAGTTTGCGAGCGTCAGGATCGGCCCGCGGTGGGTGAGGAGTCCGGCCAGGACATGATGACTGTATTGCCAGACCGCTTCCGCCACGATGAGAGGAGCCTTAAGCGGGATGCTCTTGAAGACCTCCATCCCATAGCGCTGGCTGTCGATGAATCCGTGACCCTTTCGCGGATCAAATGCATGCGCACGCACCACCGTGCGCCCTTCCCGTTCCACGGCGGCCACGATTTGCCGCTCCATTTCCGCCTGCGCAGCCTGGCATTTTTGATTGGCGGAGATTCGGAGGTCGCCGCTGGCGATCAAATAGATGGGCTTCATTCTCTGACTTGAATCTAAAGATGGGGTGCCGCCGGTTTCAATGGCGCTTCATAGCTTGGCGCGGCCTTCGCCTTCACCTTGCGTTTGAAGACCTTGTCGCCCGCGGTGACGAAGAGCGTGTCGCGGTCGGCGCCACCCAAAACGACATTGCTCGACTTACCATTGGGGGTCGGGACGATCACGTTGACCCGCCCGGCTTGATCGCAGATCTGCACCCCGAGCCGGGTTGCGACGTAGAGCCGCCCGGCGCTATCCACCTCCATGCCATCCGCACCCGCGTCGTCGGCACTGTCTGGCTGGTGCAGCCAGTAATACCGTTGCTTGTGCTTCAATGTACCATCCGCCTGGATTTCATAACTATACACCCAATGGGTGCGCGACTCTGCGACATAGAGCAGGGATTGATCAGCGCTCGCGGCGATTCCGTTGGTAAACTTCAAGCCTTTGTCCACGACCTGTTTCGTGCCGTCCGACTTGATTAGCCAGACATTGCTCGGCACCTTCAAATCGGCGCTCGGTTCGGTGACGTAAATGTTGCCGTTCGCCAGCACCGTGAGGTCGTTGCCGCGGATATCAGTCGCGAGTTCCTTGGCTTGTCCGGTGCCATCGTAGGCGAGTACCTTTGGCTCGCCGGTCGCCACCACATACAGTCGCCCATCCGGACCAAAGGCCTGGCCGTTCGCCTTCTTCGAGTCGCCGAGGTATTCAGCTACCTTGCCGTCGAGTGCGATTTTGTATGTCTTGCTGTTAGGTATGTCGTTGAAGAACACTTCGCCTTTGGCATTCGCGGCCGGCCCCTCGGTGAACTTTCCTCCTTCCCACGCCACCTGCCAGCCTTCACCGGGAATGAGCACGTCATTGAGCATGCTATTCTTGCTCACGCCGGTTTTCACCGGTTCGGGCCAATCCTTCCATAGATAACGCATCGCCGCGGGAAAGAGCGCCGTGCCCTGCTTTCCGTTGTGCCCTCCTTCACCCCAGACGTGATCGTGCTCGTAACCCATAAAGTTCAGCGCGCGTTCCAACTCCTGATTCGCCATCCACCAGTCACCGCCATAGATATTGTTGTCGTTGCTCCCGTCCTGCTGGAAGACGCGGATCGGCTTTGGCTCATACTTTCGGATCAGCGTCGGATATTCATTCGCGCCGCGCAGGCCCACCATGGTGCAGACGACGTTGAAGACCCGGGAAAACGCATCGGGCCGTTCCCACGCCGCCGTGAACGCGGCGATCGCACCGCTGCTGCTGCCTCCGATGGCTCGATCATTGCCGCTTTTGCTGAGCATGATCTTGCGTCCGTCGACTGTCATCTGCGTCTCCACAAAAGGCAGCACTTCATCGAGCACGAAGCGCGCGTAGTCCGGCCCGAGGCCATCATACTCCAGGCTTCGGTTGAAGCGATCGAGGGCCTTGTTGCCATCGAGCGCCTTTACTACCCCGGGCTTGATGAAGACCCCGACGATGACCGGCAGCTCCCGCTTCGCGATCAAATTATCGAAGACCACCGGCGCATTCCACTGCACCCCGTCCTGGTTCACATAGACACACGCTGGTTTTATTCCGTCGTATTGCTTTGGAACATACACTGTCACCTCTCGGGTGGTGCCGGGAAAGATCTTCGACTGCGCGAACTCCAGCTTCATCAATTCGCCCTTGGGCACGTCGTCATGTGGCTTCGAATCCTCGGTCAGCGGAAAATCGGGCTCGGCGGCGGCAAGTGCGATCGGGATGAGGAAGCTGAGTGCAATGGGGAGAATGAATTTCATGTTGGGTGGGCAATGACGAATGCCGGAATCGCTCACGCACCGCGAGCATAGATTTGCCGGGTGACCCGCATCCTTCGCTGGGCCAAAACGATCTATCCGCCTGCAGTCAGATCAGCAACCACGTTGTCACCGCGTCCGGAGAAACTGCGGCAAGGATCCCCTGACTGCATCGCCCTGCCGTTTCTTCCAACTCGTCATAAGACACGGCGCTTCCCTCCGGCGCCGCATTGTGCCATATCTCCCAGCTCACCCAGCATGGACGAACCCCATATCGAGCAAGCCACCCTCGAGGATCTCCCTCAACTCACCGACCTGCTTGAGGAACTATTTACCCAGGAACGCGACTTCACGCCGGATCGCTCGAAGCAGATGCGCGGCCTGCGTCTAATCCTCGAGCAGCCGAGTCGTGGCCGCATCTTCGTGTTGCGGCAAAATGGGATGATCCTCGCGATGATCAACCTGCTCTTCACCATCAGTACTGCCGAGGGCGGATTTGTGATCCTCCTCGAAGACGTGATCGTGCACCGCGATTTCCGCCATCAAGGTTTCGGGGCCAAGCTACTCGCGCACGCCATCGAGTATGCGCGGAAGAAAGACTTCCTCCGCATCACGCTGCTCACCGATCGCGTCAATGAAGAGGGCCAGATCTTCTTTAAGAAACACGGGTTCATCGAGTCCAAGATGATCCCGCTGCGCCTCATCCTGAACAAGCCGGTCTGACGCCGATGGCCGAGCCGTTCGTCGATCTCGGTTTCGCCCGCGTCGATACCGACCGTCAGCGCCGTTGCGGCTTTCCGGAAGTCGTCTTTGGCGAAGGCAAGACGCCCGAGCAAGTCCTCGCCATTGCGCGCACCATCCTCGGGCAGAGCCGCACCCTGCTCGTCACCCGCGCCACGGCGGCACACGCAGGGCCGATCAGTCACGCCTGGCCCACCGCGCGCTGGCACGAGGCGGCGCGCTGCATCACGGTGGAACTCGAGCCTGCTCCGAAACTGCACGGTGCCGTTGGCGTCGTCTGTGCTGGCACCTCGGATCTGCCCGTGGCGGAGGAGGCGGCCGTTACGCTCGAGATTTTTGGTAATCACGTCGAACGCATCACTGACGTGGGCGTGGCCGGCCTGCACCGGCTGCTCGCCGAGCGTGACCGCCTTTCCGCCTGCCACGTCCTCATCGTCGTCGCTGGAATGGAAGGAGCGCTGCCCAGCGTCGTCGCCGGACTCGTGGACCGCCCCGTCATCGCAGTTCCGACCAGCATCGGCTACGGCGCGAATTTCGGTGGTCTCGCCGCCCTCCTGGGCATGCTCACTTCCTGCGGCTCGGGGGTCACGGTCGTGAATATCGACAACGGTTTCGGCGCCGCCTATGCCGCGGCACAGATCAATCGCCTCGCCAACGCCGCACGCTCGAGAGGCGGCGCGTGAATCGTGCATGCTCCGCGGTGGGTGGATCGTCGGCGAACGTGCCTCGCTTCAGCTCAGATCGAGTTTAGGAAATCCATCAATTGCTGGCGCTGCAAGGGGTTGAGCGTCCGGTAGCGGTCGCGAGCGTTTTTCGCTTCTCCGTCGTGCGCACGGATTGCGTCATCGAGCGTGGAGGCGCGTCCGTCATGGAGGTAAGGGGCGCTCGCGCGCAGGCCCCACAGCGGCGCGGTGCGCATCTCGCGTGGACCCGCGGCTCCTTGCACGATGCCATCGCCCAGCGCACCCATGTCATGCACTAAGAGGTCGGAGAATAGCGCCACGGGTTTCTGGCTGAGAGCGGCGACTGGATTCGGCCCGGTGATCATCAACGGCTGGTGGCAGGCTGCGCAGTTCAATTGCTGAAATACTTGGCGGCCAGCGTTCGCGGATGGCGTCAGCGGGAGCGTCGGCGGCGGGGCGAGGAAGCGCATGAAGTCCGCAGCGACGTCGATGTCGCCTTTGCCGGTGACAGAATCGGGTACGTCCTCGGGGTCGGAGAGGTGGTCGAAAGCGGCAAGCGTCGCAAGGTCACCGTTGGGCGCGTTCTCCACCGGAAAGAAGCGGCTCGTGATGCCCATCTCGTTGAGATACGCGTCACCGGCAAAGGCGAGCACGCTGGCGAGCTGCGCCTTCCAGCCAAAGCGCCCGACGCGCTGCGTGCCGCTCACCACATCGTGCACCATCACTGCGCGACCGCGGATTCCATCCACCTGCGGGCGCTGCGCATTGCGCAGAATGTCGGCATCGGCAATGGCTTCGATGAGGCCCAGCCCGAAGAGCGGCGTCGATTGCCGGTGCGCGATCACGTTGGCCTCTGCAGGTACATTTTCCAGCGCCTCGACAGCGATCGCCCGCTGCTGGAGCAGAGATCCGCCGCGGCTCGTCAGCGGGTCAAACTGCCCGTTCGCGAAGCGCCCGAAACGCGTGACCGTGACCGCCCCACCTCCACCTGTTGCGCCGCTCGAGTGGCATGAAACGCACGACACGTTGTTGAAGACCGGACCGAGGCCGCCTTCCGCATCCTCCACGTTCTCGAACTCATCGAGGCCGGCGCTGAAGTCGAGAAGCTGCGCAGGCGTGAGACCGGGCAGCGGGGCACCGAATTGCGGGGGACCATTCGAGATGGCAAGTGCGCGTGCCTGCCCGTGATGGCGGGTCGCCTGATGTTTCGGCGGGCCGCCGGGCACCTGTGCAAAGGCGGTGCTTGAGGTAAGGATCATGACCGCAACGAGGGGATACGAGGGGAGGTGTTCTGCTTTCATGCCCGCCTTTCGCGCCGCTTCCCTTAAGCGATGATGAAATTCAGAATTCTTTCCAACAAATGTGCGCCGCGATGGAAGCGAAGACCTCCGACTAAGCGTGCTTCGGCTAGGCCGCAGGTAGACGCAGGGTGAAGGTGCTTCCCTTCCCTTCGTCACTCGCAACTTCAAGTCTGCCGCCATGGGCGTCGGCGATCGCTTTGCAGATCGCCAGGCCGAGACCGGCACCACCGGTGCGACGGTTGCGCGAGGGGTCGGCGCGGAAGAAGCGATCAAAAACGCGAGGCAGATGCTCTGGGGCGATGCCGGAACCAGTGTCGGCGATGGAGGCCATGGCACTCGTGCCATCGGTGCTGGTTCGCAACAAAATACGCCCCCCGGCGGGTGTGTGTTCGAGAGCGTTGGAAACGAGGTTCAGCAACACCTGCGCGATGCGGTCGGGATCGACGCGACAGAGCGCGGGAGCGAGTTCGGAATCGAGGGTGAGGCCGCGCTCGGCGGCGGCGGGCTGAAGTAGTTCCAACGTTTCGCGGGCGACGACCGCAAGGTCGCACGGCTCAGCGCTCCCCGTGCTGGCGCCAGCATCCTGGCGGGCCAGTTCGAGTAACGATTGGGTGAGCTTTTCCATCCGGTTTGCGGCGCGCAGGCAGGAGCCGAGCATTTCCCGATACTCACCTGCGGTACGTTCGCCGCGCAGCCCGAGCTGGGCTTGCGAGATGATGATGCTGACGGGCGTGCGCAATTCATGGGCGGCGTCGGCGGTGAAACGCGCCTGCTGCGCAAACGCGGTTTCGAGCCGCGCAAAAGTGGCGTTGAGCACGGCGGCAAGCCGACCGAGTTCGCTATCGGTTTCGCGTGCGTTGATGCGTTCGTCGAGCCGGCCGTCGGCGATCCGCGCGGCGGTCGCGGTTATGGCATCGAGCGGACGGATGGCGCGCGAAGCCAGCCACCACCCGCCTCCGAGACCGAGCACGAGCACCGCACCGCCGATGCCGGCCAGCCAGCGCGCATACTCCCGCAGGGCCGCCATTTCGGGCTCCATCGAACGGCCAACGAGGATCGTCTCGCCCGGCGGGGTGAAGACGAACGTCTCGCGCCGGAGACCGCGCGTGCGATCCACCGACGCGAGTTCACCTGGCGGTGGACGCTGGGGACGCTCCACGTCGGAAGGCGCGCCCGCGGAGCGTGCCCACTCGGAGCTGTCGCGCCGCCATAGGACGTAGTAGCAGGCGCCCGGGATTTTCGGATCGAAGAGCACCGTCCGCTCCGCGGGGAGATGGAACGCCGGCGGCCCGGGCGGTCCACGACGTTCGGGCGGTTCAGGCGGGCCGAACGAAGGATCATTCCACGGATTCGGCCGCGGTGGCCGCCCGCCGTCGTGCGGAAGTACGTCAGTGAGCAGTGCGACCCGCTCGTGCAATTCGCCATCCACCCGGCGCAGTTCGCTCGCCCACTGATATTGATACGCCGCCACTCCGAGCCCCGAGAGCACCACCACGAGCAGCGCACCGTGCCAGAGCTGGATTCGCCAGCGCAGGGAATGAATCGGATTCACTCGATGCAGTAGCCGTAGCCACGGCGCGTCGTGACAAACTCGTGGCCCAGCTTTTTCCGAAGGTTGGAAACATGCACGTCGAGCAGATTGGAAAGGGTGTCGTCGTTCTCGTCGAAGAGATGCTCGTAGAGCTGGGTGCGCGACACGATCCGGCCGCGGTGCTGCGCAAGGAATTCGAGCAGCGCAAATTCACGCGCCGTGAGCACGACCTCCGCGCCCTCGCGGCTGACGCGCCGCGCGGCGAAATCGATGAGCACCGCACCGATGCACGTCGAGGCTGTGGCGTGACCGGCGGCCCGGCGGATGAGAGCGCGCAAGCGGGCGCACAGTTCATCGAGATCGAACGGCTTGGCGAGATAATCATCAGCACCGCCATCGAGTCCGCGCACGCGATCGGGAGGCTCGGTGCGGGCCGTGAGCATCAGCACCGGCGTCTCCTTCGTCGCGCGCAATTTCCGCAGCAGCGCAAAACCATCCATCACCGGCAGCATCACATCGAGAACGATGGCGTCATAGTTCGTATCCTGCGCCTTCTGCAGGCCGGCGCCACCGTCCTCCGCGCAGTCCACCGCATAACCCTCTTCGCGGAGCAGCTTGGCGAGGCCGCGCAGTAGGTCGGGTTCGTCTTCAACGATAAGAATGCGCATAAGGTGGGACGCGACGGAAAATGAGGGACGATCAAAGCCTGCCCAACCTTAAAAGAACGTGAAGCTTTCAGGTCGGGTCCATGGAGATCTTCCCGCCGTCAGCGGGTTGCGGCGATCATCGGAAGGATGCTGGTTCGCGCCAGCTCCGCACGAAAAGCCTGTTCATCGGCTGATTCCTGACAATCCTCGCGTTCCCATTTTCCGCCCATGCAAAATCGAATTGATCGCAAATTTGCCGACCTGCGTTCCGCTGGGAAAAAGGCGCTCATCGCCTACATCTCCGCGGGCGATCCCAATCTCGACGCCACTCGCGATCTCGCTTGGGCGTTGGAGCAGGCCGGTGTGGATATTCTCGAACTCGGAGTTCCCTTCTCCGATCCACTCGCCGACGGGGTGGTCAACCAGCTGGCCGCCGCGCGCGCGCTGGCGGCGGGCACCACCGTCCACGGCGTCCTCGATTGCATCCGTGCGGTTCGCGCGAAATCGGAGCTCCCCATCGTCCTCTACACCTACATCAACCCGATTTACCGCTACGGTTTCGAACTCTTCCATCGCGATGCCGAGGCGGCTGGCGTCGATGGCCTGTTGATCCTCGATCTTCCGCCCGACGAGGACGAGCAGAACGCCGAGCTCGCGCAGCACACCGGCCTCAAGCGCATCCGGCTGATTGCGCCGACCACGCCGGACGCACGCATCGCCCAGCTCACGGCTGGCGCAGGCGGTTTCATCTACTACGTCTCGCGCGAAGGCGTCACCGGCGAGCGCAGCGACGTGGCCTCCACGCTGCCCGAGCGCGTCGCCGCCATCCGCGCGACCACGGCGCTGCCCATCGCTGTCGGGTTCGGCATCTCCAATGCGGATCACGTCCGCCAGGTCGCCTTGCATGCCGATGCCATCGTCGTCGGCAGCGCGATCGTGAAGCAGATCGCCGAGTACGGACAAAGCCCGGAACTCATCGCCCGGCTCACCGCTTTCATCCGTCCCCTCGCCGCTGCGGCGCACGGTGGTTCGCAGTCTTAAGTTACCCCCTGCTTAGCGGATGATCGTATTCACCCCGGCACCGCCATCGATC
>JBAVML010000048.1:0-7253 GCA_049690035.1 Chthoniobacteraceae bacterium
CGCTGGAACGTGTCCCTGGCCGTTGCATGATGAGCACCGTCTGCGGCCCCCGAGAATCCTAACCTTGCCGGAACCTAAACACTCCGGGCACCTGGCCCTGTTCTTCATAGAAACTCGACGGACAACATCAGGCTGCGTCCGACCCCGCGTCCTAGCTGTTTAGCTGTTCGTTCTCCCAGGCGAGACACTTTTCGCGCGAGGAATCGGAGAAGACCGGATCGTCCGCGTGCGGGTCGAAGCGCACTTCCCACCGTTGCCTGTGCTCGTTCCAGTCGATCCATGATGCGCGCCGGACGCGGCAATGGCCTAGGTCGGCGAGGGGGATGTGATCGGTCCAGAGCGTCGTTGCGGTGCCGTCCTCGGGGAAGGTGATGACGTGAGAGAAAGCCATGTTAGAAGTGCCAGCGGTGTTTCACCCAATCGGTTGTTTCGCGGGTGGGGTTGATAAGTTGGTTGGGATAGGATGCCGTCGTGCGCTTCATCACGATGCCTTCGTAGAATTCGCAGCGGGCCTCGGCGTTCATAGTCTTGAGCAGCTCGTAAAGCTCGGTCGCCTTGTCGGCGTCGAAGCTGGGGATGAGGGAGATCGAATCCGGCTCGTGGCTCGCGGGCCGCACGTGGCCCTGCAGCGCGCTTTCGAGGTAGGCGCGGCGCTCCAGGTAGGGCGCGCCGGAGATCCAATCGAGCACGATGAGGCTGCCGCGGCCGATGTTGTGCCGGCGCTCCAGCGCCTCGCAGTCGGCCAACACGATCGCGAGCTCGCGCAGCTTCGCTAGCGCGGTCTTGAAGTCGCCGGCGATCGACAGCTTCTCGCCGTGCCGGTTCCACATCGTGCCGCTTGGCACGTGAACGAGCGCGCGCCAGCCGTTCACTTTCGGTTCGCAAGCCCACTTGCCATGCTTCGGCCGCGCTTTCTCCAGCGGGCCTCCGTTAATGGGTCGGGCCGGGTAGGTTGGGATCTTGTCCATTGGTGAAAAAGGTTTCGTGTGTGGCGCGGCCGAGTTCCTCGGCTTCGCGGCCGTCGAGTTCCTGCCGCTCGCGCAGCATGTCCCCCACGGCTTTCCAGGCGCCTGGGGTGAAGACGACGGGCGAGCCGTCGCCGAGCGTCGTGTGAATTTCGCCGTTCATCCTTACGTAAGGATTTCAAGCCGCCTTTTTCTCACGCCCCTTGGTCTTCACTTGCGCGACGATGGGGATGATCTTCTCCAATTCCATGTTCTCCTCGACGGTGAGCTGAGAGTGGCGCGCGGTGTGGAAGTCAGTGGTCGGCTTGATGATGGCCTTGCAGGTGAGGGCCGCGTTCGCCTCGTGGCGGGCGAAGAGTTCCTGCAGCTCGCCGAGCAGCGCCTCCACCGCGGCCTCGGGGATCTTGTCGCCTTCGATCTTGAGGGCGAATGCCTGGCGGAAGTAGCGCGTGGCGCGCTCGCCGAGCAGCTCGATGATCGGGGCATCGTCCTTGCACTCCGCGTAACGGTTCTGGAAGCCGATGAGTACGCTCCTGCCTTCCTTGTTGCGGGCATCCACCGACGACGGGACTTCGTGCCGGCCGTGATTGTGCTCGAAGTAGAACGGCGTGGCGAAGGTGCGCAGCTCGGCCTTGTGAATTTCGATCGAGCCTTCGAGCGCGTCGAGCTGCTCCTGCTCGGAGAGGATCTCGGTGACGAGATCGGCGATGCGGCCTTCCTCGTCTTCTGGCAAGAGCGGATACTCCTTGCCGGCGGGTTTCTTCGCAGCCGTCGGGCGATGGCGCCGAAGTTGACTTTCTTGATTCCCGGCGCAGCGGCCGGGGCCGGCGCGGGCGTGGGTGCGGGTTTGGCGGTGGCTTTGGGCATAGCGTTAGCGGTCGTGGATGCGATCCAGGTGCGTGAAGTACTCAGCCGCGGCGAAGTCCTCTTCGCGGGCGCTCCGCGGCTCGTAATCCTCGGGCTCGCGGTCCTCTTCGCAGGCGAGCCGGCGCTGCCGGCGTTCCTCGCGGTCCTCGGCGTCGGGGTCGAACATGGAAAGGAAGGGGAAGGAGCGATCACCCGTCGCCCTCGTGCAGGCGCTAGGAGTCGCTCAATGCGTCATGGCCGGGGGTCGCTCCCTCCGATTGGTCAGGTGCGCTGACTCTGATTGCCAGTCGTCTGCTGGTGGTATTCCGGTTTCTTCTTGCGGCTCGTGGCGGTGCCGAGGGCTTCCTCGATGGCCTTGGTCGCCGCCTCACATCCTTTGCCTTTGAAGCCGATGGCTTCGATCTGCACGCCGCCGTTGGTGTCGATGTCGATTTCGATGGATTTGGGCATAGCGTTTTACACTCCGGTGACGACGAGCTTGATCGTGCCGTTCTTCTGCGGCTTGCGCTGCACCATGTAACCCTTCGCGCGGGCGGCGGTCGTCGCCTTGTGGACGCCGTACATCTGCTTGAGCTTGGCGAGCCCGTCGCCGAAGTGGCTCTTGAGCTTCATGCCCGGCCCCCAGAAATCGTAGAGGCAGGTGTAGCCGGTGCCGTCCTTCTTTTTCACCACGCCGATTTCGTAGTTGGTGCCGGGGAGTCGGATGGCGTGCGCGCACTTGCCGAGATCCGCGGCGGTGAAGCCGGCGGGCAGCGGGTAGTCGCCGACGCTGCTGCCAAACCACCTGTAGGTGAGCTGGCCTTCGCGCCATTCGGCGCCGAGTTCCTCCGTGGCGCCTTTCAGCGCCTTGAGGTCGGTGATGTTGATGTCGATTGCGGTGACGTGGGACATAGAGTGTCTAGGCGGCGAGTTTCCGGCCGCCCATCTGGCCGAAGGTGCTCGTGATGTTCTTCGCGGCGGCCGCGACCATGCGGCGCTGCAGCGCGCTCTCGCGCAGCGCCTCGGGCGCGGCGAGCAACTTCGTGCGGCAGGTGCGGATGAGGTCGTTGACTTCGGGATCGCCGGCGAGGTTGAGTCCCGGTGCCAGGTCGAGCACTTCGCGGAGGTTCTCGATCAGCTTGTCGTGGATGGTCGGGTCGGGCTTGGAGAGCGTCGTCGAGATGCGATCCACGTAGGCCAGCACTTGGGCCATCGCCTGCTGTGCGCCGTCGCGGCCGGCGCGATCGAGCTCGTTCTGCATCCGCATCTGCACCTCGGCGACGCGCTCGCCGCAGAGAAAGTCCAGGTCGCCGATGGTGCTCGGGTTGGGCAGCGGCGTGGGGATGAAGCGGAAGACGAACTCCTCGCGCACGCGGCTCTGGAAGGGATAGTTCTCGATGTTGAAGCGGTCGCCGTGCATCGCGCGGGCCGCGATGATGATCTTCGGCCAGCGGTCCACGATGGCATCGACGGCCGGGTAAAACTCCGCCTCCATCTCGCCGATCTTGGTGCGGTATTCCTCGACGTGCGGGGCGGGGCAAATCCAGCCGAGCGAGCTGAGGATGAGCCGCTTGCCCTGCTGGCTCTTGTGGTAGCGGCGGACCTTGCCTTCCACGGCGAGCACTTCCTTGAAGGCGTCGCGCGGGTAGAGTCGGCGCGTGTAGGCGCCGGCGTCCTCGCTCATGGCGTGGATGTTGTGGACTTCGGCGGTGATGTCCTCGTCAGCCTCGGTCTGACCGGGCTTGTTGATTTTGACCTTAACGATCAGTGCTTTGGTGTTCATGTGCGGAAAGTGACGATGAGCGCGTAGGCGATGGTTTGCGCTTCGAGGTAGGCGACGAGCGGCGCGAGCTCGCGGCCGTGGCTCGTCATGTCGATGTGGTAGTGCTCCACGGTCGCGCGCCACGGATCGAGCTGGTGATCGACTTGCGCGTCGATCGTCTCGAACTGCCGTTGCGTGAGCGGCTGCGTGACGGTGAGATCCACGTTGGCTTGTGGGAGCGCGGCGAGCGCGCCGGAGAGGATGAGGTCGGCGGTTTTCATAAACTCAGGCGAGCTTTCGTGCGCTCATGCCGAACGTGACGCCCGCGCGCTTCGCTTCATCCTTACGTAAGGATTTTGCCGGGATCGCGCGGGCCGCGATCGTGCCGCCAGCCACAGCGACGGTGCCGTAGTCGTGCATCGAAGTGGCTTCCGCGTCGGCGCGGCCCATGTCCACGCTGCGCGTGTGTTTGCAGGAGCGGTTCCCCTGGGCGTCCACGCGGCGTGTCCATCCCGGGCAGCCGCAGCTCGTCGTGCCGTCCGTGAATTGGAGCGTCTCGTAGCTGCCGCGGCCGCTGGAGGACGCGAAGGTCCAGACTTTGGAAACAGGCTTGCTCAAGGTGGCGGCAAAGGCGCGGTGGCACGCGCGGTCGGTGACGTGGTAGTGCAAGTGGAGTCGCGCAGACGGCGGATGCTCGGGAGCACTTGCTCGTCGAAGTGCGCGGAGGAAAAGGCGAAGTGCAGATCGTTCATCGCGCGATCGAAGGCATGGGCGGCGCCGTGGGTGAGATCGAAGCGGGCGCGCTTGTAAATCTTCGGCTCGCTGAGCAGCCATTCGAGCAGCGCGCGGAGATTCTCCACTTTCTCATAGCGCAGCTTGGTGACGCTGAGCGTGTCCTTCGGCAGCTCGTGACGGAGCGGCAGCTTGAAGAGATCGTCCACGAGCTGCTTCGCTTTCGCGCGCGTCGCAACTCGGGCGGGGAACTTCATTAGTTCTGCGTGAAGTCGGGGTAAGCCTCGGTGGTGATGACGCCGTGCGAAGTGGCGGCGACGGTGGCGATGAATTGGTCGGCGGCCTCGCGCGGCGAGAAGTCGCTCGCGGGCAGTCCGATGAGCAGATAGCCGTTGTCGCTCGGGTCGGCGTGGCCGTATTCGTAGCTCGCCATCCAGTAGAAGAGTTCCCCTTCCCGTTCGTGGCGGAAGTAGCAGATGCTTTTCGTGAAGGGCGGGGTTGGCTTCGGGGGCGGCTGGCCGGCGAGGATGAGCGTCGCCTGGGCCTCGGCGTCGTCGGCAATGATGATCGGGGCACTCATGCGAGAAAGGGAAACGGCTTCGCGCCCCACGGGGCATACATCCACATATTGACGAGCGTGGATTTCACGCAGGTCGCGTTGATGTCGGCGCCGGAGAGGCAAAGCGAGTGGTTGCTGGCGAAGAGAAGCATCCGGCCGGTGCCGACACACGGGTCGTTCACGGTCTGCGTGCGCGTGTCGCGGCCGCCCTCGCCGGCATCGTGGAAGTTGATGCGGGTCATGAAGTCCACGACGACGTGCGGCGTCGGGTAGAAGCCAAGGTGACGGCCGTGCTGCTGCTCGGACATCATGTCGCCGAAGTAGTCGTGCGGCCACGCCAGCATCGCATCGAGGCAGAAGACCTGGTAAAGTCGGCTGAACGCTCCCTCTTCCGGTTCCTTGGGCGGGTCATGCGATTGGCCGAATCCGAAAAGCAGCCAGTCGAAAAAGTAGTCGAGATACTGCCAGCTCCCCCACGTGCGCCATTCGCCGTGGCGCGGGATGGAGTTGAGCGAGGCTTCGAGCATCCGGCGGCACGGGCTCCGGTCCATGTTGCCTTCGTGGCCGAAGTCGATCTGCGGGATGGGCTCGTCACGCAGCTTCCCGGCGACCGTCGTGCGCGCCCAGTAGTCCCACCTTCCCCACAGGTGGTCGTCGATCGCGAGCAGGTAGGGCAGCAACCAGCCGCGGCCGAGCTTTGCCGGGTCGCGGTGGATTTTCGGGTCGGGTCTGCGCGGCCAATGCTTCGCGGTCGTGATCAGGTGTTGCAGGTCGATCCGCTGGCGCTGCAGCGGCGGCATCGCCGCGATCCGCGCTTGGCGGGCGGCCTCCGCTTCCATCGTCGCCGCGGCCGCATTGTTCGCGGCCAGCTTCGCTTTGAACTGCGCTGCTTTGCGCTCGAAGAGGGTGCTCATTGGGCAGGTTGGGGAAGGCGAGCCGGAGAAGTTCCGTCGCCGTGAGGTCGCGTCCGCGAATGTTCATGTCGTCCTTACGTAAGGATGGCTTCGATCACGCCCGCGGTGACTTTGAGCACACAGCGCACGCCGGAGCGGGTCGCGGTCTTAGGCACGTCGGCGTCGTCGATCATCTCGGCGGTGGCGTAGCGCATCCGCACGCCTTTGAGGTTGTAGCTGCCCATCTGGACCTTGCCGCCGAGCGACACCTTCTCACGCGCGAGGACGCGCACGGTCAGGCCGGTTTTGCGGTTCGCCTTGCAGTAGTAGATGTGCACCGGCGCCTCGGGCGTAGGACGCCAGATCGGCGGCGGGTTTGGGATCGATTTGAGTGGCACGGGGATAGAGGCGGATGGGCTTTTCAAAGAGGGCCGCGGCGCCGTCCGGCGAGAAGCCGACGAAGCGGTAGCCTTTGGCAAAGATGTCCTCGCCCAGCGCCTTCAACTCGGCGTCCATCGCGAGGTAGGAGTCGGGCGGCGTGGCGACGCGCGACGCGGTGATGAAGGTTTCCGTGGCGACGGCCGCGTAATGGAAACGGCGATATCCTGGGGTCACGCGGCTTTCTTCCGCGCGCTGCGGGCGGCGAGGTAGGCTTGGGCGTCCTCGACGGCCGCGCCCATGTTCACGCCATCGAGCATTCCTTCGGGCACGGCGCCCTTCGCGATCGTGAGCGCGGCTTTTGGCGGCACGCCGAATTGCCGCTGGAGGTAGAGGCTCGCCTCGGCCGCTCCCGGCGCATCGACGCGGTATTGCTTGAAGCGCCGTTGCAGACGGCCTTTGTCCACGCGGCAGAGCGCCTTGTAGTCGTTGGTCGTCGCGAGCAGGGCGTATTGTCGTGGCTGGTAGTCCAGCCAGGACAGAAGCTCGGCCTGCGCGGCATCGCTGGCTTTGTCCAGCTCGTCGATGCGCTTCACCGTCCACTTGGAAAAGAGGTTGCCGTAGCCGCGCTCCCGCCACTGGCGGACGGTCGCCACGTCCACGGATTGCCCGTTGACCTGTTCGATGGCGAACTTCGAGCCGGTCAGCTCCATCGCGAGCAGGTCGAGCCCGTGACTCTTGGCGACGCCGGGATCTCCGTGGAAGAGGACGGCGAGGCGGTCGTTGGTGGCGATGAGCTCGCGGACGGCGGCGAGCTTTTCGACGATCGGGCCGATGAGTGGCAGGTTGAGGTCGATCATGGGAGAGGTCGGAATTCGCGGCAGAGGCGGGCGCGGATCTCGTCGGGCGAAAGGCCGAGCTCGGGCGCGTGCTCGTGCAGGGCTGTCTCGCGGATGGCGCGACGCTGCGCCTGCCAGCGGGCGAAGAGAGAGCGAAGGAATTTCATCCTTATGTAAGGTTGGAAAATGGCGCGGCCGCGCTTCGTGGCTTCAACGGTTCCTGAGCCGCGACGGGCGTTGCGCAAGCGCCTTGCCCGGTGATGCGGTTGCCGGCTGAAC
>JBAVML010000049.1:0-3231 GCA_049690035.1 Chthoniobacteraceae bacterium
GGCGTCCGCACCCGCCCGCGTGTATCGGTCTTGAGCAATCGTTCGCCAGTCGTCGTCGAAGTCATCGGCCCATAGCAATGACAGCTCGCCGGCCCGTCCGCTACGGGTGCTCCGCGTATCGCTTACAGTCATTGCCCCAGAATGATGTTGGAAAGGATGGCTTACCCCTGTGGCCAAACGCGTGGCGCAACCGGAAGTATTCCAGGCTCCCCAAGCGAGTGCGCGCCCGGCCAGCCCTCGCATTTCTTACGCCGGCAGGCTATGACTGCGCTTCTTGGAGGAAGGCGAGCGCCTTGTCGTAACTGCAGCGCTCGAGGTAGTGGGCCAGGCGCGGATCGACATTCACTAGCGCTTCGCGAGCCGCATCGATTCCTGCCGCAGCCGCTTTCAGCCGCTCCAAATGTCCACCCGGGTCGCGCTCATAGTGTTGCCGGTCCGCGATCGCAGCGAGGCGTTCTCGGAGGGCAGCCTCAAGGGCGGGATAGATAGAACGATCTCGAGTCATCCACAGAAGCTGAGTGCAATCCGTGCTCTTGTCCAACCGGACCATCGACCTACGTGCGGACGCCCGCGTCAGCGCTTCTTCGGCTTCGCCTTTCCCGTGGCGCTCGCTTCGGATGCGAGTTGTCGCTCTGCTTCGATCCAGTCCTGATGGGCATCACCGGCGAGCCCGGCGGCTTGCCGACGCTCCGCGATGAAATACGCGCGAAGAGCGACATCCTCCTGCGAGTACTTCACCTTTCTTGTCCGTGGGGCGACGGGTTTGGTTCTGCGCGCGACTGCTTTGGGCTTGGCGGGCACCGGTTCCGGCGCGGCCGCTTTTTCAGCGGCAGGCTTGGTCTTCGCGGCGCGCTTGGCAGGCGCCGCTGGCTTTTCATTGCTGGTCTTTTTTCCCATAAATCTCAGTGAAGATCGTGTTTGCCCTGGGAGTTAGCCGTGACCTCTGAGCGCCACGGTTTGATGATTGGGAAAGTAGCGCTGAAGCAGACGACGTGAACAGAGAATTTTTTCAGAAAGACATGATTCACACGCCGGCGTAAGGTCCGACGTCAATCTCCTTTCGAATCCATGTCCGACACTCCATCTCAACCGTCCGACGCAACCGCCAGAAGCCCCCTCGATCCGGCTACGACTGGACTGGCACCGAACATCGCGGCCGGAATCGCGTGTCTCTTCACGATCGTCGGCGGCATCGTCTTTCTGGTCTTGGAGAAGAAGGACAAATTCGTTCGCTTCTGGGCGATGCAATCGGTCTTTCTCGGGGGGCTCGCGCTGGCGGTCCCGATCGTGTTTCGCATCGCGCAGCTCGTGTTCGACTTCATTCCGTTCGTCGGGAAGCTGATGATGCTCGCACTTGGCTTGGTGAACATGCTCTTCGGCATCGCGTGGTTCATTGTTTACCTGATCTGCGTCGTGAAAGCGTTCTCACGTCAGGAATGGGAAATCCCGTGGCTGGGCAAACTCGCGCGAAAACAGCTGGAGCAGCTGGACGGAGCCGCCGCGCCGCCCGCGGCCTAGGTCTTCGCAGCTTGTTCGGCGAGCGCGGCAATCAACGCGTCGCGGTCAACGGTCGCAGAGAGATCAGTCGCTTGAAGGCACGGCTCGCGCCGGAACCAGGTCATCTGCCGCTTTGCGTATTGCCGCGTCGCTTCCTCGATGCAGCGAACGCAGTCCTCACGCTTTCGCTTTCCGGCAATCAGCTCCTGGATTTCGCGAAAGCCAATCGCCTGGGCAGCCGTAGGGCCGATCTCGGTGACGGCGCGCACTTCACCCTCAACGCCGGCGGCAAACATCGCCGCGGTACGCTCGGCGATGCGGTGATGCAATTCGGAACGTTCCCGCAACAACACAACACCCCGGCTCGCCGCGGTGGGCTGCTCCCATTGCGATCGGAAACTGGAGAATGGGCGCCCGGTGAGGAGGCAAACCTCAAGCGCGCGGATCACACGGCGCGGATTGTTCAGATCGATTTGCGAATTCGCGACGGGATCGAGTTCTGCAAGGCGGCGTTGCAGCGCGTCCAAGGGCAGTGCTTCGAGCCTGCTGCGCACGTGCGCGTCGGCACCCGGGAGTTCGGAGAGGCCGCGAATCAACGCACGAATGTAGAGACCGGTGCCACCGCACACGATCGCCCGTTTTCCACGCGCATGGATTTCGGAAATACGCTGATGGGCGAGCGCCGCGAATTGAGCCGCGTCGAAGCGGCGCGTCAGCGGAACGACTCCGATCGCGTGGTGCGGAATTCGTTCGCGCAGTTCACGAGCCGGCTTTGCCGTGAGGATATCGAGCCCTTCGTAAATCTGAAACGCATCGGCGCCAACGATCTCGCCACCGCAGCGCTCGGCAACACGCACGGCGATCTCGGATTTTCCGCACGCCGTGGGGCCGGCGACGATGAAGAAGGGAGCGAGATTTTCCGGAGACATCGAGTTCAAAAAAAGAAGCCCCATCTCGCGATGGGGCTTCTGAGAGGTTGAAGCAGCCGCTTAGCCGCGGTAGTTCGGCTCCCGGTCGCTGCTCTTCGCACCGCTGACGACGAGCTTCCGGCCCATGAACTCCTTGTCGTGCAACTCGGTGACGGCGCGCCGCGCCTCGTCGACCGTTGCCATGGTGACGAAACCGAAGCCCTTGGATTTGTCGTTGTGCTTGTGGGCTACGATCTCCGCGTTGCGCACCTGGCCCACGCCTTTGAAGAGCTCGAAGAGGTCGCTCTCGCCGGCATCGTAGCTCAGATTGCCGACGTACAGCTTTGCGGTGGTGACTTCGACCAGCTCGTGCTTGCGCGTCGCGCGCGAGTCGGTCGGCGGGTAGTTGCTGGTGGTGCGGGCGCGCGCGGGGGACGCGGCGCTTGGTTTGGAGTCCGACTTGAAGATTCCAATGATCTTCTGCCAGAGCGTTTTTTTGGCGGGGGTCTGCGGGGCGCGGGTTTCGCTGCGCGAGCGGCTGGAACGGCGCGGGCCGCGGCCCCGCTTCCCGGAGTCCCGGGGATCCTGTGATTTCATGGTAGTAGCTGAGTGACTTGTCGTTGATGTGCCCGGGAAGCGCACTGGGGATGCACAGTCCGGCGACCGCGTGCCTCTCCCGAAAGCGGGAGAGCTGCCTGCGGGGTCGCGCGAAAAACTTCGCCGGGGGATGATGGGAGACGCCGTGGGGGAGAGCGTCCTTCCGAGCCGCCCGCTGCGCGACGATGATGTCCGTCGCCCTGCGGTAACGAAGTGGCCGGTCAAAAAG
>JBAVML010000050.1:0-4105 GCA_049690035.1 Chthoniobacteraceae bacterium
CGCGGCGACTTCAGCGACCCGCTCGAACGCCTCCCCTTCCAGGCCTGGCTGCGCCGCCGCCTGGCCGCCTGACCCGTGGGAGCGGCCTTCAGGCCGCGACGACGCCCCCTCGTGACCTGAGCTAACCACTGAGCAACCATCGGATATGCCACACGCGCACCTCGATACCGCCCTGCCCCGCGCCTGCGCACGCCTGACCGAGGTCGGCCAGCGCTACCCGCGCGCCTGGAATCAGATAGCCCAATTCCGCGCGGACCGCGGCAAGGACCTGCCCGACTGGCCCGACTACGTCTACGCGCCCATGGCGGCCTGGTATGCCGCGGTGAGCGCCGAGGCGGGCGTGTCACGGCTGCCACTGGATCGAGTGCTCGATGTCGGCCTGCTCTCCGCGCTGGGCGCGTGGCGCATGACCAAAGGCATCTATCGATTCGACCCCGACCTCCTGGAAGCACTGTGGAAAACCCCCGTGACCGGTGATGTGCCGGTTGAGGTACTCCATCGGCTACCGGAGTGGTGCGTCTACATCGAGACACCCGGGCGCACTTGGCAAAACGTCCCGCTGCATGGCTTCTGGGCGCACCTCGAAGAGGACGCGAACGACCGGCGCGAGGAATTGCGGCTGCTGTTGGATACCGATCAGGGCTCGATCCCCATTCCGTTGCATCTGACGGGCACCCTGGAAGACGGCCTGCGTTCCGCCACGGCTGAAATCCGGCGGCAATGGAACCGATCCGGGCAACGCCTGAGCTGGGACAATACCGATCTGCTTGAATCGGCGCCGCTCGCGCCCCTGGTGTCGCTGTGCCTCTACCTCTGCGCCGAGAACGCTGAACTGGGCGACGGCGCGGCCAAGCCGCGGAACCCGGAACCGCGCAAGGTCAAGGGCGGCTTGAAACTGTTTGCCGCCGGCGCGCCGACCCGATGGGAGATCGGCGTCAGGCTGGGCGCGGCGCTCCGGCGCGCACGCTCCGCGCCCGTCGACGCCCCAGGCGAATCCGGTACCGCCGCCTCACCCCGCGCGCACATCCGGCGCGCCCATTGGCACACCTACCGCACCGGCCGGCAACGGGCCGGCTCCACGCTGAAATGGCTTGCCCCCATCGCGGTCAACGTGGACGACGCGGACGCCTTGCCGGCGATCATCAAGCCGCTGGGCTAAGCCGAGGTAAGCGCCTACCCCGCGGGTGATCGCTGGGTTGACGAAATGGCGTCATGTTCTAAAATGTGTAGTATGTAGTATACGGTAACATTATGGAGTTCGGTTCTTACATCAGGGCAACACGCGAGCGTCTGCGGGCCGGCGACCGCCGTTATTCGGTTCGCCAGGTCGCGCAACGTATCGGCGTGGAGCCCGCCTATCTGTCGAAAGTCGAACGGGGCGAACAATCGCCGCCTTCCGAGGCGACTATCCGGCGTCTGGCCGAGGATCTCGGCTTGGACGCGGATGTTTTGCTGGCCCTGGCCGGTAAGGTATCCGCCGAGCTGCAAGGCATCATCCGGCAACGGCCCGAACTCTTCGCTCAACTACTCCGTGAACTGCGCGACCTGCCCGACCATGCCATCCTCCAGTTGGTGCGCGTGGTCAGGGACGGTGATTGGTGAAACACACTCCGAGACAACCCATGATCACCCTGAAAAATAACCAACTCACGTTCAGTTTCCCCGAGGTTCATGCCGAGGCTGTATTCAGCCTGGAGTTCGAGCGCACGCTGCGCATCCCGGATGACAATCGAGCCCATTTCCTGCCGCCCGGTCTGGGCTCTTTTCCGCTGGCGCATGTCGATGATCATGCCGCCCGGTTGCCCGAGCATTGGCAAACGCATGGCGGCGTGTTCCTGCCGATGTATCAGGCGGAGGCCTTGTGGATCAACTTTACCGGGCATGGGGGCTATCCCTTTGCCGTGAAGATCGCCGCGGGCAAGATCGACGCCGTTACGGGTGATCCATGGTCACCCCAACTGTCCGATGAGCCTCAAAATTATGTGGTGATTCCAGAGCAACCCTGGCTGGATGGCTTTTGCGTAGGCCAGGGGATGATCCGCCAATTCGTGGCCATGCCCCTGGGGGCCGGGTTCACCGCCGAGGAGCAACTGACCGGCGCGGCCGAGCACGGCGGCTTGCAGATCATCGCCTATCCCATGAAAGCCGAGGTGTATGAAGCCATGCGGAAAGCCCGGGCGGAGGAGGTTCTGTTTGGCCCGGACTTCGCCATGTGCTGTGAAGCGCCCTGCCCCTGCCCTCCTCCAAAAGAAATGGGCTTGGCTCCCGGTGGACTGATGCGCCAGTCCATTTACGATGACCCCTACGATCTCGATGCCTGGGACCTGCAACACGCCTCACGCTGTTTCGTGCATATCCTCAATAGCGTTCAGTACGCGGCGGCAACCGGTCATAACCCGCCAACCCGGCCGCCCAGCGCCGCCGACTACACTCGGGCCGGCTTGCCCTGGTTCGACTACTACAGCGCCGAGAGCGCCGCCCTGGACGGCTCCGCCAAGCTGGCTGGCCTGGATAGCGTGGCGGCCAAGATCATCAAGCAGGGTCTGCCCCCGCTGCCGGAGAATGAACCCGTGACACCCAAGGTGGTTATCGCTATCGGTACCGGCGGCCTAGTGCGCGAGGCCGAGTTTTAAGCCTGTTCAGACCCCGGGGGGCCGATACCCCATAGCGGGGCGGCTTGCGCTTGCCTTACGTGATTATTTAATTAGTGTCTGAACGAAAATCCAACAGGGCATTAGAAAACAAGGCCCTATAATGCATTCATGGGCATGAAGAAGCCCTTACTTCAGCCCCGCGCCGGGTCGTTCGACCCTGTCGCCACCGTTTTTGCCCCTGGAAACAGGCCGTTGGCGTAGCCGGACCGGCCCGCCCCTGAAACTCTTCGTCGCCGCGAAATCCCATGCGCAAGGTCATCGAACCCCAATTGGCGCTCGGCCAAATCGACATCGCCGCCATCGTCTTCAACCCCAAGTCCCGCGACGACATCCCACAGATTTTGCGTGGACTGCAACACCTCTACCTCGAGCCCGAGTTGCGCCAGCGCGTCTTCGCCCTCCTCGAACAGGTGGTCCCCGAGCGGGCCGCGGGGAAGGGCAAGGTCAGCTCGGACACCGGGCGGCCCGGCATGACGCAGTGGCGGATCCTCGTGCTCGGGGTGCTGCGGCTGGGCCTCAACGCCGATTACGACCGCATCCACGAGTTGGCCAATGAGCACGCCACCCTGCGGCAGATGCTCGGGGTGGGCGACTGGCAGGAGAACGTCCGGTTCGAACTGCAGACCCTCAAGGACAACCTGCGCCTGTTTACCCCGGAACGCCTCGACCGGATCAACCAGGAGGTCGTGCGCGCCGGGCACCAAGCGCTAAAAAAAAGCCTGGAGGAAGGGCTCAACGCCCGCGCTGACTCCTTCGTGGTCGAGACCGGTGTCGAATACCCCACCGATACCGGCCTGCTTTACGAGGCCGTCCGCAAGGCGCTGGGGCTGGCCGCCGAACTGGCCGACCGGCACGGGTTGCCCGGCTGGCGGCAGGCCGCCCACCACCTGCGCACACTGAAAAAGGCCCGCCGCCGCCTGCAAACGCTGAAGCACTCCACCGCCCAGGACGACACCCAACGCCAGGCGCGGCAGGCGGACATCCAACAGGCGCACCAGGACTACCTGGCGCGGGCTGAAGCGCTCGTCGGCCGCCTGCGCGACACCCGCGGCCAGCTCGCCCTGCGGCCCGCCATACCCTTGGGGCTGGCCGCGCTGGACGGCTACCTGGCCCATGCCGAGCGGCAGATCGATCAGGTCCGCCGCCGGGTGCTGCACGGCGAAACCATCCCTCACGCCGAGAAGGTCTTCTCCCTGTTCGAACCGCACACCGAATGGATCAGCAAGGGCAAAGCGGGCGTGCCGGTGGAACTGGGCCTCAAGGTCTGTGTGGTCGAAGACCAGCACCGTTTCATCCTTCATCACCACGTCATGGAAAAGGCCACCGACGAACAGGTCGCCGTGCCGATCGTCCAGGCGACGAAGGAACGCTTTCCGGCGCTGCAATCCATCAGTTTTGATAAAGGCTTCCACAGCCCGACCAATCAGGCCGCACTCGCCGGCCTCGTCGAA
>JBAVML010000051.1:0-4265 GCA_049690035.1 Chthoniobacteraceae bacterium
AGCCCGGGTTCGGTGCGGCGACCATTCCGGCGGCGCTCGACTATTCCGCAAATGTCCTTGGCCGCATGCACGAGTCGGCGCGGCAGGTCATCGTCATGACCGACTTCCAGCGCGTCAGTTTCGAGGCGACGGAGGACGCGCTCGTCGGCCAAATGCTCGATCGTTTGAAGAAGCTGCCGATCGCGCCCGAGGTCACCTTCTGGAACGTCGGCAGCGAAGTGCGCGACAACGTCGCCGTCGAGTCGCTCGACTTTTCGCGGCTGATGATCGGCATCGGACAGAAGATCCAGATCCGCGCAAACCTGCGGAACTTCGGCGACGCGAACTACCCGGACCTGCGCGTCTATTTCAAAATCGACGGCAAGGAAAAATCCGTCTCGCAGCTCAAGCTCGGGCCGCACGAAAAAGGCCAGGTGCTTTTCACGCATGCCTTCGACACTGCGGGCTCGCACGTCGTCGAAGTCATTGCCGACGCCGACACGCTCAAGGCCGACAACAGCTACATCGCGAGCATTCCCGTGCGCGACAAGGTGCCGCTCCTGCTCGTCAACGGCGACCCGAGCAATGAACCGCTGAAGGGCGAAACCGCGTTCGCCGAAATCGCGCTCCAGCCCTACAGCGCCGGTCGCGTCGAACTCGCCGACCTGATCAAGACCGCGGTTATTCGCCCCGAGGAACTCAACGCCAAGGCGCTCGTCGCGCAGGCGGTCGTCGTGCTCGCGAATGTCCGCCGGCTCAATGATGACCAGCTCCGCGCGCTCGAGGACTTCGTCAAAAACGGCGGTGGCCTGCTCATTTTTCCGGGCGACCGCGTGGACGCCAATTGGTACAACAGCGCGCTGCTCAAGGACGGTAAAGGCCTGCTCCCGCTCGCCTACGGTCAGCTCGCCGGCGATTTGAAGGAAGGCTCGCCCGCGATCGGGATCGTCTCCGAGCGCTACGAAAATCCCGCGCTCGATCTCTTCAACGATCCGCGCAACGGCAGCTTCTCCGACGCGCAAATCCGCATGTGGTTTCGCATGCAGGAACGCGCGCGCGCCGCAGACGCGCCGCCCGTCACCACGCTCGCGAAGCTCGACAGCGGTGACGTTTTCCTCGCCGAGAAAGCCTTCGGCGAAGGCCGTGTGATCGCCTGCGCGGTGCCCTGCGATGCGGACTGGAGCAACCTGCCGATGCGCCCCTTCTACCTGCCGCTGATGCAGCGCCTCTGCGTCTATCTTGCGTCCACGGTTTTCCCGCCGCGCAATCTCGACGTCGGCAAACCGATCGTCTCCTTCCTTCCTTCTGCCGACGCGGGAAAGAAGGCGGTGCTCGCGAAGCCTGACGGCGTCTCGGTCGAAGTCGCCATCGCGAAGAAAGGCGAGCGTGGCGTCGTGGAGTTTGCGAATACGCAGCAGCCCGGCCTCTACACGCTCAACTCACCCAGCGGCACCGCCACGCACTACGTCGTCAACGCCTCGCGCCGCGAATCCGACCTGGCGAAACTCACCGACAAGGAGATCGCCGACTTCGCGCGTGAGCACGGCGTCGCGCTTGTGCAAAACGGCACGGACTTCAAGCAGCTCGATCACACGCGCCGCTTCGGCATGGAGTTCTGGCGGCCGCTGCTCTGGGCGTTGCTCGTGCTGATTTTCCTCGAGCTGTTTCTGCAGCAGCGCTTCGCGCGGGTGCGCTCGTCCGCGAAACCTTCGGCACCTGGCGTTCGAGAATCGATGTCCGTTCGCACATGAACGGCGAGCGCATCCAGACTACGCTCCGCTTCGTCGGCGGCTGGCCCTGGTGGGCCGGGCTGCTGCTCGCGATCGCCCTCGGCGCTGCAGCGTGGCTGCTCTACCGGCGCGAGACGCGTCCGCTGAGTCGGTGGGTGAAATTTGTCCTGCCCACGCTGCGCGCGCTCGCGGTGATGCTCATCGTCCTGATGCTCAGCGGCCCGATCCTGCACCACCGCAAGACCATCGGGCAGCTCTCGCGCCTGTGGCTCTTCGTCGATGGCTCGCAGAGCATGGAACTCACCGATCCATCGATGGATGCCGGGCGAAAGATTGCGATTCTCCAGCGACTCGGCCTGCTCCGCGAAGATGCGGTGAAAATGGATCTGCCGCACGCCAGCGCCGCGTTGACCGACGCGAAAGCGCTCGCGGACCGCGGCAAAGGTGCGCAGAGCGCGCCGGTGGAAGATTGGAAAGCGCTGGTCACCGCCTTCGCCGGAAAAACCGCCGAAGCACGTGGCGCCGTGGAATCAGCACGTGCCGAAACCTTCACACGAGAACTCGCCGACCCCGCCCGCGAACTCGCCACCCGTCCTGCCGAGCGCGTGGACGATCGCGTGCGTGCCATCGGCGATCTCGTGCGGCTCGGTGATCTGGCCAAACGCTGGTCCGGCGAGTTGCGCGACGCCTTCGAGCGCAGCATTCGCGACCAAGCCGCCGCAGAGCAATCGGCGCTGGGCTCCGCGCTCGCCCGCTTCAACACCATGCCGCGGTGGCAGCGCCTGCAATCCGAACTCCTCACCGGCGCGCAAACGCCGCTGCTCGGCCGGCTCAGCGAGCGCCACGACGTGCAACTTCTCGAACTCACCGGCGGCACCGCGCGTAAAGTGTGGCAGCCCACGAGCGCCGATTCCACGCTGCCCGCGGCGCTGCCCAAGCCCAACGGCGAGATCACCAATCTCGCCACCGGCTTGAAGAACGCCGCGTCCACGCCGCAGGAAAAAACGCAGCCCGGCGCGATCGTGCTCTTCAGCGACGGCCAGCACAACGAAGGCGAGTCGCCGGCCGAAGTCGCAAAAATCCTCGCCGGCCGTGGACTCCCGATTTTCACCATCGGCCTCGGCGCCGACAACCGTCCGCGCGATCTCGCCGTGGTCAAAGTCGATGCGCCCGACGCCGTGTTTTTCGAAGACCGCGTGCGTGGACAGGTCGTGCTCAAGGACGACATGCCGGCGGGCCAGCCGTTCACGCTCACCGTCCGCGATGGCGACAAAGCGGTGTGGGAGCAGGCCTTCGTCACCGAGGGCAGCAATGTGCGCCGCGTCGGCTTCGACTTCCCGATTTCCGATCTCGTGAAAGATCGCCTCAAGCAGCAGCGCACCGACCAGCAGACCTCCGGCATTCCGCTCGAACTCTCCGTCGCCGTCTCGCAGGTCGAAGGCGACAGCCAACCGGCGAACAACAAGGGCAGCCTGCGCCTGCGCGCCGTCACGCAGAAGCGCCGCATCCTCCTGCTCGATGGCCGCTCGCGCTGGGAGACGCGCTACCTGCGCAATCTCTTCGAGCGCGACGAGCAGTGGGAAGTGAACACCGTCATCGTCGGCGCCACCGCCGGCGAGCCCGTCTGGCCGCGCGGCGATCGCGCCGGCGCATTTCCGAATGAGCCCGCGATGCTCGCGAGCTACGACCTGATCATCTTCGGCGAAGTCCCGCGCGATGCCTTCAAAGACGACGAACTCCAGATGATCGCGGACTTCGTCTCCAAGCGCGGCGGCGCGATCGTGTTCATCGACGGCCCGCGCGGCCGGCTCAAGGAATACAGCGGCACCCCGCTCGCCGCGCTCTTTCCAGTCGAGTGGAAAGCCGACGGCATTCGCGATGGCATCACGCGCCTCGTGCTCACGGATCGCGGCGCGGGCGTCGCCGCCTTTTCCCTCGCCGCCGATCGCGCGCAGAACGCCGACACGTGGGCGAACCTCCGCCCGCCGCACTGGCTCTCCAACGCCACTCCGCTCGCCGGCACCGAGACGCTGGTCGAGGCCGAGGTGGACGGCAAAAAAGTGCCCGCCGTGGTCGCTCGCCCGTTTGGCGCGGGCAAGGTTTTCTATCACGCCTTCGACGACTCGTGGCGCTGGCGCTACGAGGTCGCCGATCTGCATCACGTTCGTTATTGGAATCAGATCGCGAACTGGGTCGCGGAGCTACCCTTTGCCGTGCGCGACAAATTCGCCTCGCTCGACGCCGGCGCCGTCACCTATCGCCCCGGCGAATCCGCCGACCTCCGCGTGCGCCTCCGCGACGGAGAAAACAAACCGGTCACCAACGCCACCGTCGATGCCGTGCTTTACCGCGACGGCACCCGCGTGGCCACCATCCGCCTTGCGCCCGACGACAACGCCGGTGGCCTCTTCCGCGGCAAGACGACCGCGCTTGAACCCGGCGACTACGAACTCGCAGTCGAGTCCATCGCCATTCCCGCCAATGAACTGAAGGCGCGCACCGCTTTCAAAGTCGAAGCGCGCGAGACCGGCGAACTCACGCAGCTCAGCTTGAACG
>JBAVML010000052.1:0-13429 GCA_049690035.1 Chthoniobacteraceae bacterium
GTTCATCGCGTCCTCCGTGATGCCGGTAATTTCCGCGGGATGATTGAAGTGGGTGTGGACCACGACGTCCTTGTGCAGCGTGCGGCTGAGATCGACGACGCGGGTGAGCGCGTCGAGCCAGGCGTGATCGCTGAGAATCTTTTGCGGCTGCACGCAGAGGCCCTTGGTCGCGTAGCGTAGGCGCCGGATATTCGGCATGCGAAGCAGGCGCTCGCCGATGAGCTGGAGATGCTCGGGCTTGAGATTGTAGCTGTCGCCACCGCTGATCACGATGTCCTCGAGATCGGGCTGGGCGGCGACGTAGGCGAACGCCTGCTCCCAGCGCGCGAGATTGGTGGAGAGCTTGAGCTTGGCCACTTCGGGCGTGTCATTTCCCACCGCATAACTCCGCGTGCAAAAGCGGCAATAGACGGGGCAGCTATCCTGCGGAAGGAAGAGCGCCTTGTCGCGGTAACGGTGGGTGAGGCCGGGGACGGGCGAGTCTTCCTGCTCGTGTAGCGAATCGAGCTGGAGCATCGGGTGATCGGCCCGCTGCTGCGAGCGGAGCGGGAGAAATTGCGTGCGGATCGGGTCGCTCTGCGGATCGCGCCAGTCGATCAGGCTGAGCAGGTAGGGCGAGATGCGCAGGGCCATCGGCGCATTGGCGACCCCGGATTCGAGGTCGGTGTAAAAGCTTTCGGGAACGAGCGCGCCGAGGGTTTCGCGAAGCTGGCGTGCATTGGTGACGGTGTGACGGTTTTGAAAAGTGTGAGTTCGAAATTCCTCCTCGCTGACATTTTGATACGCAGGAAGGCCGCGCCAGAACTCGACGCGGCGGAGCGCGCGGTGGTCCGTTTCATTGGAAGCGGTCGGCGCGACGGAGAGGGGTGCAGTCGGAGGATCAACGTGGGCGGTATCGATGAACATGGTGGTGGGTGTCGGTGGGTTTTTCGGAGAAATCGTAGCGTCGCCTTCACGCGGCCTTGCGTGAACTGCGGGGAGCTTTGCGTGGTGCCGGCGGAGCGTCGCCGATATTTTCGAGCGCATCGGCCAGCGTCCGTTCCGCGAGCGAAGCTTCGAGCGCGCATTGGGCGGAAGAATAAACTTCCTCGAGCACGCGTTTGATCTGCCGGCCCACCGGGCAGCGCAAATTTGGATGGTGCCGCTTTCCCGCCAGCGACCGCTGCGGCTCGATCGCGCGGTAGATTTCATCCAGCGCGATCGTCTCCGGATCGCGGCAGAGGGTCGCGCCGCCGCCACATCCCTTGGCACAGCAAACGAGGCCGGCGCGCCGGAGAGAGGATAGAATGCGGCGCACCACGACGGGATTCGTGTTCACGCTGCCCGCGAGCATATCGGAGGTCACGCCATGACCCCGCTGGTGCGCGAGCACGGCGAGGATGTGGACGGCAAAAGCGAAGCGACAGCTTTCAGCCATAGTGGTGGACGGCATCTGTAATCATGCCGGTTACAATTGTCAAACGCGCCAGCGCGCCTCCGACTCTTACTCCACGAGGCTGAAGCAGCGCACCCGGTCTTTTTGCCGAACAAGCAGGCGGCCATCGGCGATCGTGGGCGAGGGAACCCATGCGGCTTTCACGTTCGCCTTGCCCAATTCCGTGCGGGCCGCGCCGTCGGCGCGCAGCATCTGGATGTTGTTGCCGCTGTTCACGAGCATGAAGAGTTTGCCATCGGCGAGCACCGGCGAAGAAATCGAGCCCGGCATCGGCGAGGTCCAGCGCTGGCTGCCATTGGCGACGTCGAAGCACTGCTGCACGTCGTTGTCGGCGAGGAAGACGTAGCCGTTGTGGATGATCGGGCTCGATTGCGTGCGCAGCATGTCGTAAGGCACGTTCCAGAGCTTCTCCGCGCCGTCGGCTTTCAAGCGGTAAACCACGAGACCCAGTTCGGGTTTGCGCGACTGCACGGCGAGCACGTTGCCCGCGATCGACGGCGTGGATTCGCCGCCGCCGGGCACGCTCCACGCGATTTCTCCGGTCTTCGCGTCCACGGCGTCGAGCGCGGCGCGGCCATTGCAAATGATCAGCGTGCGGTCGCCGGTGCGCCACGCGACGGGCGAAGAATTGCCGCCGCCGGCCTTTTCCTGCTTCCACAGCTCGCCCCCGGTGGCGGCGTCGAGAGCGAAGAGATGTTTTGCATTGATGAGCACCGCGCCATCGATGGCGAGCGGCGACGAGCCCGGACCTTTCTGAGGTAGCTTCGTTGACCACAGTGCTTTACCGGTCGCGAAATCCACGGCGTAGGCCGCGACGCTGCCGAGCGCGAAGACGCGGCCATCCGCGATGCATGGCGTGCTCGACGAACCGCGGCCCGTGGGTTCCCCTGGCGCGGCGGTCTTCCACAGCGTCTTGCCGGTCGCCATGTCGAGGCACACCACGGTGTCCTCGGCGACGCGCCGGGTCGGCGGCACGGCTTCGAGCACTTGCTTCTTTACGTCGTCGGAAAATCTCTGCTCATCGAGCCACGCGCGCAGCTCCGCATCGCTCGCAAAGATCCGCTGCTGCTGCCCTGCGAGCTTGTCGAGCGCCTCGAGAGGAATGGCGAGCGGTCCTTTCTTGAAACGGTTAGCGATGTACCCGGAATAAAGTTGCTTCTGCTTCTTGTCGAGGTTCGCCGCGATCCATTCCTGCGTGAATTCATCGAGCTTCTTGCCGCGCAGAGTCGGGCTGAGCGACGCTCGCGTTTCCTCCATTTTCTTCACGATCTCAGGACCGAGCGCACCGGTGGATTGATGCCCGAGCTGGCGCACGACGAGTTCGTTAATCTGCCGCGTTTCGCTCGGTACCTCACGCGTCCACACCACGCTGAGCACGGCACGTTCGCCGGCGACCACCACGCTGCTCAAGCCGCCGTCGTCGTTGCTTGGAATCTCTTCGCTGTCCCACAGTTGCTTGAGTTCGCCGCTCGGCCACGCGTCGAGCAGCTTCGGGCTGTCGGGCAGCACGCCGTTGCGCAGCGGGCCGCGCCATTGCGACCAATCCGCCGCGTGGAGCGCGAGCGGGACGAGGAAAGTCAGCGCGATCCGTTTCATCTATTTCGCGAGGTGGCGGGCGAAGAATTCCATGATCGCCGTCAGACTCTCCGGTGTGGTGAATTCCGGGCCGCCGTGGCCCGCGCCTTCGACCACATTGAGCGTCACCTCGGCGCCCGCGGCATTGAGTCGGTCGGCGAGTCGCCGGCTCTGATCGAGCGGAACGAGCGGATCTTTCGTCCCCTGGACGATGAGCATCGGCGCGGCGCGTTTGGCGAAGAGCGTGGCGGTGAACAGAAGATGGGAGACGAGTTTCATGCGGGGGAAAAAGGATGGCTGCTTGGTGAGAATGCCGATTGCAGAGATTTCTTTGCGAGCTTTGCGATCAGCGGCGCAGGTCGTAGCAGGCCACCCAATTTTCGTCGCGAAGATAGAGCCGCCCATTCGCCAGCGCCGGCGCGGCCCAGCACGGGTAGCTCAGTTTCGGCACCTGCCAGCGGGACAGCTCCTCGAGCTTTTCCGTGTTTGGCTTGAAAAGACCGAGCAGGCCGGCCTCGCCGAGCGCGATCAACTTGCCATCCGCGAGAATCGCGCTGGCGCGGCCGAAGACGTTCGGCGCCGCTTCGCCGGCGGCGAGCTTGGCGTGGCCGCCGTTGGGCCAGCCTTCGTCGCGATCCCATTTCACCGCGCCGGTGGCGAGTTCCACGCACCGGAAATGCGCGTCGGGTTCGTTCCTTCCGCTGAAGGCGAAGAGGTGGCCGGCGGTGAGCACGGGGCGCGTCCAGTGCATCTCGAGAGCGAGGCTGCGCCAGACTTCGGTGACGCCGTCGCCAGTGGGTTTCACGCGGAGGAGCACGGAGCCATTTTTGAAATACGCGGACGAGATCAAAATGGTGTCACCGTCCACGACCGGCGTCATCGCGTTCACCGATGAGTCCTGCCGCGCGCGGAACCAAAAGGAGAAGCGGTGCGCGCCGGTTTTCGGATCGAGCGAGACGAGTCCCTGCCGCGTGACGACGAGCAGATGCCGCTGGCCGTGAATCGTCGCCACGACCGGCGTGCAGTAGCTGGCTTGTTTATCGAAGGCCGGATCGGAGCGGTTCCAGACGACGGTCCGCTCTCCCGGCCATGCGGTCATCGGGACGCCGGTCCACGTTTTCTCGCCGACGTTTTGCCAGACGGTCTTGCCCGTCGCCGCATCGAAAGCCACGACGCCGCTGTCGGGCTGGCCGCCGACCTGGACGATGAGCAGTCCGTCTTCGAGGATCGGCGAGCTGCCGACGCCAAAGAAGGACTCGGGAACTTCGAATTCGCGCAGCAGCGCGCGGAACCAGAGGACGTGGCCATCTTTCAAATCGAGACACGCGAGCACGCCCTCGGCGCCGAGCGTGTAGCAGCGATCGGCGGTGAGGAGGGGCGAGCACCGCGGGCCGTTGTTGTAGCCGAAAGGGTCGCGGAATGCTGACGGATACTGATGTTTCCAAATCGTCGCGCCGGTGGTCGCAGAGCAGGCCTCGACGGTCTCCTGATTTTCGACGCGGTGGTGGACGACCATCACGTCGCCGCGAATGGACGGCGCGCTGTAACCGGTGCCGACCTGCTTTTCAAAAACGAGCTTGGGACCGGCTTTTGGAAAAGTGTCGATCAGTCCCGATTCCGCGGAAGTTTGATCGCGGCGCGGCCCCATGAATTCCGGCCAGTCGTCGGCGACGGCTGAACAACACAGAGCCAGGGACGCGAGAAGGGGGACGGCTTTCAGCATCCGGCGAGAGTGGAGCAGGGACGCGCCGAGTTCAATAACGCGGGATCGCTGCGAGGATGAGGAGGATCGTGATGAAGGCGATCACGGCCCACAGGGCCATCGACATTCGCACGGTCTCGCGGTCCTGGAGGGCGGAGGTTTCAAACGAAAGGCTGATCAAGTGATCGAGCTCCACGAGCCGGCCACGCAGGCGTTTTACCTTGTCGAGCGCGCCCGGCTGATTCATTGGCGCGACGTCGCTATCGGCGAGGACGCGGCCGATCTGGAGGTAGGGATTGGTCTTCGCCGTCTCGATCGCGTTGATCTCCTTTTCGATCCGGGCTTTCTCGCGTTCGCGCGTGCGGATCTCGCTGGCGAACTGGCTATCGGACGCGTCGAACTGCGCCTGCAGTTCCCGCTGCTCGCGTTCCAGCGCGGTGATCGTCTCGCGGTCCCGCTCGAGCTGCGCCTCGAGTCCGCGCACTTCGGTGACGGTGCGCAGATGTTGATTTCGCAGGTCCGCCTTTTCATTCGCAATCGTCACCGTGCGTTCGCGCAGCTTCGAGATTTCCGCCTTCATCTGCGCGGTCTGGTTTGGCGCGGTGAGGAGGTCGCTGTAGAGCCGGTTGATGTTGCGCAGTTCGCGATCGAGTTCCGGCACGCGCCGCTCGAAAGTCGGTTCGCCTTTGCGCAACTCCACAAGTTGCTTTTCGATCGCCGGATGGTCCGTCGCGGTGTGGGCGCGTCGCCCTTCCAGCTCGCGGCGTTGTTCCTCGAAGACCTTGCGCGCGGCTTCACGCTGCACCCGCAGTTCGCGCAACTCTTTGGCGAGCCCCGCGCTCTCGTTGGTGAGCCGCGATTGCTCGCGTTCGTAGGCGTTGATCTTATCGACCTCGGCCTGCGTCTGCGGATCAAACTCCGCCTGCTGCCAGCCGAGCAGCCCGAGTGCGGTTTCCGCTTTCGTGAGGTCGCGCCGGGCGAAGAAGATTCGCAGCCGGTGCCGTTGCCGGCTCAGCTTGCGGGCGATCTCCCGCAGCCCTGGCGTGAAGTAGTTCACTTAGTCGTCGGAGGAACTGGCGAGTTTGGCGAGGATGCTGAAATCTTCGAGCGTGGTGGTGTCGCCGGTGACCGTCTGGCCGGAAGCAATCTGCTTGAGCAGGCGGCGCATGATTTTCCCAGAGCGTGTTTTTGGCAGCGAGGCGGCGAAGCGGATGTCGTCGGGCGTGGCCACGGGGCCGATGACGGTGCGCACGTGGTTCTTCAATTCGCGGCGCAATTCCGGATGCGAGTCGGCGCCTTCCTTCAAAGTGACAAAGCAGACGACGGCCTGGCCCTTGAGATCGTCCGGACGTCCGACCACGGCGGCTTCCGCGACCGACGGATGCGAGACGAGCGCGCCTTCCACCTCGGCGGTGCCGATGCGGTGGCCGGCGACGTTGAGCACGTCGTCGATGCGGCCGGTGATGAAGAAGTTGCCGTCCTTGTCGCGCCGCGCGCCGTCACCGGCGAAGTAATAGGTCGGGAATTCGCTCCAGTAGGTTTCCTTGTAGCGCTTTTTGTCGCCCCAGACGCCGCGCAGCATGGAAGGCCACGGCTTGCGGATGACGAGCTTGCCGATCGTGTCGGCGGGCACTTCCTGGCCGAGATCATCGACGACCGCGGCATCCACGCCGAAGAACGGCAGCGTCGCCGTGCCGGGCTTGGTCGGCGTCGCGCCGGGAATCGGTGTGATCATGTGACCGCCGGTCTCGGTCTGCCACCAAGTATCGACGATCGGGCAGCGCTCGCCGCCGATGACCTTGTGATACCACATCCACGCTTCGGGATTGATCGGCTCGCCCACGGTGCCGAGCAGTCGGAGCGAGCTGAGATCGTATTTCTTCGGCCATTCGTCACCCCACTTGATGAAGGCACGAATCGCGGTCGGCGCGGTGTAGAGGATGGAGATCGCGAATTCCTCAATCAATTTCCAGAAGCGTCCGTTATCCGGCGAGTTGGGCGCGCCTTCATACATGAACGAAGTAGCGCCGATCGCGAGCGGCCCATAGACCACGTAGCTGTGGCCGGTCACCCAGCCGATGTCGGCGGTGCACCAGTAGATGTCGTCGTCGCGCAGATCGAAGACGTATTTGCAGCTCGTGTATGCGCCGATGAGGTAGCCGCCGGTGGTGTGGAGGATGCCCTTGGGTTTGCCCGTCGAGCCGCTGGTGTAGAGAATGAAGAGCGGGTGTTCGCTATCGAGCGAGACCGCGGGGCAGTGGGAGTCCACATATTCCAACTCGCGGTGCCACCACACGTCGCGGCCCTGCTCGATGTGAATGTCATTGCCCGCGCGGCGGAAGACGATGACGCGCTTGATGCCCGTTTCCCCGCGCTTGAGGGCGTCGTCCACGTTGGCTTTTAATGGCACGATCGCGCCGCGCCGATAGCCGCCGTCGGCGGTGATCACGGCGACGGCGCCGCAATCGTTGATGCGGTCGTGGATGGACTCCGCGCTGAAGCCGCCGAAGACCACGGAATGAATGATGCCGAGCCGCGCGCACGCGAGCATGGCGATCGCCGCTTCCGGGATCATCGGCATGTAAATGATGACGCGCTCGCCTTTCTTGATGCCATTGCGCTTGAGCACATTGGCAAAGCGGCACACCTCGCGAAAGAGCTGTTGGTACGTGAGGATGCGCTTCTCGCCCGGTTCGCCTTCCCAGATCAGTGCGGCCTTGTTTTTCCGCGGTCCGGTCAGGTGTCGATCGAGGCAGTTTTCCGAGACGTTGAGCTTCCCGCCGACGAACCACTTGGCATAGGGCAGCTTCCAGTCGAGGACCTGCGTCCACTTCTTGTTCCACAAGAGCTCAGCCGCCTCCCGCGCCCAAAATTTATCAGGCTTCTTGATCGATTCGTCATACATCGCGCGGTACTGCGCCATGTCCTTGATGCGGGCTTTTTTAGAGAAATCCCGGCTCGGTTTGAAGACGCGTTTCTCGACTAATTGGGTGGAATTGTTTTGGCTCATGGGGCGGGGCGGGGGTGCGTGATAAAAAAGCTTCCCTGATGCCTAACAGCCGTTTTTGCACAGGACAATTCAAACTTATGTCCATGTGCGAGCTCCGCCCGTTTTACGCCGACTGCTAGGATTTGGGTCTCAACTTCGTGGCTTCGATGTAACCGGCCACGGCCTGCCGGATCTCCGCCGCCACATTGGCTCGCGGCGTCGCAAATTTCGGGGTGAACCACGGAAACAGCCCGATCAGGTCGTGGAGCACGAGCACCTGCCCATCGCAGTTCGGACCGGCGCCGATGCCGATGGTGGGAATGCGCGCGGTTTCCGTGATCCGTCGCGCCACGTCGGGCACCACGAGTTCAAGCAGGATGCCAAAGGCGCCCGCCTCCTGCACCGCTGCGGCATCCGCGATCAGCGAGTCGGCCTGCTCGGGTGTCTTGCCCTTGATGCGATAGCCGCCTTCGATGCGCACGTTCTGCGGCATCATGCCAATGTGCGCCATCGCCGGAATACCCGCCGCGACGAGGGCGCGAATCTGTGGGACGCGCGCCATGCCGCCCTCGAGTTTCACCGCTTGCGCGCCGGCGTCGATCAACCGCTGGGCATTCGCGACCGCCTGTTCGGACGTCTCATAGCTGCGGTAAGGCATATCCGCGAGGATGAGCGTCCGCGTCGCACCGCGGGCGACGGCGCGTGTGTGATGCACCATTTCATCCATCGTCACCAGCGTGGTGTCGGGATAGCCGAGCACCACCATGCCCACCGAATCGCCCACGAGCAGGACATCCACGCCGCCTTCATCGAGCAGCCGCGCGCTCGGGTAGTCGTAAGCCGTGAGCATCGCGATTTTCTCTCCGCGTTCTTTCATCGCGCGGAGCTGCGGCACGTCTGGCGTTACGCGTCCCATGTCTCGGAGAAGATGATGACTTCCGCCGGATCCTGCAATGCCGCAAGCAACTCGGCGACGCTCTGCTGCTGGCCCGGCAGCACCAGCTCGGGCCGCACATCGGCGAGTGGCGTCAGGACGAAACGCCGCCGATGCAGCCGCGGGTGCGGAATGGCGATGTCCTGATTGGTCAGCGCGAGATTGCCGACATAGAGAATATCGAGGTCGATGGTGCGCGGCGCATTGCGCGGGCGTTTGGAAGGGCGGCCGAATCCCGCCTCGATCGCCTGCAAGGCATCGAGCAACGCGATCGGCTGGCCTTCGTATTCCACGTCGATCACCGCATTGAGATACGCGCCCGCGTCCGGTCCGGAGTTGACCGGTTCGGTCTCGTAAATGCGCGAGTCGCGGACCGGCGCGGAGATACCCGGAATCTTCAGCACGCAGGCGCGCGCGCTGCGTAAGTTCGCCAGGCGGTCGCCGAGGTTCGATCCGAGGGCGATCCCGGCTCGCATGGTCATTTCAGCCCCAGCACGTCCTGCATGTCGTAGAGCCCTGCCGGACGGCCGTGAGCCCAAAGCGCGGCACGCAGAGCTCCGCGCGCGAACGTCTCGCGGCTGGAAGCCTTGTGCGTGAGTTCCACGCGCTCGCCTTGCGCGGCATAGATCACCGTGTGATCGCCGACGACATCGCCGCCGCGGATCGCATGGACGCCGATTTCGGCATTCGTACGTTCGCCGACGATGCCTTGCCGGCCGTGCCTGGTGTCTTTGTTGTAATCAAGTTCGCGCACCTCGGCCAAAATCTCCGCGAGACGCTTGGCGGTGCCGCTCGGCGCATCTTTTTTCAAACGATGATGCATCTCGACAACCTCAAGATCGAAGCTCGGCCCGAGGATTTCCGCTGCCTTGCGCGTGAGCCAGAAAAGGGTGTTCACGCCAATGCTGTAGTTCGGCGCGAAGACGATCGGGATTTGCGCGGCAGCGTGCCGGATGGATTCGACTTGGTGATCGGTGTAGCCCGTCGTGCCGATGACGAGCGTCTTTTTTCCATCCACGCAACGGGCGAGGATCGGCTCGATGATCGAGTGATGGCTGAAGTCGATGATCGCGTCTGCTTTTGCGACCGCGCCCGCGAAGTCATCGCCCGCGTCGATTGCCACCGTCACTTCCAACTCGGGCATTTCCTTCGCGCACGCGATGAGCGTCTGGCCCATCCGGCCTTTGGCGCCATTGATCAGCAGGCAGAGTGGAGCGGCCATCAGGAGACGAGCTGCAGTTTCTTGAGCGTGGCTTCGAGCTTCGCTGCGGCGCCCGCACCCATCTCGCAGAGTGGCAGGCGGACATCACGGCTCATCTTTCCCTGAAGTGCGAGCGTGTGCTTCGCCGGCACCGGATTGGGCTCGATGAAGAGATCCTTGAAGAGCGGATACCAGTGGAAATGCAGCCGGCGTGCTTCCGCGAAATCTCCCGCGAGCGCGGCCTTCACGAGGTCGCCGACTTCTTGGGGAATTACGTTCGACGCCACGCTGATCACGCCGACCGCACCGGTCGACATGAACGGCAGCGTGAGCGAGTCGTCGCCCGAGAGGATGTCGAACTCCGGCGGCAGCGCCGCGCGCAACTGGCTCACGCGCTCGACCGAACCGCCCGCCTCCTTGATCGCGACGATATTCGGAAAGTCATTCGCGAGCCGCACCGTGGTATCCACCCCGATCTCGATGCCGCAGCGGGCGGGAATGCTGTAGAGCACCAGCGGCAGCTTCGTGGCTTCGGCGATTTTTGCGAAGTGGCGATACAGTCCTTCCTGCGACGGCTTGTTGTAGTACGGCGCGACGAGCAGCGCACCGTCGCAGCCGAGCTTTTCCGCCTCGACGGTGAGAGACACAGCTTCCGAGGTCGAGTTCGAGCCCGTGCCGCCGATCACTTTGCAACGGCCCGCCGCGGCTTTCACTGCGAGTTCGATCACGCGATTGTGCTCGGGATGATCGAGCGTCGCGGATTCGCCAGTCGTGCCGACTGGGACGATGCCGGTGATGCCCGCCGCGATCTGCGCTTCGATCAATCGCTCGAACGCGGCCTCATCGACTTGATCATTCTGAAACGGCGTAACGAGCGCCGTGAAGGTGCCTGCAAACATAAGAGCGTGGGGTTTTAGGCCGGAAGCCGGGCCTTGGACAGAAATTGTTTCGATCCGATGTCAGAGCGCCGTCTGTCCTTCGAAAGTAAAATCCGCCGGGCCGGTCAGCGTCACATTCCGATAGGTGTCGCTGCTCTTTTCGAAGCCGATTTCCAGAGTGTCGCCGCCGCGCACCTTCACCTGTACGGGCGAGGCGGCGTCGGTCAGTTCGTGGAAGATCAGCGCGCACGCGACCATGCCGGTGCCGCACGCGAGCGTCTCATCTTCCACCCCGCGCTCGTAGGTGCGGATGGCGATCGCCTGCGGGCCGACCTTTTGCACGAAGTTCGCGTTCGTGCCCTTCGGCGCGAAGTGCGGGTGGTAGCGCAGCGCCGCGCCGAGTTTGCGGATGTCGGTGCTTTCGAGATCCTCGACGAAGACCACTGCGTGCGGCACGCCGGTGTTCACGGAATGCACGGTCAGCTTTTCACCCGCCACGTCGAGCGCGTCATTCAGCCGCACTGAATGCGGCTCGCTCATTTGGATTTGCACGATCTCGTCGAAGAACTTCGCCGTGATCACGCCCGCCTGCGTCTCGAAAGAAATGTCGCCCGCCTTGCCCGTGACCTTCTGCGCGAAGCGCGCAAAACACCGCGCGCCATTCCCGCACATCTCCGCTTCGCCGCCGTCGGCGTTGTAGTAGCGCATGCGAAAGTCCGCGCCGTTCTGCGCCGATTCGATGGCCAGCAATCCATCGCCGCCGATGCCGCGATGCCGGTCGCAAAGCTGCGCGATCTGCGCCTTGCTCAAGGCCAGTTTGCCATCGCGATTGTCGATTATCACGAAGTCATTTCCGGCACCGTTCATCTTGGTAAAAGTCAGCATAGGGGCGGCAAAGTAAGCACAGCCGGAGTGCGCTCGCAAAGGCGCAAACAGGCGGAGCGCACTTCTTCCTTTGCGCCATTGCGAGAGACAGCATCCTCCTGTTCGAACATGAGATCGTCGCTCCTCCTCGTCACCACCGTGCTCGCCTTGGTCTTTTCGTGTTTCGGGCAAAGGCGGGAAACCGAGCCGGAGGTTCACACCTTCTCCATCGTTGCGCGCGATCCCGCGACCGGCGAACTCGGCGTCGCGGTGGAGAGCAAGTATTTCAGCGTCGGCAGTGTGGTGCCGTGGGCGCAGGCGGGCGTCGGCGCGGTGGCGACGCAATCGCTCGCCAAGACGACCTATGGCTCGGAAGGCTTGAAACTCATGGCCGAAGGGAAATCACCGCGCGAGGCTTTGGACGCGCTGACGGCGGACGATCCTCGCCGCGAGCAGCGGCAAGTTGGGATGATCGACGCAGCGGGTCGCACCGCCGCGTTTACGGGTGCGAAGTGCGTGGCTTGGGCCGGGCATCACGAAGGCGAAAACTTCTCCGTGCAAGGCAACCTCCTCGCTGGCGAAGCCGTGCTCGACGGCATGGTCGAAGCGTTCGAGCAGGCGAGGAAGGTCGAGGGGACCGAGCTGGCGGACTGGCTGGTGGCGGCGCTGCAAGCCGGCCAGGCCGCGGGCGGCGACCGTCGCGGTGAGCAGAGCGCGGCGCTGCTCGTGGTCCGCGCGCATGGCGGACTTGGCGGCGACAGCGACCGTTACATCGATCTCCGCGTGGAAGATCACGCCAAGCCGATCGACGAACTCGCCCGCCTGCTCACGCTGCACCACGAGTGGCACGGGCAGTGAGGATCGACGGATTTTGAATCCGTCCTACGCAAACAGCTTCTTGATCGGCACGCCGCCGTCGGTGAGTGGCACGGGGCGCTCGCCGTCCATGAGGCTCTTCGTCGGATTCACGCCCATCGTCGCCATGATCGTCGCGAAGAGATCGGGCACGCTGACCGGGTCTTCGACCACATTCATCGCGAGTTCGTCCGTGGTGCCGACGCACTGGCCGGTGCGCAGCCCGCCGCCCGCGAGCAGGACCGTGAAGCTCTTGCCGTGATGCCCGCGGCCGCCGCCGGCGTCGAAATGCGCGGGCCGGCCAAACTCGCCCGCGACGACGATTAGCGTCTTGTCGAGCAGGCGATTATTTTTCAAGTCGTTGATCAGCGCGGCCATGCTCAAGTCGAGTCCCTGGATGAGCTTGTGTTGCTCTCGCTGCGCGGCGTTGTGCGTGTCCCAGCCGGCGCCGTTGACGAAGTTGATGTTGTAACCCACTTCCAGAAAACGCACGCCGCGCTGGATGAGCCGGCGCGAAAGCAGCAGGCGCTGTCCGAATTCATCGCCGAACTCCGCGCGCAATGAATCCGGCTCTTCGCCGAGATTGAACGCCTTCATGAAGTCGCCGCCCTGCAGGCGAAAACCTTCCGCGATCGCTTCGTCGTAATCGCGCGGCGCGGTGTCGCTCACGCGGCTGCGGAAATCTTCGCGCACTGTCGCGAGCAAGCCTTCGCGACGTGCGGCGCGTTCGCGGGAAATATCGGGCGGCAGCGAGAGGCCAGCGGGACCACTCGCCGTGTCGGTGAGATAGACGAAGCCGGCTTTCGGACCGAGGAAGCCGGGGCCGCGCGTGGCGCTCGGGTAACCCATGAGCACGTAGGCAGGCACACCATCCGCAGCTGCTTTCCGCTGATGCGAGATGATCGAGCCGATGGACGGATAAACGACGCTGCCGCTCGGGAGGCGGCCGGTGTGCATGCGGTTCGTCGCGGCGGCGTGTTCGTCGATGACGTTGTG
>JBAVML010000053.1:0-5035 GCA_049690035.1 Chthoniobacteraceae bacterium
ACTCGCCGTGATGCGAGTAAGCATCGCGCTCGCGATGTCCGCTGCTCCGCTGCCAAACGTCGGCGCAAACAACACCGCCCCGCCGAGATTCACGGCAACGTTGCGCGTCGAGCCATTGATGGAGTCCACCGTGTTGAACTGCACGGCACCGCCATTCACGATCATGCCGCCGGTCGCCGCCGCGTTGTTGCCAGACAAAATCAGCGCGCCCGCCGAGACGATCGTGAGGCCGGTGAAGCTGTTGTTGCCGGAGAGCGTGAGACTGCCAGCGCCGCTCTTGGTGAAAGCGAGCGCGCCCGCCGCGCCATCCCGCAGCCCGCCCGCGAAAGTATTCGTCGTCCCGTTGTTCACCGTGAGCGTCGCGCTGCCAGCAAGTCCGTTTTCGACAAACGTCGAGCCCGGTGCGGCATCGGTGTTCAGCGCGGCCAAGGCAATGTCGTTGCCGTTGAGTTGCACACTGCCGGTGCTATTCGCACCAAAGGTGAGCGTGCCGGACGCGCCGCCGAAGGCGCTCGTGCTCAGCGCGCGCAAGACGCCCGCCTGCACGATGGTGCCTCCGGTGTAGGTGTTGGTGCCGCCGAGTTCGAGCGTGCCCGCGCCGTCCTTCGTGATGCCGAGCTTGCGCGCGCCTCCGTCCTGGATGCGACTGATCCCGCCGTTCAGCGTCGCGCCGTTGTTCCAGGTGCTCGTGCTCAGCCCGGGCGTGTTCACCTTCAGCACATCAACTCCGGTGCCCGACACATCATCGCTGCCGCTTTCGAGATACATCTCGCCGTGACCGCTGCGCCAATCAGCGAACGGCGAGTTCAGCCCGATGACTGTGATGCTGTTGCCAAAGAGCTGCACCTTCTGCACGACGTTCGCGTTACCGTAGCCGAAGAGCAGACTCGCACTGCTCGCAGGGCCGAACGCCGTCGCGCTGCCCGCGCGCAGCGTGCTCGTGCCGGTGGATCCGTAGATGGTCGTGGTGCCGGTGTAAGTGTTCGTGCCGGTGAGCGTGAGCACGCCCGCGCCGTGCTTGGCGAAGTTCAGCACGTTTCCGCCGCTGAGATTCGTCAATGCGCCGCTGTAAGTGAAGTCGCCCGCCATCGTGTCGAAGCCAACCTGCGCGCCGGTTTTCAAGCCCGTCGTCGCTGTGCTCGCACCGAGATGCGAGCCATCGAGCACGGTCGCGATGGCCGTGGCATCGAAGTATGTCGGCGCAGCACCCACGCCAATCGCGAGCGATGAACCCGATGCGACACTGATGTTCGATGGCGTAAAATACGCGGTGCCGCCATTCACCGACTGCACTTTGCGGATGCTCAGCGAACCCGTGTTGATACTCGTCGTGCCGCTGTAAGTGTTCGCGCCATCAAGCGCCCAGATGCCGTTCGCGCCGGGTGTGCCGCCGATGACGAGACTCGTCGCGTCCGTCGCGCTGTCGCCGAGCGCGGGCGAAAACGTGCTCGGATTCATCGCCGCGCTTTCCAGCTTCAACGTGCGTACGCCGGAACCGGTGAAGGCCACCGGCGCGGTGCTCGTGAAGTTGCTTTGAATGGCGTTCGAGCCGGTCACGGTGCCGTTCAAATCACCGAGCTGAATCGTCGCGCCATTCGCGCCAAGCGTGAAGCCGCGCGCACCGTTCTCCGCCGTGCCGACCCCAGTGTCGTTCACGCGGAGGACCGCGCCATCGAGCACCAAGTCCGACGCCGGTCCCGTGCCGAGCGCGGCGAGCGTGCCGGCCAGCGTGCTGTTGTTCGTCACCGTGATGGTCGGGCTCGATGCTCCGCGCGCCGCCAGCAAGGTGAGATTGCTGCCGCTGCTGAGATTCACGCGACCGCCGCCGCTGAACGCGCCACCGAGTATTTGAATCGCGCTCGTGCTGAAATTGAACGTTGCGCCATTCGCGACCGCGATGGCTCCCGCGTAGTTGCCGTTGTTCAAGGTGCCCGCGCCGCCAAGCTCCAGCGTGCCGCCCCCGACCTGCGTCGCGCCCGTGTAGGCATTGCCGCCCGTGAGCACGAGCGCGCCGTCGCCGGATTTCGTGAGCACGGTGGACGTGTTGTTTTGAATCACGGAGCCGATGGTGAGCTTGTCGGCGCTGCCATCCACGCGCACGACCAGTTCGCCGTTCGCCGCCGACTGGATTTTTCCACCGTTGAAATTTGCGTCCGCATTGCCGCTGGAGAGCAGGCCGTTCGTCGTCAGCACATCGGTCGCGGAAGCCAGCGTGAGATTGCTCGCGCCGAGCTTCAGCGTGTTTACCGCCGCCGTGGTCTGCGCGGTGATGTCGCCGGTGATGGTGACGTTCTTCGTAATGTCATCCACGTCGAGCGTCGCGCCGCTGGCGATGGCGGCGAGCGTGTTCGCATCCGCGCCGTAGTTCAGCGCGCGCACAAATCCGAGCGTGTCGTACGCTGCGTAGTCGCTGCCGCCGAAGAAGACGCCCTTGTTCAGCAGCGCCGCGGTCGGTGTCGCCGTGCCAGCGGGGAACTGCGCGATGGCAATCTTGTTCGTCGTGCCGTTCACGCCGCCTGTGGTGACGAAGTTCACCGACGCGCCGGCGGGACGTGCGCCCATCGAGGCAAAGGTCAGCGCTGCGTTGCCGCCGTTGTTGATGGACTGCACCGTGGCGCTGCCGCTGATGAGCGTGAGACCCGTCATCCCTTGCAGCGCGCCCGCGGCCTTGCTCACGTTGAAGCTGCCGCTGCCGCTGAAAAACAGCGCCGAACCCGTGACGCCATTCAAGCTGCCAGTCGTGCCAATGCCGATGTTCATGGTGCCTCCGTTGATGATGACGTTGGTCGCACCGGCCGTTCCCGTGATGGTCAGCGTGCCAGCGTTCACCGTCGTCACGCCCGTGTAAGTGTTCGCGCCGGAGAGCGTCCACGCACCGCTGCCTGATTTAATAACACTCGCGGTCCCCGGATTGTTCGCGATGGAAGAGGCGATCGTGTTCGCGCCCGTATTGGAACCCGTGAGCGTCAGCGCCGCCGTGCCGGCAAAACCGAGCAAACCCGTACTGGTGAAACTCACCGCATTGGCTGGATTCGCGGCGGAGGATTCAATCGCGCCGCCGCCAGGTCCGACCGTGAACAAACGATTCGTCGTCAGCGGCGCGGTGTTGTTTGTGTATTGCAGCGTGCCGCCGCTGAGCACGAGGTCGCCCGCAGAGCCAGCGAACGAACCCTGCCCGATAACGCTCGGCGTGTTGATGTTTGCAAGCGAGGGCACGTTCAAAACGCCCCCAGTGATTGCGGTCACGCCGGTGTAGTTGTTCGCGGTATTGGTTAGATACCACGTTCCGTTGCCGGTCTTCGTGAGCGCCGTCGGCGGACCGAAGTCGCCGAGCAGCACGTTCATCGTGTTCGCACCGGCGTTGGTCCCGCCGAGCGTGAGCGTGTGTGTGCCGTTTTGATTGTTGAAACCCATCGCGCCACTGCCGGTGAAGCTCAGCGTGTGCAGCGGATTCGCGGCAGAGGAATCAATGGTGCCGCCATTGAGCCCGACGCTGAACGTGCGGTCCGTGGTGGCCGCTCTGCCGCCGCTGTATTGGAGCGTGCCGCCATTGAGCACGAGGTCGGTGTTCGCGCCGGTGCCGAGTCCGAGACTGCTCGGCGTGTTCGACGCAGCGAAGGTGCCGGCATTCAAGATGCCCGCCGTGATGGTCGTCGCACCGGTGTAGGTGCTCGCCGCATTCGAGAGCACCCAAGTGCCGCCGCCGGTCTTGTTGATGTTCGTCGCTCCGCCGTTGTCGCCGATGAGTAGTGCGAGTGTGCTCTGCGTTTGATTGCTGCCGCTCGTCGCCGCGGGTGTGCCGGTATTCGAGCCGGTCAGGGTGAGCGTGCGCGCTCCGCTGATGCCATCGAAGCCCATCGCGCCGGTGCCGGTGAAGCCCAGCGTGCCGCCCGAAGAATCAATCGTGCCGCCGATGGCACCGACGCTGAACAGGCGATTCGTCGAGATCGCGCTCGCGCCTGTGTATTGCAGCGTGCCGCCGTTGAGGACGAGGTCTGCACTCGAACCCGCCGCCGAACCGCGACCGATGCTGCTCGCGGTGTTTATGTCGGCGAGCGCGCCGCTGGCGGAGTTCAAGACGAGCGTGCCCGCGTTGAGCACGGTTGCGCCGGAGTAGGTGCTGTTGGTGTTTGTGATGGTCAGCAAGCCCGCCGTCCCCGTTTTCAAAACCGACACCGCGCCACCATTGTCAACGATGGGCACGGTGAGCGCGATCGCTCCGCGACCCGTGTTCACATCCAGCTCGCCACCGCCCGCAGGCGTGCTGATAGCTCCGTTGCCGATGGCGGAAATCGTCCACGAACCGCCGGACGCATTGAGCAGTCCGAAGGAGTTAATGTTTGCACCGTCGCGGATGGCGGTGAAGGTCGGACTGAAATTTCCGAACGCGGCAAAATTGCGCAGCGCCGCCATGTCGTGCGGGGTGGCGCTGAAGGCATTCGCGCCGGAGTTTCCGCCGAGGAAACCGCTGGTGTAAGTCTGCAATGGATTCGTCCACGTCGCGGAATCACCCGCCGGTTTGCTGCCGAGCGCACCGGGGACATTTGAAGCGAGCACATTGCCCGATGCATCGAACACAGCGTAGTCGGTCTGCTGCGCGGCCGCCGTGCCGGTGGTCGCCCAAGGGCCGATGATTTGTCCCGCAGGCGTGGCGGTCGCGCCACTGATTTGGATGCGATTGCTCGTGCCGTTCAACGCCAGCGCACCGCCTGCATTCGAGTAGGTGACGGTGGAGCGATTGGTGCGCGTGAGCGACATGGTCAACGTCTGCGCAGTCCCGGGAACGAAGAAATTGGTGCCGAGCACGAAATTGTTCTGCCCACCATTCAGCACGACGGAGCCGATGTTCTCCGCGTAGCTGACGGGCTGCGATACGTTGGTCATCGCGATGGTGCCGCCGAGCGAGGTGATGGTGCCCGCGTCGTTGAGGCGGTTGAGCGCGACCTGCGTGAAGTCGTTGCTGAGCAGCAGCGTCGAGCCATTCGCGAGCCGGATGCCGCTGCTGTTGAGCAACGACCCGTGGTCGCCGCTGAGC
>JBAVML010000054.1:0-13920 GCA_049690035.1 Chthoniobacteraceae bacterium
GCGCAAATCTGCGCCATCTGCGGATCATCATGGAACCCGACGGTAACGTGGGCATAACCTTCGGCTGCCAGCTTCGCGCATGTCCACCCCCGCCATTTCCATCCAAAACCTCAGCAAGGAATTTCCGATTCCGTTCAAGCGGGAGAAGGTCGTGGCCGTGCGCGATCTTTCGCTGAGCGTCGAGCCGGGGCAGGTCTATGGGCTGCTCGGACCGAATGGCTCGGGCAAATCGACGACGATGAAGATCGTGCTCGGGCTGGTGACGCCGACGGCGGGGCGGACGGAAATTTTCGGCTGTGATTCGCGCACGGTGGAGAGCCGGGAGGACGTCGGCTTCCTGCCGGAGAATCCTTATTTCTACAAGTTCCTCACCGGGGAAGAGACGCTGCAATTCTACGGAAAAATCTGCGGCCTGTGGGGTGCCAGACTGCGAGAGCGGACGAAGGAACTGCTGCACCTCGTGGGGCTCGAAGGCGCCGCACAACGGCGGATCGGCGGTTACTCGAAAGGCATGCTGCAGCGCATCGGACTCGCGCAGGCGCTGGTGCAGGATCCGCGCTTGTTGGTGCTCGATGAGCCGACGGCGGGCGTCGATCCGGCGGGCTCGCGGGAGATCCGCGATCTCATCCTCGATTTCAAAAAGCGTGGGATCACGGTGCTGCTTTGCTCGCATTTGCTCGGGCAGGTGCAGGAGATTTGTGACCGCATCGGCATTCTCCATCAGGGCACGCTGGTGCGGGAAGGGAAGCTCGACGATCTGATCTCGATCGAAAGCCAGACGGAGCTGATTCTTGAAAACGCGTCGCCCGAAGTGCTGGCGGAAATCCAGGCGACGATCGCGAGATCGAAGGCGCGCATCATCGAGCAACGCAAGCCGCAGACGACGCTGGAGCGGTATTTCCTCGAAGTGACCGCGGACAAAAAGCCATGACCGAACTTTCCGCTACCCGCCATCGCGCCTTCTCCCCGGCCCGCATTCGCGCGATTTCGGAGAATACCCTCCTCGAACTCGTCCGACTCAAGGTCTTCTACTTCCTGCTCGTTTTTGCGCTGCTCATCATTGGCAGCTCGGCGTTCACAGCGCGGCTGAGTTTTCAGGAGCAGTTCCAAGTGCTGAAGGATGTGTCGCTCGGCGCGATGTCGATCTTCTCGTGGCTGCTAGCGGTGCTGGCGACGGCGATGCTGCTGCCCAAGGACATCGAGGATCGCACGCTTTACACGATCCTCGCCAAGCCCGTGCCGCGCTTCGAATACCTGCTCGGAAAGCTGCTCGGCGTGATGGCGCTGCTCTTCGTGGCGCTGTCGTTCATGAGCGTGCTTTTCGTCATCGTGCTCTACACCCGCGAGCAGAGCGCGATCGCGCAGGCGGTGCGCGAAAACCCGGCGGATCAGGTGGCGGCGGCGGTCGCGACGATCAAGGCTGGGACGTTCACGAGCAGTCTGCTGCCGTGCATTGTGGTGATCTATCTCAAGGCGGCGCTCTGCGGTGCTTTCACGCTGCTGCTTTCGACATTCGCGACTTCGTGGATTTTCACGATCATCGTGTCGGTGGTCGTCTATCTCATTGGCCACGTGCAGCCGATCGCGCGCGAATACTGGCTGGCGCAGGCTGCGGTCGGCGCGCCGACGAAAATTTTTCTCGCCCTCGTTTCGCTCACCTTCCCCGACCTCGCGGCGTTTAATCTCGTCGATGACGTGGTCGCGGGGAACGTGATCGCGCTGGCGTTGTTTTGGAAAACGGCGGCGCTCGGTGTGACCTACATCACCGCCTACTTCCTCGCGGGATACTTCATGTTTTCGGCGAAGGAACTATGACGCGGCGTTTCGTGCTGCTGTTCGTGGGATTGCTCGCCTTTGGGGCGATCAAGCTGCCCGCCGAGCGGCATCTCGAGGCGGTGCATCGCGCGGCGTACTTTCACGGCGCCCGGCTGGATCTGGGATTGCGCGAGCAGATCGGCCAGATGGGATTCCTTGCCGCGCTGAGCGGCTTTCGCTCGCTCGTCGCCGATGCGCTTTACATCCATGCACACACCGCGTGGGAGCGGACGGAGTGGGGAACCATGAAGCTGGATTTTGATGCGGTGACGGCGCTCCAGCCGCGGTGCCTGCTCTTCTGGGATCAGGCCGCTTGGCACATGGCTTACAACGCGAGCGTGGCCGCGCTGGAAAACAAGAAGCAGCCACGCGAGGCGCTCCGCATTAAGGCGCAACGCGAGTATTGGAAGCTCGGCGAGGAATACCTGCTCGCGGGCATTGCCAACAACCCTGACCGGCCGATGCTCTACGACCGGCTTGGCTTTCTCTATCGCGAGAAATTTCAAGACCACTGCAAGTCCGCCGAGGCCTACGCGCAATGCGCGAAGCTGCCCAAGGCACCGCAATACGCGCATCGCTTCGCCGCCTACGAACTGGCGCAATGCACGGGCCACGAGCGCGAGGCTTACGAGCTGCTTCGTTCCCTCTATTTGCGTGGCGAAGATGAACGTCTCCCGACGCTGCTTCGCTGGCTGGATTACCTTCAACAAAAATTGGATATTCCCCCGGCGGAAAGAGTCTATACTCCCGCCCGCTCGAACCCCTGACATGCGATTTGCCATCTTCGGAGACATCCACGCCAACCTTGAGGCGTTGCAAGCCGTAATGGCTGACGCTGCGGCTCACGAGGTTACCCACTACGTGTGCCTCGGCGATGTCGTCGGATACAATGCAAACCCGCATGAGTGCGTGGAGATCATCCGCAATCTGGAGTGCCCGGTGGTGAAGGGAAATCACGACGAACAGGCCTCGGTCACCGACGATCTTGCCGGCTTCAATCCGCTCGCGGAGGAGGCGATCAACTGGACGCGGAAACATCTGACCGAGGAAGACAAACAGTGGCTGCGGGACCTCAAGATGGTGCGACAGGTCCGCGACTTCACAATCGTGCACGCCACGCTCGATACGCCGCACAAGTGGGGCTACGTCTTCAACCAACTCGATGCCGCCGCGAGCTTCAACTACCAGCACACGCAGCTCTGCTTCTACGGACACACGCACGCCCCTCGCGCCTACGTCCGCGACGGCTCGGTGAAGAGCCAAGTGCTCGACAAGCTGGTCGTTGAGCCGGGCAAAAAATACTTCGTCAACTGCGGCAGCGTCGGTCAGCCGCGCGATGGCGACTGGCACGCGGCATACGTGCTCTTCTCGCCGGAAGAACATACCGTGCAACTACGCCGGATCGAGTACGACATCTGGACGGCGCAGGATAAGATCGTCGCCGCCGGACTGCCGCAGCGGCTCGCCGATCGGCTGGCGCTGGGCAAGTAAGCAGAGGCCAGAAGTTAGAAGTCAGAACTCAGTGTTCCGATTCTGACCTCTGACTTCTGACCTCTGACTTCTGAAAGCTCCCGTCGAAATCCTCGTCATCAAACCGAGCTCGCTCGGCGATGTAGTGCATACGCTGCCGGCAGTCGCGCTGCTCAAACGTCACTGGCCTGCGGCCCGGCTCACTTGGCTGATCAATCCGGAGTGGGCGCCGCTGCTCGAAGGCAATCCGTATGTCGATGAGGTCGCGATTTTTCCGCGGGGAGAGTTTCGCGGAATTGCCGGTTGGGCTCGGATTCCCGCCTGGGCGAAAAGGATGGCGGCGAAGAAGGCGGATCTCGTCCTGGATTTCCAAGGACTCCTGCGCAGCGCGCTGATCGGCCGGCTTTGTCGTGGTGGCGAGGTCGCGGGGCTGTCGGATGCGCGTGAAGGCGCGCGTTATTTTTACGATCGCGTTGCGGATGTCCGCGGCGCCATTCACGCGGTGGATCGCTATTTGCGTTTGGTCACCGAGGTTGGCGTCCCCGTCGCGGCGGAGTTGGAGTGGCCGCTGCCCGCGGGGAATTCGCCGGCGGGATTTACCCTCACCGAGCCTTTCGTCTTGCTCCATCCATTTTCCCGAGGCACAGGAAAATCGCTGACCGGGCAGCAGGTCCGCGAGTTTTGCGCCGCCGTCTCGCCGATTCGGGTCGTGCTCGCGGGACGCACGGCGGAGCGCCTCAAAACCGCGGAGAATATCACCGACCTGCTCAACCGCACCACGTTGACAGAACTCATCTGGCTGCTCCGCCACGCGGCCTTTGTGGTGAGTGTGGACAGCGGCCCGATGCACATCGCCGCAGCGATCACTTCGTCGCTTCTCTCCGTCCACACTTGGAGCGATCCGGCGCAGGTCGGGCCGTATCGACCCGACGCTTGGGTTTGGAAAGAAGGCCGTCTCTTTCAGATGCGCGAAATCGAAAATCCGGGCGCCCATCGCGAGTGCGCTGATCTTGAGAAAATCGGCCGCTGGGTGGTGGACGAGATCCTCGGTGGCTAAGAATCCCTAAAACTCCGGGTATTCACCGTGAAATACAGTTGCGACAAAATCTCAATAGCTGTTAGTTTCTCCCACCTCCTTCCATGTCCGCTCCCTATCCCAAAGGCACTTTGACCCTCGCCCGAGCCAATGTCGGTGAGCGTCTTCGCGTAGTGACGATCTGCCCGGACTGCCCTGAGTGCGTGCGTCTCCGCGAGCTCGGTTTTCAGGATCAGATGGAAGTGCGCAAGGTTTCCGATGGGGCGGCGATCATCTGTTCGTTGCTCGGGATGCGCGTCGCGATCGGTCGCGACCTCGGCGAGCACGTGCGGGTCGAGCGCGTCGCGGCATGAGCGCCGAGGCAGCCGAAAGCCTGGGTGCTCTTCCGCTCGGACAGCGGGGACGTGTCGTCGGTCTCGACCTGCCACCGGAGCAGCGCCAGCGCCTGCTCGAGATGGGCCTGACGGTCGGCGCAGAATTTGAGGTCGTGCGCTTCGCTCCGCTCGGCGACCCGATCGATATCAAAGTCCGCGGCTACCATCTTTCGCTGCGCAAACGTGAGGCAGGCGGCGTCCGCATCGTTCGCCTCTGATCGATGACCGCTCCCGCCGAAAACCGGGCCGCGGGAGCGACCCGCGACGCCGTCCGCCACGTCGCCATCGCCGGCAATCCCAATTGCGGCAAGAGCACGATCTTCAACTCGCTGACCGGCCTGCGGCAAAAAGTGGGCAACTATCCCGGCGTCACCGTGGAGAAAAAGACCGGGCGGTTCTTCGGCAGCCACGGCGAGCCGATGGAACTGCTCGACCTGCCCGGCAGCTACAGCCTGCAAGTGCGCTCGCCCGACGAAGCCGTAGCCCGCGACGTCCTCCTCGGGCGCCTGCCCGGCGTCCCGCGTCCGGATGTGATCATCTGCGTCGTCGATGCCTCGAATCTCGAGCGCAATCTCTACCTCGTCGCGCAGATGCTCGAGCTGCAGATTCCCGTGGTCGTCGCGTTGAACATGGTCGATGTCGCGGAGAAAAACGGGCTCGCGATCGACCTCATGGGTTTGCGGGAAAAGCTCGGCGTGCCGGTGATCCCGATGGTCGCCACCAAAGGCGTCGGCTTCATCGAACTCCGCCAGGCCGTGTCGCGCTCGCCGCTGCCGCCGCCGACGATCTGCGCGCAGATGCCGATCGTGCTCGAGCGGGAAGTCATGGCTCTGGCGAAAGAATTGCCCGTCGCTCCCGAAGTGGCGCGCGGCGAAGCGCTGCTCCTGCTTACGCTGCACGACCAGGCGCTGGAAGAAATCGCCCACCACGAACGTCCGGTCATCGACGCGACACTCGAAGCGCAAAAGCGCCTGCGCCTCGCCGGTTTCGATCCGCTCTCCGCACCCGTCGAGGCGCGCTACGAATGGATCGGGCAGGTGTGCAATACCGCGATCCACAAACACCGACTGCTCGACGCGCACACCACGACGGACCGACTCGATGCGGTGCTCACCCATCGCGTCTGGGGCTGGCTCGCCTTCCTCGGGATGATGACGCTGATGTTTTTCTGCATCTTCACCGTCGCGCAGGTACCGATGGACTGGATCAAGGACGGCGCGGCCGCGCTTGGCCATTGGGTCGGCGAACATCTGCCCGAAAGCGATCTGCGCAGCCTCCTCACCGACGGCATCATCAAAGGAGTCGGCAACGTCGTCGTCTTTCTGCCGCAGATTCTCATCCTCTATTTCTTCCTCGGGATCCTCGAAGACACCGGCTACATGGCGCGCGCTGCGTTCATCATGGACCGGCTGATGTCGCGCGTCGGCCTGCACGGCAAATCGTTCATCCCGATGCTCAGCTCCTTTGCATGCGCGATTCCCGGCATCATGGCCACGCGCACCATCGAGAACCGCAAGGATCGCCTCGTCACGATCCTCGTCGCGCCGCTCATGAGCTGCTCCGCGCGGCTGCCGGTCTATGCGATCATGATCGCCGTCCTGCTGCCGATCGCCTCGGCGCTGCAAAAGGCGGGCATCATGTTGAGCATGTATCTGCTCGGCATCGTCGCGGCCTTCAGCATGGCGTGGCTTTTCAAAAAAACTCTGCTCCGCGGCGAGACCCCGATGCTGCTGCTCGAGATGCCGCCATATCGCCTGCCGGATTGGAAGACCATCGTCATCCGCATGTGGGAACGCGCCGGCCTGTTTCTCCGCCGCGCCGGCACGGTCATCCTCTCGCTTTCCATTTTGCTGTGGGCGCTGGCCACCTATCCGAAACCCGCCGACCCGCAGGCGTCGCCCGCCGAAGCGCTTGCCCACAGCATCGCCGGGCGGATGGGTCATGCGATCGAGCCCATCATCGCCCCGCTCGGCTACGATTGGAAAATCGGCATCGGCCTGATCGGCAGCTTCGCCGCGCGTGAAGTTTTCGTCGGCACCATGTCCATCGTCTATAGCGTCGAGAGCAAGGACGAGGAGGACATCAGCCCGCTGCGCGACACCATGCGCGGAGAGAAGCGCGCCGACGGCACGCCCGTCTTCACACCGCTCGTTTGCATCGGGCTCATGGTCTTTTACGTTCTAGCCATGCAATGCATCAGCACCGTGGCCATCGTCCGCCGCGAGACGAATTCCTGGCGCTGGCCGCTGTTCCAGATCGCCTACATGACCGGCCTCGCGTGGGTCGGCGCGTTCGTCGTTTATCAAGGAGGGCGCCTGCTCGGCTTCCAATGAATCCACTGCTCGACCAACTGCTGACCGGACTGATCGTCGCGAGCGCGCTCGGCTGGTTCATCTGGCGATCGGTGCGGCGGCGCGCTGGCGGGAAAGCTTGCGGGGGCGACTGCGGCTGCTCGCCGAAAAAGCCTTTGGGTTGACCTCAGCTCAACCGCACATACGGCAGCAGCCCGTGGACACCGCCCTCGCGGCCGAAGCCGCTTTCCTTATAGCCGCCGAACGGTGAGGTCGGGTCGAACTTGTTGTAGGTGTTCGCCCAGACAACGCCGGCGCGCAGCTTCGAAACCATCTTGAAAATCTTGGAGCCCTTGTCGGTCCACACGCCGGCGCTGAGTCCGTAGGGCGTGTTGTTCGCGCGCTCGATCGCTTCATCCGGCGTGCGGAAAGTCATCACGCTCAGCACCGGCCCGAAAATTTCCTCCTGCGCGACGCGATGGCTCGCGGTCACGCCGGTGATGAGGCTCGGTGGGAAGAAATAGCCGCGCTCCGGCAACCGGCAACGGGTCTGGATCAGTTCTCCTCCTTCGCTCACGCCCGTGGCGACGAGGCCGCGGATTTTTTCGAGCTGCGCCTTGCTGTTGATCGCGCCGATGTCGGTGTTCTTGTCCAGCGGATCGCCGAGGCGCAGCGTGGCGATGCGGTCGCGCAGCTTGTGGATCACCTGCGGGAAAACGCTCTCCTGGACGAGCAGCCGCGAGCCGGCGCAGCAGACGTGGCCTTGATTAAAAAAGATGCCGGCAATGACGCCCTCGACTGCCTGATCGATCGGCGCATCCTCGAAGACGAGATGCGCGGCCTTGCCGCCGAGTTCGAGCGTAAGCCGCTTTTTTGAGCCGGCGACGGATTTGGCGAGAAGCTTGCCGATCTCCGTGGAGCCGGTGAAGGCGATCTTGTCCACGTCGGCGTGCTCGACGAGGGCCCGACCGGTCTCACCTGCTCCGGTGACGATATTCACCACGCCATCGGGCAGGCCGGCTTCCTGCAAAATCTGCGCGAGATGCAGCGCGCTGATGCTGGTCGTCTCGGCGGGCTTGAGCACCACGGTATTGCCGCAGGCCAGCGCGGGCGCGAGTTTCCACGCAGCCATGAGGAGCGGAAAATTCCACGGGATGATCTGCCCGCAGACGCCCACCGGCGCGGTGGTGCGGCCGGGAAAGGCGTAGTCGAGTTTGTCCGCCCAGCCCGCGTAGTAGAAGAAGTGCGCCGCGCACTGCGGCAGATCGAAGTCGCGTGATTCCTTGATCGGCTTGCCGCCGTCCATCGTCTCGAGCACGGCGAGTTCGCGCGCCTTCTCCTGGAGAATACGTGCGATACGGTAGAGATATTTGCCGCGCTCGCGGCCCGGCAAAGCGCTCCAGCTCTTGAACGCGCGCCGGGCGGCGCCGACTGCCGCGCCCACATCCGCGGCATTGGCCGCCGCGATCTCCGCCAGTTTTCTTTCCGTCGCCGGATTTACCGAGGGAAAATATTCGCCGCTTTTCGGAGCCACGAATTTTCCACCGATGAACAGCTCGTAGCGCGGCGCGATCTTCACCGGCACGCTCTCCGGCGCAGGCGCGTAAGCCCACTTTCCGCCGAAGCTTAGCCGCCTCTCGCCGACGGGAACTAGCGGCGCGGGAGCGGATTCGTGAACGACGAGCGCTTTGGCCGGGCGGGAGGGTTTGCGTGGCATGCGGGCGATCATTTCAAGTTCGCGCCCATCCGGCAACCCCGCGCGTCACCTCAATCTTGAACCCATCAGCCGTACCGACAACAATGCCCGTCCCATGCGCCTCCCTCACCTCCTCTCGCTCCTCCTCGCGTTTACCTTCATCCATCTGCACGCCCAAACTGCGGTCACACCGACCGCGACGCCGGTGCCGGAGCCGAAGCTCGAATACCACGACGTGACCAAGTGGGGCGTCGAAGGCCGCGGCTGGGTGGACGCGGAGCGCCAGCGCTGGTTCGACCGGCTCCCCGCCGCCGCCGAAGGCAAGGTGACCGCGAAAGTCTGGGATCTGAGCCGCGACAGCGCGGGAATGTTGGTGCGCTTCAAGACCGACGCGAAAACGATCTGGGCGCACTACCTCCTCCGCTCCGAACGCATGGCGGGGCCAAACATGACCGCCATCGGCGCCAGCGGCCTCGATCTCTACGCACGCGACGAGGCAGGAAAATGGAAATGGGCCGGCATGACCAAGCCCGAGAAGAAGGAAGTGCGGCAGGCGCTCATCGATGGCCTCGCGCCCGGCCAGCGTGAATACGCCGTCTATCTCCCGCTTTTCAACGGCATCGAATCGCTGGAGATCGGCGTGCCGCCGGGCGCGACGTTCGAGGAGCTCGCGCCGCGCGCGGAAAAGCCGATCGTCTTCTACGGCACGTCCATCACTCACGGCGCCTCCGCCTCGCGCCCCGGCATGGTGCACACTGCCATCCTCGGCCGGCGTTTCGATCGTCCGGTGATCAATCTCGGCTTTTCCGGCAATGGCCGGATGGACGCCGCCGTCGGCGAATTCCTCACGAAACTCGACGCCGCGGTTTACGTCATCGACTGCCTGCCCAACATGGGCGCGCCCGACGTACGCGCGAAATGCATCCCGCTCGTGAAGCAGCTCAAGGCCGCGCATCCCGAGACGCCGATCGTGCTGGTGGAAGATCGGCGCAATGCGAACTCGTGGATTCTCCCGGCGCGCAACCAGCACCACACCGACAATCACGCCGCGCTGCGCGAGAGCTTCGACACCTTGAAAAAGGAAGGCGTCACCGGCCTCTTCTACATTCCCGGCGACGCGCTCATCGGCGACGACGCCGAGGGCTCCACGGACGGCTCGCACCCCAATGACCTCGGTTTCGTCCGGCAGGCGGCAATCTTCGAGCCCGTGATCCGCGAGGCTTTGGGGAAATAAAGGAGCGAAAAGCGCGCAGGGCGAGCGGCGCCGGGGAATTCGTGTCTCAATTCCCCGATTTCGACCTATTCTTCTCGGAAGCCAAAACTTCCCCGCCGGAAGCGGGTTACGTCCACCTGACGCTAACGCCCTTTCAAGAACCCATGCAACCACGACCTTTCATCTTCGCTTTCGCCAGCCTCGGTTCGTTCGCCTTCGCCGCTGCCACCGCTGAACCGACCAAGGAGCAGGCCGAATTCTTCGAAAGCAAAATCCGCCCGATCCTCGCCGAGGCCTGCTACAAGTGTCACTCGCTGGAAAAAGGGAAATCGAAGGGCGACTTGACCCTCGACACGAAGGAAGGGCTGCTCAAAGGCGGCGAGAACGGGAAGATCGTGGTCCCCGGCGATCCGGCGAAGAGCCCGCTGGTGACGGCGATCACTTACGTCGACAAGGATCTGCAGATGCCGCCCAAGGGCGAAAAGCTGAGCGACTCACAGATCGCCCTGCTCACCGAGTGGGTGAAGATGGGCGCGCCCGATCCGCGCAAAGCGGACGCCGGGACGAGGGCGAAACTGAGCGGGCTCACCGACAAGGCGCGGCAGCACTGGGCGTATCAGCCGGTGGTGAAGCCGGCGATCCCGGCGACGAAAAATCACGGGTGGCCGCGGACGCCGGTGGATGCATTCATTTTAGCGAAGCTGGAAGAAAAGAACATGGTGCCGGCGCCGGACGCGACGAAGGAGGCGCTGCTGCGCCGGGCGACTTACGATCTCATCGGACTGCCGCCGACTCCGGCGGAAGTGAAGGCGTTCGTGGACGACACGACGCCGCAGGCATTTGCGAAGGTGGTGGAACGCCTGCTCGCCTCGCCGCATTACGGCGAACGCTGGGGGCGCTTCTGGCTCGACACGGCGCGCTACTCAGACACCGCAGGCGGGGAGAGCAAGAAGCTGAAGGGGAATGACTACCGCTATGCGTACGCATGGACGTATCGCGACTGGGTGGTCGATGCTTTCAACAAGGATCTGCCCTACGATCAGTTCATCATCCAGCAGCTCGCGGCCGACAAGGTGCCGAAAAATCCGGAGCAGAATCTGGCGGCGCTGGGGTTCATCACGGTGGGCGAACGCTTCAAAAAAGTGGACGACATCATCAACGATCGCATTGATGCGGTCGGAAAGGGTTTCCTCGGCCTCACGGTGGCGTGCGCGCGCTGCCACGATCACATGTTCGACCCAATCCCGACGAAGGATTACTACGCGCTGCACGGCGTCTTTGCCTCGACGATCGAGCCCGCCGAGAAGCCGGTGATCGGCGAGACCGATCAACCGAAGGAGATGGAATTCCAGACGAAGCTCGGCGCGATCGAGAAGGCGAATCGCGACGTATATTACCATCTCATCGATCAGATCCAGTCGGAGATTTTCTCGAAGATCGACAGCTACCTGCTCGCCACCCGCTACTCCGCGGGCGGAAAGAAGGCGGGCGGCAATGAAGAGGAGATCAAGGCCCGGACAGAACTGCTCAATCGCATGAACCTCGATCGCGAGTACGTGCTGCTGGTGGCGAAGGGCGGCTCGAAGGGTGGCTATGCTCGCAAGACCGGTGAAGGCAAAGGCGCGGGCCGTCAGGGTAAGGAGCAGATCCAGGAGGTCTTCGGAGCGTTCAAGGAATTTACCTCGCTGAAAACGGCGGAGTTTGCGGCGAAGGCGCCGGCGATCGTGGCGCAGATCGCGACGGGGAAAGTGGGACGCGCGGACGTCAATCCGCTCGTGACCGCGGCGTTCAAGACCGCGCAGCCAAAGTCGCTCGAAGAAGTGGCGGCGATTTACAAGAAGCTCTTCGCCAGCCTCGAACCGCGGCGGAAGGCGTTCCTCGCCGCGAGCGCCGCGGCGATCTCGCAGCCGGTGAGTGGCTTCACACCCGCGGAAACACAAATCTTCAACACACCACTCGAAATCATGCCGGCGCTGGAGGCGAACACCCAGGCCCTGCGCGCGGTGGCCGAGGGCCTGCCGAATAAGACGGCGTATCGCTCCGGCTTCCAATTCGCGAAGATCAACGAACTCGAGATGACCAGCGCCGGCGCGCCCGCCCGGGCAATGCTCGTAGCCGACGCGGCCAAGCCGAAGGATTCGCCCGTATTCATTCGCGGACAGGCCGACGTGAAGGGCGACGTTGTCCCGCGACACTTTCTCGAAATCCTCTCGCCCGAGCACAAGGCCGCTCCCTTCAAGGAAGGCAGTGGCCGCTATGAGCTCGCGATGAGCATCGCGAATAAATCGAACCCGCTAACGGCGCGCGTGATGGTGAACCGCGTGTGGACGCACCACTTTGGCGAAGGCTTTGTGCGCACGCTCGATGATCTCGGCACGCAGAGCGAGCCGCCGTCGCATCCCGAGCTGTTCGATTACCTCGCGGATTACTTCATGCGCCAGAACTGGTCGCTCAAGACACTGCATAAGATGATCATGCTCTCGCACGTTTATCAGCAGAGCACGCGGACGCAGAAGGAATTCGAAACGATCGACCCCGACAATCGCCTGCTCTGGCGCGCCAACGTCCGCCGGCTCGATTTCGAGGCCATGCGCGATTCACTGCTCGTCTTCAGCGGCCAGCTCAACGAAACGATCGGCGGCAAGCCGATCAATCTCACCGACGAACCATACAGCTTCCGTCGCTCCGTCTATGGCTACATCGACCGCGGCAATCTGCCCGAGCTCATGCAGTTCTTCGACTTCAGCGATCCCGACATGCCGAACTCAAAGCGCACCTCGACGGTCGTCCCACAGCAGGCGCTCTTCTTCATGAACAGCCCGATGTCCGTGGACGTGACGCGCAAGATCACCGCACGGCCCGAAGTGGCCGCCGCACCCAGCGCGCAGGAACGGGTCTTCGGCATCTACCGCATCATCTTCCAGCGCCCCCCGACGCCGGCAGAACTCGAGCTCGCGTATAAGTTTGTCGGCAACGAAGGCCAGACTGCAGCCGACGGCACCGCGATCGCAATGGGAGACATCCTTAGCGACTCATCAAAAAAGAAGGCGAAGACCGCCGCATTCCTCGCCCAGCAACAGCAGGCGCAACAGCTCGCCCAGCTCGAAGCCAAGAAAAAGAAAGGTGGCAAACAAGGCCGCACCGCCGCCACCGCCGCGATCCAAAACGAAGGAGCACCCGTCGAACGCAAACCGCTGACTGCGTGGGAGACTTACGTGCAGGCGCTGCTCTTTTCGAACGAAGCGGCCTACGTGAACTGAACTCACGGCCGCTCATTCTCCCTATCCCCCGCGAAACGGTGGGCGGTTCATTAGTGGTCCAAAGGCGACCGGACGCTCGATCCGGGCTTATTGAGCACGTGCGTATAAATCATCGTTGGTCCAGCAGCTCCTGCACGGTGCGAATGTCTGAGCCTGTCTCCAGCAGATGGGTGGCCAAGGAAAGCCGCAGCACATGCGGAGTCACCGGCTTCGCGATTCCCGCCCGCTCCGCGGCGCGTCGCACCATTCGTTCGACGGTCAGCTCATCGACGTGGTGCCGGCGAATCGCTTCGGAACGCGGATCGTGCGAAACCCTGCCCGCCGCAAACACGTACTGCCAGATCCATGCCTTCCCGGCCGATGGATACTTTCTGGCCAGCGCCTCGGGCACATAGACGCCGCCTCCCCCGGCCGCTACATCGGCCTTGTGCTCCAGCTTGCGGCGCGACAGGGCCTCCTCAGCGGTTCTGTCGGAACGGGTGCTCAGGTGCGCGATTTCTACAGCAAGCGCGCGATGGCTCGCCACGAGCACTTGCCGAAGGAACTCAAGCACCTCGCCTGGCTCTCGCTCGACGACGCCGACGGCCAAGGAATACTGGGCCGCGACTTGATGGGCCACTACGCCGCCGCGAACCACGCGCTCATCCACAAGCACATCGCCAAGAAGCTCGGCGCACACATGACCCGTCCCGCCTCCGCAGCACTCTCAACGTTATTTTTCAAATGAACGACATCCTCGACAAATCGACCGTGCTGGTGCTGAAC
>JBAVML010000055.1:0-28925 GCA_049690035.1 Chthoniobacteraceae bacterium
TTGTCCAAGTCTTCAGGTCCGCGGAGGTGTGAAGATTTCCGCCCCACGAAAGGCCGAGGCTGAGCCAGCCCTCGCGCGCCCAGGCGAGCGAGCAAGGGATGCGAAATGTTTCCGGCTCCCAGGTCAGCCCGTCGGGCGATGACCACGCGAGCTTTCCGCCGCTGATGACGAAGCGTTGGCCGGTCCAGACGATGCGTGAAAAATCTTGGGCGCTGCCGACTTCGATGCGCTGCCAGTTCTCGCCATCGTGCGAGCTTTCGATCAAGCCGCCCGGACCGACGACGACGAAGTGCCCGCTGCCGTAGGCCACGTCGCGTGCGCCGGGCGTGTCGAGCGCGGTGTGCTCCCAGCGCGTGCCGTCGCCGGTGACGCCGCGCCAGCTCACGCGTTTTTTTTCCACAACGAGATCGACGTCGCCGAGGATGACGGTGCGGAAGCCCGCTTCGGTATCGCCGCACGCGCTGCGGCGGGCGTGGATGCTGCCCTTCCAGGCGAGGCGTTCGCCGGTGGTGAACGCCTCGCCGTCGCGGGAAAACAGCAGCTCGCCATCGTGGCCGGCGATAAAGCGTCCGTTCCCGAACCCGATGGTGGCGACGCGCCCTTTCACCTGCGGAAGTTCGCGCCATTCGCGACCGTCGCGGGTGGTGAGAAGGTGGCCGATCTTCGCGCCGCCGCCGACGGCGACAAACTTGCCTGCACCGAACGCGATGTTGAAAAGAACATTGTCATCGTCCGCCGCCATGTCACTCCACCGCTGGTCGTTTTCCCAAACGCGACCGTCGCGCGAACTGATACGCCGGCCACCGTAGCCGACGGCGACGAAGAGGCCGGACTCCTCGGCCACGCCACCGAGCGGGAGCAGCGCCGCGAATAGCGTGAGCGCGCCAAGTTTCACGAATCTTCCCGCTTACTCCGCGAGCAGCTTTTCCACCCCGGCGCCGAGCGCCTCGCCACGCAGCCCGGTCTCGCGGAGCATCCCCTTCTTGTCGATGAGCCAAGCCGCGGGAATCGAGTTGATGCCGAAGGAGGTGCTGATCGTATTCTGCCAGCCCTTGCCATCGAAGTATTGCTGCCAGGTCATGCCTAGCTTTTTGAGGGCGCCTTCCATCGCGTCCTTTTCCTGGTCGAGGGAGATCCCGAGGATTTCAAAACCCTTGTCGTGCAGTTTGGCGTAAGTCGCGACCACGTTCGGCATTTCGCCGATACACGGCCCGCACCAACTCGCCCAAAAGTCCACCAGCACGACCTTGCCGCGCATCTTCCCGAGGTCCACTTCCTTGCCATCCGTCGCGGTGAACTTCAGCTCGACGGGCTTGGTCTTGAGATCGGCCATCTTCCTCTCCTTCTCGATCGCCTGCTTCGCCGCCTCGGCGAGTTGTGCGTCATCGCCGCCCGCAATTTTTTCCAGAACCGCGCGGGACTCGGGCGTGGTCGATTGCGTAGCGAGCTGGAGCTGTATCTTCCGCATCTTAGGCGCGAGCTTGTGGCTGCGGTATTTGGCGAGGAATTCGTCGCTGGCCTTGAAGAAGGCGCTGACGGTCTCCGGCTGGGCTGGGTTGAGTTTGTCGCTCATCGACATCACCTGGAAGAAGGTGGCTTCGCCTTTCACGTCGTCCGATGCTTCTGGGGCGGCGATGATGGCGGCGATCAACGCGCTTTCCTTTTCCGGATCTGGCTTGGGCCCGGATTCCACGCCAGGAATGCGGTGAAGCTGAGCGGTGGCCTGCAGGGAATAGAGCTGTGCGCCAAAATGCCGTGGATCCTTCGGGAAGCGCGCAAGAAAGGCGTCAGCCGCCGCCCTCTGGCTACCGAACCAGGTCTTGACGATGGTGAGGAACTCCTCGCGCGACTTTGGTTGCACCTTGGGCTCTTCGCGCAGCTCCACGATGTGTTTCCAAAGGTCGTCCGCGGTCTTGTAGATCGAGAGATCGTCGGTTTTCGCCGGCGAATCTGCGGACGTCGCCTCCGCCGCGGCAGGCTTTTTGTCGGCGGCATGCACGGCGAGACTGAGCACGAGGAGTGGAAAGATGAGGCGGGTTTTCATGGCTCACGAATCTACTGATCGGACCCGCGCACACGAGGATAATTCCCCGGTCACGCGTCATCGAAACGGCACAGAGGAGCGATTGACGCGCCTGGGGGCGGGTGCTAGCTTCCGCGCAACTTTTCCGGGCCCCGAGCGGCCCGCCTTCTTATGCTCGACCGCCAAGTTCTCGTGCTGAACAGGCTCTGGCAGGCAATCAATGTCTGCACAGTGCGACGGGCTTTTACCCTCCTGTGCCAGGGGCATGCGCAGGTGGTGAACGCAGACGGACAGAACAATTTTTTCACTCACGACTTCGAGAGCTGGCACGAGCTTTCGCAGCGCGAGCCGGAGCCCGAGATGGTGCACACGATCTCCTTCAAGATCCGCGTCCCGCGCGTCATTGTGCTGATGCTCTTTGATCGGATGCCGAAGAAGGAAGTGAAGTTCACACGGCACAACATCTTCGAGCGCGACAAGAATACGTGTCAGTATTGCGGCAAGGTTTTCGACCGGCGCGACTTGAATCTCGATCACGTGACACCGCGCGACAAAGGAGGCCAGACCACGTGGGAAAACATCGTTTGTTCCTGCATCCCGTGTAACACGCGCAAGGGCAATCGCCTGCCGCATCAGGCGCACATGCACCTGATCAAGAAGCCGGTGCGGCCGAAGTGGCGTCCGTTCGTCCACATCACCTTCGACAGCCAGGTGCATGATAGCTGGCGGCATTTCATCGACCTCGCCTACTGGAACGTCGAACTCGGCGACTAGCGGGCACGACGGCAAATTCCGGTGTCAGCGTGGTTCGGGCGAATGCGCATTTGAGCACAGCGAAGCGGCGCGCTACACTCGCGCGACTTTTCCCGCGGAATGCCTGTGTCCAACGATCGCCAAGCTCCCCCGATCCCGAACCATGAGATGGTTCGCATCATCGGGCGCGGCGCTTATGGCGAGATCTGGCTGGCCCGTTCGCTGACCGGCAGGTGGCGCGCGGTGAAGGTGGTGGATCGCCGGACGTTCGAAAACGAAAAGACGTTCCAACGCGAGTTCGAGGGCATGGCGAAGTTCGAGCCGTTTTCGCGCGAAGATCCGGGCTTCGTGGACATCCTGCACGTGGGTCGCGACGAGGGCGGGCATTTTTTCTACTACGTGATGGAGCTCGCCGACGACCATCTCGGCGGCGAGAGCATCGATCCAGCGCGTTACGTTCCCAAGACGTTGAAGAGCGAACTCGGCCGCCGCTCGCGGCTGCTCGTGGACGAATGCATCACCATCGGCCTGTCGCTGACCAGTGCGCTCGCGGCGCTGCATCGGCAGGGCCTGGTGCATCGCGATATCAAGCCGGCGAACATCATCTTCGTCGGCGGCGTGCCGAAGATTGCGGACATCGGGCTCGTCGCCGCGAGCGGGCAGATTTCTTTCGTCGGCACCGAGGGCTACATGCCGCCGGAAGGTCCCGGCAGCGTGCAGGCCGATATCTACAGCCTCGGCAAGGTGCTCTACGAAATCTCGACGGGGAAGGACCGGCTCGATTTTCCCGCCGTGAGCACGCGGATCGACGATCTGCCGGACAAAACGGGTCTGCTGCAAATCAACGAAGTGCTTTTGCGCGCCTGCGCAAATGAGCCGGGCGAGCGCTACCCGACGGCGGCGATGATGCACGAAGACCTCTTGCGGGTGCGCGACGGCCGGCCGCTGCAGCGGCGCTGGAAGCTGCCGTGGCGCGTGCTGCTCGTCGCGCTGCTGCTCCTCAGCGTGGCGGTCGCCGGCGGCTATGGAGCTTTCATGAAATGGGCGCGGGGCGACGTCACGATCGAGACCGATCCGCCGGGCGCGATGGTGGTGTGCAATCAGACGATGCACCGGGCTCCCGCGCGGTTCGAGCGGCTCAAGCTGGGCGGGTATTCTGCGCACGTGATGTTGCCGGGCTACGAACCGGCGGATGTGCATTTTGAAATCACCGGCGCCACCGCCCTGCACCCCGCGATGGTGCGACTCAAACGCTCGCACGGTGCGATGCAGCTCGATTCGCGACCGTCGGGCGCGCTCTTTGAGCTGCGCGATGGCGACGCCATCGTTAAAAACGGACAGACCCCGGCAGACCTCGCCGATCTGCCCACCGGGCAATATCAGCTCGTCCTCCACCTTGATGAACGCGAAGAGCGCGACACGGTCGAGATCAAGCGCGGCGAGTTGGCCGAGAAGCTCGTCGAGTTCGGCTCCGGTCAGATCAAGGTGAGCAGCCAGCCAGCAGGCGCTGCGATCGAGCTCGATGGCAAGCCAGCGGGTCACGCGCCGCTCGAACTCACCGTGCCCGAGGGCGCGCATCAGCTCACGGCGAGGCTGCGCCAATGGCCGGCGGTACAGCGTTCCGTCGCCGCCCGCCGCGATGCGGTCGCGGAAGTGGCGTTCGAGTTTATCGGCGGCAGCGTGAAGATCTCCAGCGCTCCGGGGGGCGCGACCGTTTTTTCCGGCGAAAAGGAGCTAGGCCGGACGCCTCTGCTTCTGGAAAACCTCGAGCCCGGCGAGGTGAGCTACGAGCTGCGGCTGGCCGGCTACAAGCCGCTCGCCCTCGCTGGTGAGGTCAAACCCGGAGAGCAGACATTCCTCGCCAAGCGCTTCATTCAGCGCAGCGGCCCGCAGCGTGGCGATGTGTGGGAAAACTCTCTCGGCATGATTTTCGTCCCCGTCGGCGACGTGCTGATGGCGATCTGGCCCACCCGGGTCGAAGATTATGACGCCTTTTGCACTTCGACCGGCCGGGCGCGGGTGATCCCTGATTTTCCCCAGGACCTCACCCACCCCGTGGTAAAGGTGAACTGGCAGGATGCGACCGATTTCTGCGAATGGCTGACCAAAAAGGAACTCAACGCCGGGCAACTGGAGGACGGCCAGCATTACCGCCTGCCGACTGACTCCGAGTGGAGCAAGGGCGTCGGCCTGCCCGACGAAGGCCGCGACACCCCCGAGCAGCGCGATGGCAAGGCGCCCGACTTCCCGTGGGGAAAGACGTGGCCGCCGCCGGAATACTTCGGCAACTACGCCGACCTCAGCATCCGCCGCGCGAACTTCCCGATCATCCCCGGTTATCGCGACGGATTCCCGCAGACCTCGCCGGTCGGCTCCTTCGGGGCAAATGCCTTGGGGCTCTCGGACATGGGCGGGAACGTATGGCAATGGTGCCACGACAGCTACAAAGGTGGCGCCCACGCGCGCGATTGGGGGGTGCTGCGCGGCGGATCGTGGTCCACGGCGTCGCCCGCAGAGTTGCGGTCATCCTACCGCAACGTGGTCGATCGCAACGAACGGGACGTGATCATCGGCTTCCGCTGCGTCCTTGTTCCCGAGGCGGGCCAGTAGCGTCGGCGGCCATGAATTCGAGGTTGCCTCAAGCACGGAAACTGCGTAAACCGTCGGTCCGTGATAGGAAAATCCTGGGCTCACCTTTTGTTTGCGACGTGCATGGGGTCGGCTGTCGTCCTCGCCGAGGACGACGCGGCAGCACCGCCACCGATGGAAATCGTAATCAGCGTTGCCGAGCAAAAGCTCGCACTCGTGAAGGACGGAGGTCTGCTGAGGAAGTATCCGATTTCCACCTCAAAGTTCGGCTTGGGAGATAGTTACAACAGCTACAAGACCCCGCTCGGACGTCTGCGGGTCTGCGACAAGATCGGCGACAATCTCTCGATCGGGGCCGTGCTCAAGAGCCGCAATGCGACCGGCGAGATCCTTCCGGCCAATGCCCCGGGTCGTGATCCCATCGTGACGCGCATCCTCTGGCTGGAAGGGCTCGAACCCGGCAACAACAACGCCAAGGCGCGCGGCATCTACATTCACGGAACCGTCGAAGAGAGCAAACTCGGCCAGCCCGTCAGCTACGGCTGCATCCGCATGCGCTCCCGCGACGTGGTGGAGCTTTTCGACGACACGCCGGTCGGAACCCCGGTCGAAATCATCGCCGACCGCTTCCCGCGCTTCCGTAAGGCGCCGCCGAAGACGGAAATCCTGGTCGCGTCGAATGACGCAATCACCACGAACGTCGGGCCGCACGGATTGGTGATCGTGAAGACCGTCCGCGGCAGTGAGCCGCAAATGACCGCGAAGGAGAAGGCGATGGCGAATCGCATGCTTTTTGCCGACGGAAAGCAGGCCGCGTCGCCGACGGCGGCCGAGGCTGCTCCCAAATTGCTGGCGAAGAACATTCCGCCGCCGACACCCATCGCCCTCGGTCCGAAAGTCGTGCTCACGCCGCCGCCACCCGCCGAGCCGCGCGTGATGTTCGCGATGACCGGCAGTATTCTCGAGGCTGACTTGCGCCAACCCGCGAAAACCAGGACTGAACCGACCCCAGTGGCGCGCGGCGAGAGTCGCAGCGCCGGGGAGCCCGAAGCACCGCGGAACGTGGTTCTTCAGTTGACCGCACCGATCGATCCATTTGCCACCGGCGCTGCTCGCCAAGCACCGCTCGACCAGCTCAGCGCCCGTCTTCTCAATCCGCCCGCGCCGCAATTTCGCCTCGCCTTCCGCGCGACGGCTCCGATCCCGGAATTGTAGTTCGGCGTGGCCACGGAGCGGTCGAAGCTGCAGCCGCCGGAACGACCCCCGCTAGAACCCCATCCCGGGGGGCAGACCGAGTCCCGCGGTAAGTTTGCCCATTTCGCTCTGCGCCATCTCCTTGGCTTCGGTGACGGCTTTTTGCACGCCGGTCAGGATCAGATCCTCGAGCATTTCGACGTCTTCGGGATCGACAACCGTCTTGTCGATCTTAATCGAGATGACATCGCCCGCGCCATTGGCGACGACGGTCACCTTGCCGCCGCCCGCGGTGGCGGTCACGGTCTTGTCCGCGAGTTCGGCCTGCGTCGCCTGCATTTGCTCCTGCATCTTGGCGGCCTGCTGCATCATTTTCTTTAGGTTCATAGTATTGTGGAATTTAGGCGGGGATGATTTCGGCTTTGAATTCGGCGAGCGCTTTCTTGATCAGAGGATCGTCCTTGAACGCTTCCATCGGATCGGGCGGCGGCTCCACTTTGGTTTGGGGAAGGACGACCTTTTCCGGCACCAGGCCCGCGCGCTTCTCGCAGCGGATGGAGAGCGGCTGGCCGGCGAGTTCGCTGATCAGCGTTTCGAGAAATTTCCGGTTGGTCGCACGTTCACAGCTTTCCAGTGCCAGGCTCGCGTCCGCAGGGAACGCAAGCACGGCGGTGTCGCCTGCAACCTCAACCAGTTGCCCGGCCTCGAGCCAGCCGCGGATCAGCGGGCGTTCCTTGTGGACCCGGGCGACGAGCAGGGGCCAGAGCTCGGCCACCGAAATCGCGCGGACGGTGAGACCTTGCGGAGGCGGCGGCGCAGGTTCCTCGGCCACCTTCGGGGAAGGCGCTGGCGCTGCTTCCACGGGATTTGCCTCCTTCATCGATGCCGCCACCGCCTCGCTGAGCGAGCGCTTCGGCGCTGCTGCGGGCGCGGGAGAGGGTGTGGTGGCTCGCGCGACGGGCTGGCTCTTGCTTTCCGACTTTGAAATCACCGGCGCTCGTGCCGGCAACGGCGCGCCGCCACGAATCGCCGTCAGCGTCTCAAGCACGTCCGTGAGCGTCGCCTGATTCAATGTTTGAATGGCGCGGATCGCGGCGACCTCGAAGTGCATTTTCTTGTTCGGCGCCCATTTCATGCGCCCTTCCGCTTCGGCAAATTGCTCAATCAGATCGAGCAACCGGCCGCGGGCGATGCGCCCGCTTTGCTCGGCCAGCGACGCAATCGCTTCCGCGCTGAGCTCGTCGCTGACGAAGTTTGGGTCGCACTGGATGACGAGCAGATTGCGAAAGTGCGCGATCAGGTCCGACATCAGCCGGCTCAGATCCTTGCCCGCCTCCGCTTGCTCATGAATCACCGCGAGGGCTGGCGCGGCGTCGCCCGAGATCAGATGATCGACCAGCGCCGTGGTGGTGTGTGCGCTGGTGAGACCAAAGATGTTCAACACGTCCGCCTCGTCGATTTTTTCTCCGCAGAAGGAAACGAGCTGATCGAGCATCGACTCCGCATCGCGCAATCCGCCCTCGGCCCCGCGCGCGATCGTCTCCGCCGCATCGGCCGCGAGGGCGATTTTTTCCTTTCCCGCGATGAAGAGCAGATGCTTCGCGATTTCCGGCGTGGTAATGCGCCGTAGGTCGAAGCGCTGGCAGCGCGAAATGATCGTCGTCGGCACCTTCTGCACTTCCGTGGTGGCGAAGACGAACTTCACGTGCGCGGGCGGCTCCTCGAGCGTCTTGAGCAGTGCATTGAATGAAGAGGTCGAGAGCATGTGGACCTCGTCCACGATGTAGAGCTTGTAGGTGCCGCGCATCGGCGCGTACTTCACCGTGTCGATGATGATCTCGCGGATCTTGTCCACCTGCGTGTTCGACGCAGCGTCGAACTCGAGCACGTTCATCGAATTGCCGGCGGCGATTTCCAGGCACATTTCGCAGACACCGCACGGATTCGAGGTCGGGCCGTTCACGCAGTTCAGCGCCTTGGCGAAGATGCGCGCCGTGGAGGTCTTGCCCGTCCCGCGCGGGCCGACAAAGAGATACGCCTGCGCGAGTCGCTGCTGGTCGATTGCGTTGCGCAGCGTCTTCACGATGTGATCCTGCCCGACGATCTCGTCGAACGTCTGCGGGCGGTATTTGCGGGCGAAGACCGTGTAGCTCACGGAACGACTATTGATTGCCGATTTGCGATTGCCAATGGCCGATTGACCTGACTTCGGCGGCCGCGCCGAGAATTCTGCAAATCGGCCATCGACAATCGGCTAGGGCCAATTTCTCTTGCCCTCCCATGCTCGGCAATCTCATCGGTCCCGAACTCAAAGAACTCATCGCGACGCGCAATTTTTCTGCGCTGCGCGAAGCGTTCGAAGACTGGGCGCCCGCCGACATCGCCGAGTGCATCACCGACCTTGCGGACGAAGAGCAGGCCGTCCTCTTCCGCCTGCTCCCCCACGATCAGGCCACCGAGGTGCTGGAATACCTCGACTCCGACGCTCAGCAGATCGTGCTCAAGGCGATGGGCACCGCGGAAGCCGCACGCATCCTCAACGACATGTCCGCCGACGACCGCACGGCGCTCCTCGAGGAACTGCCGGGCGCTGCGGTGGTGCAGCTCCTCCAGCTCCTTTCGCCTGAGGAAAAGGCGATCGCCCAATCACTGCTGAATTACCCCGAGAACAGCGTCGGCCGCCTGATGACGCCTGAATTCATCAGCGTTCGCGACGATTGGACCATCCAGCAGGCGCTCGATTTCATCCGCGAGCACGGCCGCGACTCGGAGATCGTCCACGTGCTCTACGTGACCGACGACCGCGGCATGCTCATCGACGACGTGCGCATCGCCGAGATTCTCGTCCGCCCGGTGACGACGAAGTTTTCGGAGGTCCACGACAGCAATTTCGTCGCGTTGCGGGTGACGGATGATGCCTCGCGGGCGATCGACATCTTCAAAAAATATGATCGCACCGCGCTGCCGGTGATCGACTCCGAGGGAAAACTCGTCGGGATCGTAACGGTGGATGACATTCTCGACCTGCAGGAGGAGGAGACGACGGAGGACATGCAAAAGATCGGCGGCCTCGAGGCACTCGAGGAGCCGTACATGGAGGCGCCGCTGCTCGAACTGGTGAAGAAGCGCGCGGTGTGGCTGGTGGTCCTCTTCGTCGGCGAAATGCTCACTGCGACGGCAATGGGTTTCTTCGAGCACGAACTCGAAAAGGCGGTCGTCCTCGCGCTCTTCATTCCGCTGATCATTTCCTCCGGCGGCAACGCGGGCTCACAAGCCTCGACGCTGATCATCCGCGCGATGGCGCTGGGTGAAGTGACGCTCGCCGACTGGTGGCGGGTGATGCGGCGCGAGATCGCGTCGGGCGTGCTGCTCGGGCTCATCCTCGGCATGATCGGGATGCTGCGGATCGTGATTTGGTCGGGTTTTAGCAATACCTACGGGCCGCACTACTTTCTCGTGGCCGCCACCGTCGCCGTCACCGTGCTCGGGGTGGTGCTGTGGGGAACCATCTCCGGATCGATGCTGCCAATGCTGCTGCGCCGCTGCGGGCTCGATCCGGCGACGTCGTCCGCGCCCTTCGTCGCCACTCTCGTGGACGTGACGGGACTGGTAATTTACTTCAGCGCCGCACTGCTGATCCTGCGCGGCACGGTGCTGTAAGATTTCGCGAAAGATGTCTTTCACCGCCGGGTGAAAAAAGTGCGTTCCTCCAGCCGACCCAATCTGCCATTGCGGACGTAAAAGCATGGTAGCCTACTCCACCCCGCCCTCCATGAGCTTCACTCCCGAAGAACGCCGTGCCTACTGCCGCAACGAAAACGTGCGCGCGCGGATCTTCGAGTTCTTCGGCCACGAAGTTCATGACGAGCGGCCGGCGATGTTTCTGGCCGTCGGCACCGAGGCCGGCTCGCGATATCGCGAGGCGCTGCCGGTCGATGAATTGATCAGCTGGCTGGATCGCGGGGCGGAACTGAATCGCTCGCTCTGGGATCGCGAGTCGCTCGTCTGCCACCTCGACATCGAGTATGTGAATTTCGACGACCCGGCCTACGCGTTCCTCAACGAAGAGCGCATCTTCGCGCTCCAGGAGCCGGTCGTGGCCGCCGCCGAATCATTCCTCGCGTCGCTCGGCATTTGCCCGCTGAAGCTGATGACGGGCCGCGGGTATCACCTCGTCTGGCAGATCAGCCGGAAGTCGCGGGCGTTCGCTGAACTCGCCGACCTCGGCCACGTCCCCGCGTCGTTAAAGCTGCTCTACGCCACCGAACGCGCGCCCACCGGCGAACACGTCTCACCGGAGCTGGGCGCCGCCTTCGCGGGGCTCGGGTTGATCGTGGAGTTCGTCGCGCAGGAGGTGAAGCGGCACGCCGCGCCGCTCTGCAAGGTGCCGGTGGACCTCGGCGCGATCGAGACCGGCGGCGGCCCGCACGGCCGCGAGATGATCTCCATCGACATTACTGAGTACGCCGATCCGCTCTCCTCCCGCGTGATGCGCGCGCCCTTCAGCGTGTATTTGAAACCGGCGCAGCAACGCTTCGTCATCGGCGAAGGTGTCGCCGAAGAATTGCTCCCAGTTGTCGTCGTGCCGACCGCCGATCTCACCGTGACCGAAGCGCTCGCGGTGCGCCACGATCCCGCCGCTGCCGCACGCCTAGCCGAGAGCTCATCGACCGCGATCCCCGACGCCTCGCGCCCGATGAAGCGTCTGATCAAGGCCTACCACCGCTCCCGGCTTGCATCGTTTCACGCCGACTTCTACTCGCAGGTGCATGACGCCCCCGCGCTCTGGCCTGAGACCTACGACCGCACGCCGCTCGACGTGCTCCCGCCCTGCACCCGCACGATTCTCGAACATCCCAACGATCTGCTCCTCCGCCCCGGCTGCGCGCAGCGCGTCGTGCGCGTGATGCTCGCGCTCGGCTGGCATCCACGGCACATCGCGGGCTTGATCCGCTCGAAGTACGAACGCGACCACGGCTGGGGCGACCAATGGCGCGGCTACGATCCAGCGACTCGCGCCGATTTCTACGCCCGCGTTTTTGCCGGGCTCTTCATCTCCGGCGGCGACGATGCCGTCGATTTCAACTGCCAGTCCGCGCGCGAAGAGGGCATCTGCTTCGTCGCGGAGTGCAGCGAAAACCTGCAACCATTCCGCGATTCACTACTCGAAAGGAGAGCCCATGAGCGACTGGCCTGTCGGCCTTTCAACCGGCTGTTTTTACCAGAAGAGCATCTTTGATTGCCTCGACGCGATCCTCACCGGCGGCTTCAGCCTCGTGGAGATCTGCTCTTCTCCCGCGCACCTCGACTACCATGACCGTGCGGCCGTGCGGCGCGTCGCCGAGCGGCTCGAGGCGATCGGCATCGGCGCCTACTCTTTCCATGCGCCCTTTGCCGATCACATCGACATCAGCTCGCTCGACCCGTCCCATCGCGCCTCTTCTGTGCGTGAAGTGCTCGCCGCCGCCGAAGCCGCCGGCGTGCTCGGCAGCCGCTACTTTGTCATCCACCCCGGCCCGGAACATCGACCGCACCCGAGCGGCGAAGACCGCCAGCAGCAGCTCGAAAACGTGGCGCGGTCGCTGGATGAAATCGCCGGGCACTGCCGGCGGCTCGGCATGACCTGCGTGCTGGAAAACAAGCTGCCGCATCTCCTCTTCGGCAACACCGCCGACATGCTCTGGATCCTCGGCGCCATGACCGTGACCGACGTGGGCGTCTGCCTCGATACCGGCCACGCCCGGCTTGGCGGCGAACTCGACACCGCCATGAGCAAGCTCTCCCGCCACCTGCGCATGATCCACGCGAGCGACAACCGCGGGCAGTATGACGATCACCTCCCGCCCGGCCAGGGCACCATCGACTGGCCGCGCATCCTCGGGCTGCTGCGCGACAGCGGCTTCCGCGGCTCGCTCATGATGGAGATCGCCGGCCACGGCGAACCCGCGCAAATCCTCGCCGCCGCGCGACACGCCCGGCAATTTCTCCGCCGCGCCGCGTGGCGCCTCGGCTGACGCGTGAACTCTCGATGAGCGCGGTGCGTCCGTCCTATTTCAGCCTCTGCCCCGCCGAGCCATTCCGCGTCTTCTTTCCACTCGCGACGCTGCTCGGCATCTCCGGTGTGTCGCTGTGGCCGCTCTTTTTCTCGGGGTTGCACAAGTTTTACCCAGGCCCGATGCATGCGCGGCTGATGATCGAGGGCTTCTCCGCGGGTTTCGTCTTCGGGTTTCTAGGCACCGCGCTGCCGCGTTTGCTTTCGGCGCCGTCACTGCAGCGCGGGGAATTGTGGGCGCTGGTCGGGCTGTATCTGCTTACGGCCGGGCTGCACATCGGTGAGCAGCCGCGCGCGGGCGACTTCGCGTTCATCGCGCTGCTGATTTGCTTCAGCGCGTGCATGTCCATGCGCATCCGCTGGCGGGCAGAGCTGCCGCCGCCGGGGTTCGTGCTCGTGGCGCTCGGCTATTTCAGCGGTTTGATCGGACCGGTGCTGTGGCTCTGCGGCATGCAAGGCTGGGTATCCGGTCGCGTCATGCTCTTTGGCGGAATGCTGCTCAATCAGGCCTTCGTGCTCTTTCTCCTGCTCGGTATCGGCACATTCCTGCTACCGCGTTTTCTGCGTTTGCGCGTCATGCACCCGATGGCCGAGGAGCGCACCGCCTCATCCGGTTGGTGGCTGCGCGCAGCGTTCTCGTTTGCCACCGGCCTCGCGCTTCTGGTGAGCTTTTGGCTCGAAGCCATCCATCCGGCAATGCCCGCGCCCACATGGCTGCGCGGGATTGCAGCGATCGTCTATCTCGCTGCGATGATTCCGTTCCAGCGCCAGTCACTCCCGCTGCGCACGACACCGCTCGCCGCTCAATTGGCCCTGCTCGCGCTGGTCGCCGGTCTGATCTTTCCGCTAGTCTGGCCGGGGCAGCGGATCGCCGGACTGCACGTCATTTTCCTTGGCGGCTTCAGTCTCATCACCTTCACCGTGGCGACGCGCGTGGTGCTCGGTCATTCGGGAAATGAAGCGCTTTTCGAGACGCGGTTGCCATCACTCCAGGTCGCAACCTTCCTCCTCTTGGCCGGCACCGTGCTTCGCGCCGTCGGCGATTTCCTGCCGACGCGACCGCACTGGCTCAGCGGCGCGAGTTATCTGTGGATGCTCGCCGCCGGGATATGGGGATTGAGCGTGCTGCCGAAAGTGCGCCTCGCCGATCCCTCCGGCGCGCCGTGAACTGACGCGGGCCTCCTAGCCGAGCACCCGCTGCAAGACCGTGCGAAGCGCATCGACGGTGAAGGGCTTCTGGAGAAAATCGGCGAGCCCTTTTCCGCTGAAGCGCACCAGAGCCTCCTGCGCATTGAAGCCGCTCATCAGCACCACGCGCACGTCGGGCTGCAGGCGGCGTAATTCGCTGAAGGCCTGCTCGCCGTCCATGTGCGGCATGGTCAGGTCGAGAAGCACAAACGCGAACCGCGCGGGATCGGCACGGAAAACTTCGATGGCTTCCCGGCCGTCGGACACCAGCACCGGGTCGAGCCCCATCATCCGCATCATCCGCGCGACCGTGCTGCGCATCGTCTCCTCGTCATCGACGACGAGCACCGTGCCCTCGCCGTACCAGGCGGGGATTTCAGCCGCGGTCGACTGCGCCGTTTCGCCCGTCCCTGCCGCCGCGGGAAAGAGCAGCTTGAACGTCGTCCCGCGGTCGACTTCCGAATAGACCTTCATCGCGCCCTTGTGTCCGCGCACGATGCCGAGCACAGCGGCGAGCCCGAGCCCGCGGCCGGTGAATTTCGTGGTGAAAAAAGGATCGAAAATGCGGACCTGCGTCTCCGCGTCCATCCCGCAGCCACTGTCGGAGACCTCGAGGAAAACGTATTCGCCCTCGGGCAGGTCGGGATCCATGAGCGTGCCGCGGAGGTAGTCGCGATCGACGCGGGTCAAGCCGGTGGAGACACTGATCACCCCGCTCTTGTCGCCGATCGCCTCGGAGGCGTTGATCACGAGGTTCATGATCACCTGGCGAATCTGCGTCGCGTCCACCTCGATCGGCGGGAGCCCTTTCTCGAGGCGATAGCGGAGCACGGCTTTTTTGCTGATCGAGATCTGCAGCATCTGCGCGGTCTGCTCCACGAGTTCGCCGAGGTCGAGCTTCTGCACCACGAAGCGCCCGCGCCCCGAGTAGGCGAGCATCTGCTTGCACAGGTCGGCGGCCCGCATCGAGGCCTCGGTGATGTGCTCGAGGCAATCATGCACGGACGAGCCGGGAGGCAATTCGAGCTGTGCGATGCTGGCGTTGCCGAGGATCGCGGTGAGCAGGTTGTTAAAATCATGCGCGATGCCGCCGGCGAGCACGCCGAGGCTCTCGAGCTTCTGCGTCTCCTGCATCTTGCGGTCGAGCAGCTCGCGCTCGATTTCGACCTGACGGCGCGCAGTGATGTCGGTGATGAAGCCGTGCCAGAGCGTGGAACCGTCCGCCTCCCGCTGGGGCAGCGAGTTTCCGAACAGCCAGCGCACGGTCCCGTCGTCGAACTTGACGCGATACTCATGGCGCCAGGGGGTGAGATCGCGGGCCGATTGCTGAATGGAGGCGGCGACCCCGCCATGGTCTTCGGGATGCAGAATGGCGAAGACCTTGGACGCATCCTCGCGGACTTCCTCCGGGCTGACGCGGTAGATATCGCGAATTGCCTCGCTGGCGAAGGGAAAGCAGGAGGTGCCATCCGGGCGCAACCGAAACTGGTAGATCAGCCCCGGCACCTGGCCGGCGATCTTTTGCAGGCGGCTGAGCGCCTCCTGAAGCGCCATCTCGGCCTGCTTGAGTTTGGTGACGTCGCGCGCCGTGGCGTACGTGACGCTATCGTTCCTGTCGAAGATGGCCGTCCACGACAGGAGGATGACCGAGCCATCCTTGCAGACGTAGCGGTTTTCAAACTGCATGGAGGGTCGGACTGCGACCTGAAGTTTCATTTCCTCCGCAGTCTTCTCGCGATCCTCGGGCAGGATGAAATCCATGAACGGCTTCGACACCAGTTCGCTTTCGCTAAAGCCAGTCAGCCGCATGAACGCGGGATTCACATGCTTGAAGCACCCGAAGGGATCGGCAATGCACATCGCTTCCGTGGAAAGCCGGAAAAATTTCAGATACTGCTCGCGTTCCTGCTCCAGGCGCTTGCGCTCGGTGATGTCTTTGACGGTCGCGGAGTAGCTCATCACCGTGCCGTCGTGATTCTTGACGCAGGACGGGCTGACGATCACCGGAAAGCGCTCGCCGTTCTTCCGCATGAAGATCAGCTCGAGATCCGAAAAGTGGCCTTTCAGCATCTTCCCGAGGGAGGCGTGAATCCGCTCACTTTCCTCCGGCGGCCAATAGGGATAGGGCGGGCAGGCGCCGATGAGTTCCTCACGGCAAAATCCTGTCATGCGGCAAAAGGCCGGGTTGACATCCTGTTGCACTCCGTTCGCCTCCAGCACCGAAAAACCATCCTGCATGGAGCTGATCAAACCGTTGGTGAATTCCGCCGAGGTCCTCAGCGAATCCTCGACCCGCTTGTTCTCCGTGATGTCAAAAACGAGCACGAAGAACCCGGACACCGCGCCATCTTCGCCCCGGCGCGGCACGTACTGCACATCGAACCAGTAGGACCTTCCATCGGGCCCCGTCACGTGGGACTGGTATCGAACCGTCTGCCCGTCGAGCGCCGCCGCGATGTGCGGCTGCATCTCTGCGTAAGCCGCCGATGGCTGGACGTCGCGCACCCGCTGGCCCACGAGGCGATCCGCCTTGAGCCCGAAGTAATCCTCGTAGCGCGTGTTCACCAGCCGGTAGCGCTCCTCCGCATCGACAAAGGAAATGTAGGCTGGGACCGTGTTGATGAAGAGCTGCAGGGTGGACAGGTCGCTTTCCTGCTCCGCCGCAGCTTTCCGGCGCTGGGTAATGTCGCGCACGATCCCAAGCACCCCGACGATCTCGCGCCGCGCATTCCGGTAGGGCACCGCGTGCGTCTCCACCCAGCGCCGCGCGCCCTTCAGCCCCACGATGGCAAATTCTCCGCGGCCCGCCGCGCCCTGCAGCGCGCGCTGGTGCAGGCTCCCAAATGCGGCGCGATTCTCGGGCACGATCACTTCGCTCAGCGGTAGGCCGCGCACGGCGTCGAACGAATCGGCCTCGATCATCGCGAGCCCGGCCGGATTCATCTCGAGCAGCTTGCCGTCCGGCGACACGAGCGTCACGCATTCGGGCTCCAGCTCGATGATCGTGCGCAGGTGCTCCTCGCTCTGGGACAGCGCCACCTCCGCCTGTTTGCGCGCGGTGATATCGCGCTGGATGCCGAGGAAGCCGGTCATGGTCCCGCTCTCATCGCGCGCCGGCGAGATGAGCAGACCATTCCAGAAAGTCGTTCCATCTTTGCGGTAGTTGAGGATCTCGCCGTCGAAAAAACCGTCGACGTGCAGCGCTGCCTTCAACCGGCTGATTGCCTCGGGATCCGTTGCCGGACCTTGGAGAAGCGCGCAGCTTTTCCCCAGCACCTCCGCCTCCGTGTAGCCGGTGAGCCGGGTAAAGCCGTGATTTGCGTAAGTGATGCGCCGATCGAGCCCGGCGAAAAGCACCCCGAGCGAAACATCGGCCAGCGCCTGCTCGAAGACCCGCTGAAGGCCAGTGGCTTGCAGCCCCTCCGCGCGCAGGGCGGTGATGAGCCAGCCGAGCACCGCGCTGGTCGCCATGTAGATCCACAGCACGACCGTCCCCTCGATTGGATTCGTCCGGAAAAACGGCCCGTGCCCCGTCGCCGTGCCGTAGGCCGCGCCGACAGAAAGCGCAATGAGCGCAAGTGAGGTGCCCGCCGCACCAAAGCGCAGCGCCGCCCAGGCCACCAGCGGGAGCGGCAGAAACGCGAGCGCCCACGGCCCGCCATCCGAGCCACGATTGAAAACGAAAACGCCCCAGGTCACCAACCCGGTCGCGGCGAGCCAGATCAGGAACTCGGCGCGGCGGCCGGCGATGCAACGGCCGTCCTTTCCCGTCACCGTGAAGACGAGCGGCGCCGCCGCGATCACACCCATCGTATCCCCCGCCGACCAGAAGAGCCCTGCGGCCAAGCGCCCCGCGGGCAGCAGCGAGGCCAGCGAGAGGATGGCGACGCCGCAGCTCGCCGAGATCAGCATGCCGGGCACCGCCGCCGCGGTGAGCAGCACGATGTCGCGCTTGCGATCAAAGGCGGGATGAAAGCCGAGGCGGCGCAACATCCACACGGTCAGCAATGGGCCCAGCGTATTCCCCATCGCAATCCCCAAAGACACCGGCCACGCCGTGCCAACCGCAAGATTTACCGCGAGCGCTCCGAGCGTGACCCCGGGCCAGCACCGGGATCCCCAGCGCAACAGCGCCGCCACCGCGATGCCCGTGGGCAGCCAGAGCAGCGTGATGTTGGAACCAAAAGCCGGCAACATCAGCCCGAGCCGCCCGGTGATGAAATAGGCCAGTGCGAGGAAAAGGGGGATAAAGAGCTTGGATCGCGAATACCTCATGACGCAGGGGAGATCTCTCGGGAGGCTGCCGGGAATCGGTACGGGCGCAATCCGAAAGGCGCTCTCAGCGGACTCACTCAACCTAAGCGCTCCAGGCGATCAGTACTGGTGGCCCTCCGCCTTCGCAGCCGGCGCCTGCGGCTTCGCGAGGCTTTCGTTCAATGCCTTGCTCTGCGCCACGAGCCGCGTGATGACCGCGGCCATCGCCTCGACCTTCTTCGGCCCGAGCGAGCCGTTCATTTCGGTAACGAGTTTGTCCAGCTCCGCACTCTGCGCCGCCAGATCCGCGGACTGCTTTTCCGCATCTGCTTTGGCCGCGGCTTTCTTCTTCATCATTTCGCACATCTCGCATTTTGCAGGTGCGGGTTCTTCGGCAAAGAGCGTGGGCGCACCGAGGGCAAGGAGCAGGGCGGTAGCAGTGAGGTTCGCGATTTTCATGGGTTGGTTTTCGTTGAGGTTACGGTTGGTGGGAAAGCGCGCGCTCCTTCTCAACGATCGCGAGTGTCGTCTTGAGCACGGTGTCTTCCACGGTGCGGCAGAAAGGGATCATCAGCTTGAGGTTGGTGAGCCCCATTTCGTCGCGCACCTTTTTCATCGCTCGGCATTCCAGCGCAAAGCCGTCCTGATAACTCCAGGCCCGTGATGTGCACTAGTCGAACCGCGCCGCCCGGCGCGAGCATCGAGAAATCCGTCCCGAAAAGTATCGGTTGGGCGTTGGGCTGGTTCATGGTCTCCGGGCGGCCCTATCGGGCTATCTTGAATCTAGCCCTCACCAGGAGCGCTACTACCCGATGCTTGGCGATTGATGGCCGTTTCTTGTCTGGCCAAACGCCTCGAGGCTCGAATCCCGCCACGCCAGCTCGGGCGGGTATTTGATTGTCGTGCAATTCTCCCCCGTGCTTTGCTCGCGACGTTCACGGAGATCGCCTTTGAACTGGTGCCGACCGATGCCCGACTCTCGACCAAAGCTTTTCCTCTCCTACGCCCGCGGCGATGACGAGCCGTTCGTGAAGCGCCTCTATCAACGGCTCTGCGCCGAAGGATTCAGCGTCTGGTGGGACCGCGAATGCATGCCCAGCCGCGCGCTCACTTTCCTCAAGGAAATCCGCGAGGCCGTCCGCGCCGCGGACCGCACCGTGGTGGTCATCGGTCCAAAGTGCGTGGCCTCGGACTATTGCCGCGCCGAGTGGCAGGCCGCGCTGGCGGAGGCCAGGGTCGTCAATCCCCTGCTCCGCCTCGGCGATCGCCAGCAAGTCCCGCCGGAACTGAGCAGCTTGCATTGCCCAAGCTTCTGCGACGACGCGCGCTTCGAGGATTCGTTTCGCGAGACGCTGCGGGTCCTTTCCGAGCCAATCCCGCCGCTCGGCGCGCTGGCCGGCGGCGTCCCGGACGTGCCACCTCATTTCCAGCCACGCCCGGATGATTTTTCGTCGCTCGCCGGCCGCATCCTCATTGATGAAAAAAGGCCCGTCACGCTCACCGGTCCGCAGCGGGTTACGGTGCTGCATGGGATGGGTGGTGGTGGAAAATCCGTCCTTGCCGCGACGTTCGCGCGCTCGACTAGCACGCGCCGCTCGTTTGCCGATGGCGTCTTCTGGCTCCCCGCGGGCGAGCGGGCGACGCCGCTCGCACTCACCACGGAACTCGGCCGGCTCCTCGGCGACGCTCCCTCCGCGCACACCGACCTCGCCACGGCAAAAAACCTCCTCGCAAATGCCCTCGCCGATCGCAGCGTGCTCGTGGTCCTCGACGATGCATGGCACGTCGCGCAGCTCGAGCCGTTCATCGACGCGCTCGGCCCGAGTGGCCGCCTCCTGGTCACCACGCGTCTCGGCGAACTCGCGACGGCGACCGGTGCGACCGCCGTCGAACTCGGCATGCTTTCCCCACAGGCCGCCGCGCAGCATCTCGCCGACTGGAGTGGCGTGACCCCGGACGCCTTGCCGGCGGAAGCGCACGAAGTCGCGAAGGAGTGCGGCTACCTGCCCTTCGCGCTGGCCTTGAATGGAGCAATGCATCTGCAAGGCGTGACCTGGACGGACCTGCTCCAGGCACTCCGCACGAGCGAGATCGACTACGCGGAGCAGCGCCTCAAAGGCTACCCGTATCCGACCGTGCTCAAGTCCATCAAAGTCAGCATGGACGCCCTCGATGCGGAAGATGCGGCCGCCGGCGCGCGCTTGCGGGAATTGGCGGCGTTTCAGCCCGACGCCGGCACCCCGGAAGCCGCGGTCGCGATTCTGTGGGGACATACGGCCGCATCCGAGGCCCGGCACGTGAGTAAAATGCTGACGCGGCTCGCGGGGAAGGCGCTGCTCCGGCTCGAGGGCCAGCCGCCGGCGCGGCGCGTGGTTCTTCACGATTTGCAACGCGACTACCTTGCCCGCGTGACCGATCCGTCGGCGCTCAACGACGCGCTGCTCGATGCCTATCACAAGACGTGCGGCGGCGACTGGCCGCGATTGCCCGCGGATGGATACGTGCATCGCCACCTTATCCAGCACCTGCTCGCGGCAGATCGCTCCGACGAAATCCGCGCGCTGCTCAACCAGTCCACCTCGAATGGTGGCAACGCCTGGTTTGCAGCCAACGACGCCCTCGACAACGCCATCGGATATCTGGCAGACCTGGATCGCCTCGAACCGGGACGCGAAGACGAAGCACTCGCGCTGCACCTCCTGCTCCTGCGCACGTCCGTCGAAACCACGCTGAGACGGATCCCTCCGCCCCTGCATGCCGCCTTGCTCAGCGCGGGCAGGACCACGGGCAGCAACGCGCTGGCCAGCGTGCGGCGGATTGGCGATCCGGAGAAACGCGTCTCGGCGATGCTGGAACTCGTTCCTGAGCTCGCGGAAGCGGAGCGCGGTCCGGCGCTGGCCGAATGTCTCGCTACCGTCCGCGGTCGCGGCAACCAGGTCCGCGCACGAATTCTTCCCTTGATCGCGCGACATTTCACGGGGAACGAACGAACCGCGCTCGCGGAGGAAGCGCTGCAAGCGGCCCGCGGAATTGAGATTCCGGAATATCGCGCCGCAGGCCTCGCCGCCGTCCTCGCGATTCTCGACGGACCGGCCCGCGACGCGATCGTCCCGGAAGCCGCGTCGGCGCTGGAGGAGAGCGTGGACTTATCGACCCTGAGCAGCACCATCGCCGCGGTGTTGCCGTTCGTTCCGACGCTGGCCGCCACGCTACTGGAAAAGGCACGGGCTCTCGGCGAACCGTTCCTGACCGCGATGGCGTTCTCGGCCATCGTGCCGCATCTGCCCGAAGCCGGGCGCGCGAGCGCAGCGCGGGAGGGAATTGCCTGCTTCGAAGCTGCGCGCTCGAACGGACTTTGGATCGTGGTCTCGCTCGCCCGACACATCCCTGGCTTCGACCTCGACGCCTTGATCCTCCGCGCCGCCACCGAGGATCAGCGACAATTGCCGCACCTGGTCGCAGCGTTGCCCGGAATGCTTTCCGGATCCGCCTTGCAATCGGCCCTGCAACGCGTTGCCGAGGCGGCGGAGAATTTTGCCGCACCCAATGGAACCAAAACAAAAATCTCGCTGCTCGATCACTTCGACGAAGCGCGACGCACGATCGAAGTGCAAACGTTGCTGCGAGAGATTCCGACGCTCCGCCACGATTCCTGGCGGCGCGATGCCTACCTCCTCCTCCTCGCCCATTTGCAGCGAGATCAATTGATCGAAGTGAGAACGCAGATGGCGCGCCTCGACGATGCAGGCGACGTCCTCGCGAGCGCCGCGTTCCTCGCTTCATCTGGGGACGAGGCCCTTCGACTTGAAGTATTCGAGCGAGTGAAAGTCCTGCCTGCGTCGCGCGAAAAATTCGCCGCTCTCGTCTCGCTCGCTCAATCCCGGGAGGATGCCCACCATCGTCTCGTGCTCGACTCCGCGCTGGCCTTGCGGAGCGAGATACCCCAGTGGACGCAAACGAGCCAACCGATGCTCGCGCTACTGCCTTTGCTCCCACCCGCCGAGCGCGCCGGAATGCTCGAAACCGCCGTCGTCTCCGCGCTGCAAGTCAGTGGCTTCGTCGCCGAGGAGGAGTTCATCAAGCTCCTGTCCGTGCTCCCCGAAGCTGTGGCGCTCGATGGATTTCGAAACCTGCTGGCGACCGCGGAACGTCTCGCCCAACACCAGCAGCAATACTGGGCGAACGGTCCGCAGGTTTCCGAAAACTCCTCCGCGCTGGCGGACACGCTGGCGCGTCTCGCGCCGCATCTGCCCGAAGCGCTGCTCTCCGATTGCCTCGCGGCCGTCCAGCGCCTGAGCGACTCCCGCTGGCGCGCTGTCGCGCTCGGTCACTTGCTCCCACGCCTCGATTTTCCGCGACGGGCGCCGGTGCTGCGAGACGTCCTTGCTCTCGATCCTGCGGCAGACCCCGACGAGCAGTTTCGCGTGGCCGCCTGCCGCGCGATGGCACACGCCATTTCCGCCCTCGACGGCGACCCGCGGACGTCCTTGGAGAACCGATTGCAGGAGACCTTGGGGGGCATCGACGCCAGTTGGATACCGGGCTTGATCAAAGAGGTCGCTCCCGCGCTCTCGGCCACAGATCTCGAGGCGCTGGCGAAACGCGCCCTCGCGAAGCCCAATATTTATACGCCGCTCTCCCTCAGTCGTATCGCGCCACCGGCGCAACGGTGGACGCTCTTGCTGGGTTCGCTGGAGGAGGTGCGCGCGGAAGAATGCAAAAACGCGCCCATCGCCGACGTGCTCAATGAAACCGTCGCCGCCCTCTTGAACGCTCCCGACGAAGTTCGCGAGCAGGCGTGGCAAGCCGCACTCCGACAACTCCGCGGCGACCGCAACATTGTCGCCCGCTACCTCACCGCAGTCGCACCGCTCGGCGCCTCTCTCCACCGCAGATCCGTCCTCGCCGCCGCTGCCCGAAGTCTGCTCGCCGTCCAGGCTTGGTGGCCGTAGCCCGCCAGGATCGATCGCTAGCAGGCCGCGACCGTCTCGCGCGCAAAATGCCGGCTCGTGCGGATGCGCAGGCCGACCTCGTCGCCTTCGTCAAGCGCCATGCTTTCGAGTTGCGCACGGGAGATCTCGGCGTCGAGAAATTGTCCGCTGGCGAGGCGCAGGTGGAGGCGCGCGCTCGGGCCGGCGGCGAAGACGTGGCGCACGTGCGCGGTCGCTTCCACACCTTCGTCGGCGGCGAAACCGACCTCGATCTCGTGCGGGCGGACATAGACCGGAGCGCTGCTGCCGCGCCAGTTTTCGAGGCGGTTGACGTTCCCGAGGAATTCGCAAGTGAACGGGCTGCCTGGCTCGTCGTAGATTTGCTGCGGGCCGCCGATCTGCTCGATGCGCCCCTGGTTCAGGATCACGATTTCATCGGCGAGCTCGAGCGCTTCCTCCTGGTCGTGCGTGACGAAGACGGTGGTGATCCCCATTGCTTCGTGAAAGCTGCGCAGCCAGCGTCGCAAATCCTTGCGCACCCGCGCGTCGAGCGCGCCGAAGGGTTCGTCGAGGAGCAGCACTTGAGGCTCGATGGCGAGCGCCCGCGCAAGTGCGACGCGCTGCCGCTGACCGCCGGAAAGTTGATGCGGATAGCGATGTCCGAGCGACTCGAGTTGCACGAGTTGGAGCAGCTTTTCGGCGCGCGCGCGGATCTCTTCCTTCGGCGGACGCTTCGCTCGCGGGCGCGCATTCAGGCCGAAGGCGATATTCTGCGCGATCGTCATGTGGCGGAAGAGTGCGTAGTGCTGAAAGACCATGCCGACGCCGCGTTCGCCGGGCTTCGTTTGCGTCACATCGCGGCCGTGAAACTGAATGCTCAAGCGCGGATGCGGGTCGGGAATTTCCAAGCCGGCGAGGATGCGGAGCAGCGTGGTTTTTCCCGAGCCCGAGGGACCGAGCAGCGCGACCAGCTTGCCGGTCTCGAAGCTCACGCTGACATCGTCGAGCGCGGCGAAACGGCCATAGGCCTTGCAGAGATGATTGGCGACGATGCTCATGAATTCAGGATTCGAGGCGCGATTCGAGAACGGTCTTGGCGACGAGCGTTACTAAAGCGAGCAGAGCGAGCAGACTCGCCACGGCGAAGGACGCAGCGAATTGATATTCATTGTACAAAATCTCGACGTGCAACGGCAGCGTGTTGGTGAGCCCGCGCAGGTGGCCGCTGACCACGGACACGGCGCCGAATTCACCCATCGCCCGCGCGTTGCAAAGCACGATGCCGTAAAAGAGGCCCCACTTCACATTCGGCAACGTGACCTGCCAGAAAGTCCGCCAACCACTCGCGCCGAGCGTGAGCGCGGCGTGTTCGGCATCGACGCCCTGCGATTGCATGATCGGAATGAGTTCGCGCGCCACGAAGGGGAATGTGATGAAAGTGGTCGCGAGGATGATGCCGGCAGGCGCGAAGATAATTTTGACCTCGTGCGCCTCCAGCCACGGGCCGAACCAGCCGCGTGCGCCAAACATCAGTACGTAAATCAGGCCCGCGACCACCGGCGAGACTGCAAATGGGAGATCGATCAACGTGGCGAGCAGGCTCTTGCCGGGAAAGTCGAAGCGAGTGACGCACCACGCGGCGGCCAGACCGACGATCACATTCACCGGCACCGCCACGGCCGCGACGGTGAGCGTGAGCTTCAGCGCCGAGAGCGCATCGGGCTGGGTGAGCGCGGCGAGATAGACCTCCCAGCCACGGCGCAGCGCCTCCGCGAAAACGGTGATCAGTGGCAGCAGCACGAGCAGCGAAAGCACGCTGAGCGCGGCGCCGATGAGCAGCCCGCGCAGCCACCACGGCTCGCGTTGGGCAGGCCGCCGTTCGAGTTTGGCGGCTTTGGGATGTCCGGCGATGGCGCTCATGGTCGGAAGTTAAAACGCGCCGCGCCGCAGCAGCGTCCAGCGCTGGAGATAGTTGATCACCAGCAGGAAGACGAAGCTGAGCGCGAGCATCGCCGTGCCGAGCGCGGTGGCTTGCGCGTACTGGAATTGCTCCAGCTGCGTGATGATCAGTAGCGGCAGGATTTCCGTTTTCATTGGCATGTTCCCCGAGATGAAAACGACCGAGCCGAACTCCCCGAGCGCGCGCGCGAAGGCCATGGTGAAGCCCGTGAGCAAGGCCGGCGTGAGCTCTGGCAGGATCACGCGCACGAAGGTGATCGCACGCGTGGCGCCGAGTGTGGCCGCCGCTTCCTCAAACTCCGGCTCTAAGTCCGCCAGCACCGGCTGCACGCTGCGCACCACGAAGGGCAGGCCGATAAACGTGAGCGCGATGGTGATGCCGAGCGGCGAAAACGCAGACTCGATGCCCCACGCATAGAGGTGTTTCCCGACCCAGCCGTTCTTGGAATAAAGCGCGGTCAATGCGATGCCGGCGACCGCGGTGGGCAGCGCAAACGGCAGGTCCACGATCGCGTCAAAGAAACGCCGCCCCGGAAATCGGTAGCGCACCAGCACCCACGCCACGAGCAGCCCTGCAAAGAGGTCAAATGCCGCGGCATAAAACGACGTACTGACTGAAACTCGGAATGCCGCGAGCGCCCGCGGTGAAGTCACCGCGTGCCAGAATCCTGCCCAGCCGAGCCCCGCGGACTTGAACACCGCCGCCGAAAGTGGGACGAGCACGATCGCGCTGAGCGCGAAAAGTGTGATGCCCAACGACAGCCCGAAACCGGGCAGGACGCGCCGCGTTCGGAACGGCAGGTTCAACGCTAGAAGAGAAGCTGCGCCTGCACGTAGCCGAAGTCCGCGTCGTCGGAAGGGCCAGTGTCGCGCAGATAATTTCCCGCGAAAAAATGCGCATAACCCGCGTCGAGATTCAGCCACTTCGTCGGCTTCCAGCGCGCGATGAAGTCGAGTTCGTGTCCGGCGAAGCTGTCGGCGCCGATGGTGCGCACGTTTTGCCCGGTGGATGTCGTGGTGCGCAACGCGCTGCCCCCGCGATACCAGTAATCATGCGTATTCGCGAGCCAGTCGGCGTTATAGGTGAGTTCGAGTTCGACGGTCTTGGCGGGCTTGACCGTGAGTTGCGCACGCAGGTTGTGAATGTTGCGCCAGGCGAACTCATCCATGTCGCCGAACTTCGCGTGATTCGAGGGATACAGCGTCTGGAACGACTCGTTCTTGCTGTCCGTCGGATCCTTGTCACCGCTTGCATAGTTGTAGCCGACCCCGAGGCGCGGCTTCCAAGCGACCTCGTTGAAGGTGTAGCCGCCGGAGATGTGCGAAGCAAAGGCGTGCAGGTCCGATCGCGGCGTCGTGCGATCACCCGTCCAGGTTTCGCCAAACTCGTAAACCGCTTCGACGTTGTAATCCCAGCCCTGCAATCCCTTCGCGGACTTCCACCGCGTGCCGATCGCATTCACCCGCTGCGCGCTGCCGTTGGCCGTGCCGCGCGGATCGATCGTGTTGGTCGGTGCGAGGTCGGGCTGGTTGTCCTCCTTGTCGCGATAGAAAAAATAGAAGTCGGTCGTCTGGAAGCTGAGCAGGTCGGTCGAGGCGTAGATGCCGTAGAAGTTGTCCGCGGAATCGCTGTCGTTGAAGACGTGTTCCTTGATCTGCACCACGCGCGCCGCGAAAGCATCCACCCAAAGCTTTTCGGTCTGGAGGCGCACCTTCACCGCGTCGAAGGTGCGACCCGGATTGGTCCACTTGGAATCCGCCACGAGCCGGCTATCGCCATACGTGAGTGCCTGTCGCCCGACCGTGATGCCTAGGGGGAAGGCACGGTAATCGGAAAGCTCCACGTAGGCCTGGCGCAGGTCAAAATCGTCGCCGCCTTCGTTGCCGCGAGCGCCGGGATAGTTCGGCCGTTTGGAATCCCACTCCCGCGTGTCTTGTCCTTGCGCGTAAAGTTTCAGCCACGAGGCGGGCTTGATCGCGACGCCGAGCCGGAAGCGGTTGATCAGCCAGGTGTCGTCGTTGTCGTCATTAATCTCTTCGTTGAAATCGAGATTGTTGCTCCGTACTTCGAAACGAAGACGCTCCTCAAGATCGAAGGCCAGCGCACCGTCGAAAAAGCTGAGCAGCGGCGCCTCCGCGGGCTTCGGCGCAGCGAAAAGCGGCGCGGGCTCCGGTCCCGCGAAGGCCGGGGCGAGCAGGGCGGGGGAAAGCACACCCATCGCCAGCAAGGTGTGCCGGCGCGAGGTGCGCGGATGTGGTTGTTTCATGGATGGTTGGATGGGTTGAGTTTAGAGGTCGGCGGCGTAGGCGATCAGCCGGCGGTAGTGACGGATGATCTCGACCAGCGCGAGGACGAACGCCGCTCGTTGCAGTTGATTGGGCGAGTGCGTGGGCGATTCGAGGATGATCTCGAAGGGCGCCGGCTTCGCGCTCGGCGGCGCGGAGAGGATGCCATCGTAAGCGGAATGAATGATGCCTTCCACCGCATGGAAGCCGTCGATCATCGCCGCGCGATTCACGGGCAGCGCCGCCTCGGCCGCGGCCAGCGCGGGCTTCAGCAGATGCGCCGCGAGCGTCGCGCCACGGACGAATCCGTAGAGGCCTTCCGTCTCGAAGTCCGAGTGGAGTGAAATTAACCCATCGTAGCGCTCGCGCAGGATTTGCGTCTCCAGCAACCGCACTTCCGGCTCAGTGGATCCCTTCCAAAACTCACGATTGAGATCCTTTCCCGAGCGCGAATGCCGCGTGCCGTCTTCGTAGCCGGTCGGATTGCACAGCGGATACACGTGGATCAAATACTGCCGCGCCATCATCGGCAATCCGTCCAGCGCGAGCACGAGATCGCCGATCGCTTGCACGCCCGCGGGCTCGTCGCCGTGGATGCCGGCGAAGATCGCCAGCTTGATGCTCGGCTCTTCCTTGGGATCGCGCTGAAAGGTCAGACGCGGCATCCAGTAGCGCTCGCTCTCGACTTTCCAAAATCCCACCGACTCCGCGCGCCAGCACGTCCGGGCCTCGACGACATGGCGGAAGATCGGCAGCAGCGTCCTGCGGATGGAATTGGCGGTCGGCAGCATCACGCGGTCATCAAAGTGCGTGCGCGGCACGGCCCAGTCGAGCAGTTGCAGCGCAGTCAGACGGTTCTCGTTCGGATGCTGACGGAAGTTTGCCAAACCTTCGCGCGGACTGCTCATGCGAAGCTGGGAGGTGCTCATTTGGCCGTGTAGATCTGGTCGAAAACGCCGCCGTCGCCGAAGTGCTGGGGTTGAGCCTTTGCCCAACCTCCAAACTCCTGATCGATGGTGACAAGATCGAGTTTCGGGAAACGTGCGAAATCCTGCGGATCAGCCGCCTCAGGTTTGAGCGGGCGATAGAAGTTTTTGGCGATCAACTTCTGCCCTTCATCGCTGTAAAGAAACTCGAGGTAAGCCTTCGCCACCGCGGCATTGCCCTTCTTTTCGGCATTCCCGCTCACCACCGCGACCGGCGGCTCCGCGAGAATACTCAGCGACGGCGCCACGATCTCTAGTTTGTCTGCACCCAGTTCCTTGATCGCGAGGAACGCTTCATTCTCCCACGCGAGCAGCACGTCGCCGATGCCGCGCTGGACAAACGTGGTGGTCGCGGCGCGCGCTCCGGTGTCGAGCACGGGCACATGTTTGAAGAGGTCCGCGACGAAGGCCTGCGCTTTGGCGTCGTCGCCGCCGTTCTGCTTTCGCGCCCACGCCCAGGCGGCGAGATAGTTCCAGCGTGCGCCGCCGGAAGTTTTGGGATTCGGGGTGATGACTTCCACGCCCGGCTTCACCAAATCACCCCAATCCTTGATGCCTTTCGGGTTTTTCTTTCGCACGAGGAAGACAATTGTCGAGGTGTACGGCGAGCTGTTGTGTGGGAGTTGCGCCTGCCAGTCTTTTTGCAGCTTCGGCGAGTTCGCCGCGATGGAGTCGATGTCGTAGGCGAGCGCCAGTGTGACGACATCCGC
>JBAVML010000056.1:0-3465 GCA_049690035.1 Chthoniobacteraceae bacterium
CTTCGGCACCTCGCGCATGGATACCGCACTCATCCTTTCCAATCTCCTCAATCCGCCCGTCCTCTTCTTCTTCCTCGGGCTCATCGCGTGGGTCGTCGGCTCGGACCTCGAGATCCCTCAGCCGCTGCCGAAGTTCTTCTCGCTCTACCTGCTCCTTTCCATCGGCTTCAAAGGCGGCGTGGAACTGCACAAGAGCGGCCTCACCGTCGAGGTGGTGCGGGCGCTCGGCGCCGCCATGGTCATGGCGGTCGTCGTGCCGGTGTGGACGTTCTTCGTCCTGCGGCGAAAGCTCGACGCGAATAACGCCGCCGCCGTCGCTGCGACCTACGGCTCCGTCTCCGCGGTCACCTTCATCGCGGCCACCTCCTTTCTCGCTCAGCTTCACATCCCCTTCGGCGGCCACATGGTCGCCGCCATGGCGCTCATGGAATCGCCCGCCATCATCGTCGGCATCGCGCTCGCCCGCTGGCTCGGGCAGGGCGGCGGCGCGAACTTTTCGTGGTCGCACCTGCTCCGCGACGCCTTCGCCAATGGCTCAGTGCTCGTCCTCTGCGGCGCACTGCTCATCGGCGCGCTCACCGGCGAGAGCGGAGGAAAAGCGCTCGCGCCCTTCACCACCGATATCTTTCGCGGAATGCTCTGCCTCTTTCTCCTCGATATGGGCCTCGTCAGCGGACGCCGGCTCAGCGGCATCCGGCAGCTCGGGCTCTTTCCCGTCGGCTTCGCCGTGCTCGTCCCGCTGGTCAATGCCGCTGCCGCCATCGCCATCGCGCACGCCCTCGGACTCGGGCGCGGCGATGCGCTGCTCTTCACCGTGCTCTGCGCCAGCGCCAGCTACATCGCGGTGCCGGCCGCTATGCGACTCGCCGTGCCGGAGGCGAATCCCGGCCTTTACGTCACCATGGCGCTCGCTCTCACCTTTCCCTTCAACATCATCCTCGGTCTGCCGCTCTACCTCAGCGTCATCGACCGCCTCTGGAACTAACCGCCATGCAACTCGTCAAACGAATCGAGATCATCATCGACAGCCCCGAGCTGCCCGCGCTCGTCGCCGTTCTTCAACAGGAGAAAGTACCCGGCTACACCGTCTTTCACAATCTCAGCGGTGCCGGTGATCGCGGCGAACGCCGCAACGACGAACCCGGCGGCGGCGGCGGCAATGCCTGCGTCCTCATCGCCGCGACGCCCGTGCGGACGCCGGCCATCGTCGAGGCGATCCGCCCCATCCTGAAACGCCGCGGCGGGATCTGCCTCGTCTCGGATGCACAGTCGGTGATCCATTAGGCGCGAGCCCGGCGGTTTTCGCAGCGACAGCGCCTCAAGGATTTGTCATGTTAGCGCTCATGAAGGTGAGCTCTTTCTTTCAATCCTTACGGGCGCTGCCGATCCTGGCGGTGAGTCTTTTTTCGCTGATCGCGCCGCCGGTCTGGGCGCAGGAGTGGAAGCTCACTCCGCTTGCACTGCGCGGTTCAGCCGCGCCGGATTCGGGGACGGGAACGACCTTCCTGAATTTCTCGAAAGGAACGATGAATGCCGCGGGCGACGTGGCCTTTGTCGCGACGTTGACCGGCTCGACCATCGGCGTGGCGAATGACGCCGGCATCTACCTCGCGAAGAACGGCGCGCTCAGTCTCGTGCTCCGCCGCGGCGGCGATGTGCCGGGGCTCGCGGATGGGTCGAAGCTGGCGGATCTGAGTGTGCCGTTCACGGATGTGATCCTCGCGGGCGATGGTTCGATGCTCATCGGCTCGGTGACGCGTAAAAACTCCGTCGCCGGTTTTGCGGTGATCACCGGTCAGCCGGGTGCGCTGCAGCTCACCGCGCTGGCGAGCGATGCCGCGCCGGGCACCGAGCAGGACACGATCTACGGAGCGATCTCGCGGCTCTGCTACACGGAGAACGGCAAGATCGGATTCCTCGCCCAGGTCACCGGACCGAACGTCCCGTCCGGGGGCGGCTCGGTGATTTACACCGGCACGCATGGCGCGCTCGCGGTGGCCGCGCGCACGGGGCAGACGGCACCAAACGCCGGCGGCGCGACGTTCCTTGGCTTCCCGCCGACGCTGCTGCTGAACAACGAAGGCCGGTTCACGCTGCCCTGCACGCTCACGGGCACGGGCGTCACGACAAACTCCACCCACGCGCTCTACGCGGGCTTGCCGGGAAATCTCACGCTGATCGCGCGGCAGGGCTCGAGCGGCGCGAGCAAATTCTACGCGGGCAGTCCCGGCGCGATTTATCAGAGCGCGGGCGGACGGATCCTCTTCGACTTCGCGCTGAGCTCGACGGGCGACATCGCCGATGCCGGTGGCGTGGATGTGGATCGCGCGCTCTTTGGCGGCACGCCGGGCGACATCGCGGCGGTCGTGCGTTCCTTCGATCCCGGTCCGGGCGAAACCGGTATCGTCCTTCGCCCCGGCGCGAACGGCATCCTGACCGCGAGCTCGGTCCTGAACGACGCGGGCACCATCGCGGTGAACGCCACGCTCATCGGCACCACGCAGGACAATCCCTACAGCAACGGCGTCTATGTCGGAACGCGCGGCAACCTCGCGCTGCTGGCGCGCTCCGGACAGCGCGCGCCGGGCACGCCGAATGGCGTCGTCTTCCAGCTCGTCGGCGCCAACGAGATCAACGAATCGGGCGACGTCCTGCTCGATGGCTTCCTCGCCGGGACCGGCGTGACCGCGGCGAATGACGAGGGCTTCTGGGTCGGCAAGCCGGGGAATCTGCAGCTCGTGGTGCGCGAAGGCATGACGATCGACGTCGGCGCGGGCGTGAAGAAGACGATCGCGACCGTGCGCAGCATCCAGGATTTTCAGGGGATCGGTGGCCGCCGCAATGGCCGGACGAGCGGCTTCAACGAAGCGCGGCAGGTCTTTCTCGCGCTCACTTTCACCGACAATACTTCGGGCCTCTTCCGGGCCGACGTGGACCTCACCGGCACCGCGACCACTCTCACCGTCACGGTGGCGGGCAATGGGAAAGTGTCCGCCGGCTACCTCGGCGCGACGCCGCGCACGGTGGGGAAAAAATACACTGTCACGGCCAAGCCAGACGCCGGCCAGCTTTTCGATGGCTGGACCGGCGACCTCACTTCCGCGAACCCAAAACTCACCCTCACGATGACGCCGGACCTCACGTTGCAGGCCAATTTCATCGCGAATCCGTTCATCGCGGTGGCGGGAAACTACGCGGGCTTGATCGCAACAACGCCCGCCACTTTCGCCGGAGGCGGGCAGGCGACGCTCAAGGTGATGCCGACCGGCGCCTTCACCGGCACGGTGGTTTTTGGCGGGCGGAGCTTCCGCGTCAAAGGTGCGTTCGACAACACCGGCCACGTCACGTTCGGCATCCCGAAAACGACGATCACCGTCACTCTGAATCTCGCCCTCGGTTGGTCGCCCAGACTGCTCACGGGTACCGTCACCGAGGGTGCCGTGACCGCCAGCGTGACCACAAATC
>JBAVML010000057.1:0-2050 GCA_049690035.1 Chthoniobacteraceae bacterium
CGGATCAAAGCTAGCCTCATCCTGCTTGGCGAGCATGTCGGCAAAGGACTTTCCCCAGCCGCCGGCGCCGCTCCGGACGCGGCCAGGAAGGACTGGGAAAACCTCGTCAACGAGATTGTCCCGCTACTGCGCGATCCGTCCTACCAGAAGATCTGCAACGGGCGGCCGCTCGTCTATCTCTTACAGCCAGACGTGCTCTCGAAGAGTCTCAGCGATCCAGCGGGGAGAAACGCGTCGGTTGAAGATCTCCGATCGGCCGTCGCGTACCTCCGCCAGCGGTCGCAGGCGGCGGGAGCGGGCGACCCTTACGTGGTCGGCATGAATTCCGGCGGCATCTGGGCGGCAGTATATGTGGACAAAGCGGGCCTGAATGCCGTTTCCGCCTATCGCCCGGCGTTTGGCGGCACGCCAGAGGGAACGGCGTATGCGCAGCTATGGGATAACATCCGCGACAAGTTCATCAACGGCGGAAGCGGCATCGGCAACAATCCGCAGCGCGAGATCGTCGTTCCGCTGATGAGCGGCGCCAGTCATGAGCCGCGGCATGCGGCCAACCCGGACAGGTTCGGTCCGCAGCACTATCTCGAGCCCGAGCCGGGCGAATTCAAATCGCATCTGCTTTCGGGACTTGACTGGACGTTCGCGAACCGTAAGAACTGCCCCGCGCAGAGCGTGCTCATCTACGCCTGGAACGAACATTCCGAGGGTGGTTTCATCTGTCCGACGATGGGAGAACCACCGAACTGCAAACCGAACACGCGTTTGCTCGACGAACTTGCCGCAGCGATCCGCGAATGGAAACCCAAACAGTAGCGACACATCTGGGCATTTAGCGATCCGAGCGCTATGGGCTCGCCGAAACGCTCAGAAGCACTTCACAAGACAAAGGCGATGACTCACACTCAACTCAACCGAACAATGAAACATACCCTCCTCTTCCTCACCGCCCTGTTCCTCGCACCGATGGCCACGCTGAACGGTGCCGATGCACAGAAAATACCAGCCAAGAAACCCAACATCATCATTCTGCTCGCTGACGATCTTGGTTATGCCGATCTCGGCTGTCAGGGATCGAAGGAGGTCGTCTCGCCGCGCATTGATTCCATCGCGGCCAACGGTGTACGCTGCACTGCGGGCTACGTCACCGCGCCGCAGTGTTGTCCGTCACGTGCGGGGCTCATGAGCGGGCGGTATCAGAACCGGTTTGGCTTTGAAGCGAATCCGCCGCCTTCGGCTGAGAACACCTTCGGGCTCCCGGTGAGCGAGCGGACCATCGCGGATCGCATGAAAGCGGCCGGGTATGCCACAGGCATGGTCGGCAAATGGCATCTGGGCAAGACGGAGCCGATGCGCCCATACAACCGTGGCTTTGACGAGACCTTCTGGCATCCCAATGGCGGCGTGTTGTTCCCTGACCCGAAGACGGGTTTTATCCGCAGTCTTTATCGCGGACCGAATCCGGTCGAGGAGCCGGAATACTCCACGGACGCCTTTGGTCGCGAGGCCGTGGCGTTCATCGACCGTCATCAACGTGAGCCGTTCTTTCTTTATGTCGCCTTCATTCCTCCGCATTGGCCCATGGAGGCTAAACCGGAACATCTGGCACAGTTCGCGCACATCCGGGACCTGCATCGGCGCACAATGCTGGGCATGATGGCGTCGCTTGACGAGAACGTGGGGCGAGTTCTGACCAAGTTGCGCGAAACGGGATTGGAAGGGGACACGCTTGTCTTTTTTTTCAGCGATAACGGTGGTCCGACCGGCCGCGCACGCCCGCAACCCGATGCGGATTTTGAATACGGCCAGAACACCTCGAAGAACGATCCGTGCCGTGGTGTCAAGGGCGATCTTCTGGAAGGCGGCATCCGCATCCCGCTCCTCGTGCAATGGAAAGGCCACATTCCGGCCGGCAAGACATATGACAAGCCAGTGATCAGCCTCGACATCGCTCCGACGGCGCTCGCGCTGGCAGGTGTGACACCGAAACAGGAGTGGAATCTCGATGGCACCAACCTCATTCCTTTTCTCACCGGTGCAAACACGGCAGGAC
>JBAVML010000058.1:0-4528 GCA_049690035.1 Chthoniobacteraceae bacterium
GCGCTGCTCACGCTGCCAGATGTCGAGATCGCCTATCTTGCCGAAGTGGACCCCGCGCGCCTCGACCGCGGCCTGAAAGCCGTGACCGACAAGCAGAAGGCGACCTGCGAGGGTGTGAAGGACTTCCGCAAAATCCTCGACGACAAAACGCTCGACGCCGTCTTCATCGCCACGCCGAACTTCTGGCACACGCCCGCCGCGATCCTGGCCATGCAGGCGGGCAAACACGTTTATGTGGAGAAGCCCGGCAGCCAGAATCCGCACGAATCGGAGATGATCGTCGCCGCTTCCAAAAAATACGGACGCCTCGTGCAGATGGGCAACCAGCGGCGCACCTGGATGAAGGAAGCCATCGCCGCGCTGCACGGCGGCGCGGTCGGCAAGCTGCGCTACGCCCGCACCTTCTACTACAACGCGCGCGCCGCCATGGGCCAGGGTCCGAACAAGGCGGCGCCCGGGATCGACATGGATCTCTGGCAGGGGCCGGTGCCCGACGAGCGCGACATGAAACCCTACCTGCACTACGACTGGCACTGGCTCTGGCATTGGGGCAATGGCGAACTTGGCAACAACGGCATTCATCACCTCGACATCCTCCGCTGGGGCCTGCAGGTGGAGTATCCGCAGCGCGTCACTTACAACGGCGGACGCTACTGGCACGAAGACAAACAAGAGACGCCCGACACGGGCACCGCGGTGTTTGATTTCGGGAATGTGGGCATGGAGTGGGTGCAGAGCAGCTGCTACCCGCGCACGTCGGAGAAACCGCTCGGCGAGTGCGTCTTCTACGGCGAGGACGGCACCTTCGCGATCCAGGGCAGCGCGTGGACCATCTACGACAGCAAGGGCGCGAAAGTCAGCGAAGGCAAAGGCCCCGGCGGTGGCGACGCCGCGCACATGGGCAATTTCCTCGACACCATCCGCGGCAAAGCGCAGCTCAACAGCCCGATCGAAGAAGGCCAGAAGAGCACCATGCTCTGCCACCTCGGCAACATCGCCTACCGCACGAACACCGTCGTGCGCTGCGATCCGAAGACCGGCAAACTGATCGACAACCCCGCCGGCGAAAAGCTCTGGCAGCGCGAGTATCGCAAGGGCTGGGAGCCGAAGGTGTAGCTACCGCGGATTGCTCAAGTTGCTGTACATCCCGCGGTTCGCGTCCCAGAGATATGCGGTCCAGAGGTAGCTGCGATATTTCACCTGCAGGTTCGTCCGCAGGAATTGCTCGACGCGCGCGCCGGGATATTCCCAGCGAATGTTGATGCCGCGGGAGCGGAATTTCTCGCGGTTCACGACGACCCAGAGCCGCTCGTGTTTCGCGCACGCGGCCTGGAGTTGGGTGACATTGCCGATGGCTTCGGCACCGCCGTTGCGGTCGATGAGCTGGCCGTCTTTTTCGTAAACGAAATCGTGGAGCAGGGGAACGGAGAGGTCGTAGTCCACGCGGCCGGCTTCGAGCAATGCGGCGTGCGGATGCGGCTCGGTGGCCGCGATGGCATCACCGGGCCGAAGCTGGCTGCTCACGTAGCGGAAGGCGGACGTGGAGTCGCCGACCAGCTTTGCGTCGTAGGAACGGGCAAGGCGCCACGGCGACCAGGACAGGACGACGGTGGCGAAGAGCAGGCCAGCCAGCGCAGGCTCGAGCCAGCGTTGGCGGGTGGAACCGGCGGAGAGCGAACAGGCGAAGCGCAGAAACGCGTGGAGCCCGTGCAGGCCGAGGAGGATCCAGAGCGGGAGCAGCCAGTATTGATAGCGCGGGCTGGTCGAGGTCACGAGGAGGTTCGTGAAGATGACGCCGGCGAAGAGCATGAAGTAGAGCGCGATGACATTGCGGTCGCGCTCGCGAAAGGCGAACGGCAGACCCATGGCGAGCAGGATGCTGAGCACGAGATGCAGCCGGGAGCAGGCGATGAAAGTCGTGAAGAAATTCATCGGGTTGGAAAAATTCGGACTGAGCGTGGCCTCGACGTTCGGCGACACGCCCTCGGTGCGCGTGAGGCAGCGAGTCTGGAAGATGGCGATGTCGATGCCGATGACGGCGATCACGCAGATCGCGGCGGCGAAGAATTTTACCTCGTCGCGCGCCGGCTTTCGCTGCGCGAAAAGCACGTGGCCGATCGCGATCGGCGCCAGGAGGACCACGCTCATTTCCTGGCTGAGCACGGCGGCGAGGAAAGCGGCGAGCATCGAGTAGCGGGCCCGCATGCTTTGCCCCGTCACCATTCCCGACACGAAGAAATAGATCGTGAGGAACGCGAAGAACTGCTGCTGCTGGTAGAAGCGGCCAAGGTGCGCGCTGTAGATCGCGAAAGGATGAATGGCGTAGAGCGCGAGCGCGGCGAGGCCGAGCCAGCGGCTGCGCAGCAGACGCGAGCCGCAAAGGTAGAGAAGCAGCGCGGTCGCGACGGCGAAGACGACGCTCGGCAGGCGCACGGCCCAGAGGTTTTCGCCGAAGACCTTCACCACGGCGCCGGTGATGTAGTGGTAAAGCGGGCTGCGGGTGTAGAAGACCTGGTCGGTGTATTTCGGCACGCCGTGCTCCGCGATGGCGAACACGGCCTGTGTGGACGCGTATTCGTCGTCGTCGAGCGGTTGGAAATCCACCTTGTAGGCGCGCAGGAAACCGCATCCGAGGAGCAGGCAGACGAGGATGAATCGCCACGCTGGTGTCTCCGGGAGCGCGCCGATGAAAGTCGTGACGGCAGCGAGTCCGCCGCGGCGCCAGAGAACATTGCCCGCGGCGGCGAAGGCGGCTGCCGCCACAGCGGCCGCGAGCATCCATGCCCACGTCTGCACTTCCATGAAGACGAGCGCCTCGTGGCGCTCGGCCCAGCCTATCTCCAGCACCATGGCGGAGGCGAGCACGGTGACGGGGAGAAGCAGCACCGGCGTGAGACTGGATCGAGGATGCCGCGACGCCCACCAGCCGCTGCCACCGACGATCATGACCGAGACGGCGGCGAGCAGCAGCAGCCACGAGCGGCCCTTCGCTGCGACATCGATGGCGCAGCCGCGATAGTTTTTTTGCGGCAAGGAGACACCCGGAACATTCGCGGCCGGGCCAATCGACGCCGGTGTTGCGGCCGACCACGAGCCGTCTGGCGCTTGCGTGCGAAAGGTCCAGCCGTCGTCCCCATTTCCTCCGATCGCGCCGTCCACCGCGAACTGCGGAGTCCAGTTCAATGGCGTGATTGTTTCGGAAGGAATGAGCCGCACCGCGATTCGATTCCCGCCCCGCCGGAGCATCCAGCGGACGTCATAGAGATTGAAGGCTTCGACCTGTCGATCGGTCGCGAGGGCTTTCGGAATGTCGTGCGCCGTTGCGCTGGCAGTCGCGGCGGCAGCGTTCGCCTTCCGTGTCATCGCGTCCACTTCATCGGGATCGAGCAACTCCGGCATCGAGGGCAGATCGGCGGCGGGCTGCGCATCAATGAGCCAGTCGCCTGCGTCAAGATTGGGCGACGCTGCGGTGGCGACGCGATGCCCATTGATCGAGACATCGTAGGCGCGGTTGGTGAGCAGACGAATCCACGCATCGCGCGGGACAGCATCGAGGTGCCAGGTCTTTTCAAAGCAGATCGGCCTCTCCGTCGCGCCCAGCTCCGCGTGAATCCAGTGTGCGGCGAAGGCCTCTCGGAACAGGCGCGGATCGAAAGTGCGGAGGAGCCGACCGGGTGGTGCAGGCGCGGGTTTGGCGGTGGGCCACTCGCGATCGGAATACTCCGGTGCGGACCACGCGATGCCGGCGTTGTCGCTGGGCAGCGCCGTTGCTTTCCATGAGGAGTCGCTCGCCAGCGCGATGCGCTCGCCGGTCCGCAGCTCGATCTCGCCATCGACGATCAGCTTCGCCGGCGGCGACCGTGACTCGACTTCGATGCCCACACAGTTCCGACCCGGTCGGAGGAGCGGCGCGATGTCGATGAACGTCGGCAGTTGGTAGTTGCGATGCCCTTCCCACTGGTACTCGCGTGGATAGTTCAGCGCGAGGATGGGAGGCGCGAAGTTCAGCTTTTGACCCTCCTCGCTCAGGCCGTTCTGAAACGGACGCGTGGGCCGCCAGAGGAACTGCCGCCCCGCGGCGGTTCCGTTGACGGTGAGCTCAAACGCGTCGCAGGCCGCCACGGCGATCCACGCATTGCGCACTTCGCCCGGGAGCTCGAATTCTTTCCGGAAGCACGTTCGATATTCCGCGTCTTCCTGGCTGGCGATCCATTCTCCCTTCATCTCCAGCGGTTCGACCGTCGCGCGATAAGGCATAAGCCAGCGCGCGAGGCCGTAGGTCACCAGCGTGGACAGGACCGCGGCGAGCAGCAGCGTGGCGCGCAATGGACGATGGATGTTCATCGCGGCCGGCCCATCGAGACGCGGCGGAGGGCGAGGGTCTCGTCGGCGTGTCCGCGCAGATATTCCGCGAGGGCGCCGTTCTCGTAGGCCGAGGCGATCACGGGCGCCTTTGTTTTCGTGGAGAAAAAGCGATAGACGTTGTCCATCCGTGCGACGAGCGCGGGCACTCGTTCGAGCTGGGAGG
>JBAVML010000059.1:0-7171 GCA_049690035.1 Chthoniobacteraceae bacterium
GACCGCGCGTCAGGGCGATCACCGACCGAACCGATGCCGCCACCGCCTCGGCGATGGCGGCGCTTTCCGTCGCCGGCTCGAGTTCCGCTTCGAGCACGCCATTGATTACTCCGCTCGTCAGCGCCACCTGGGTCTCCAGCGCGTCGCCATCGGCCGAGAAGGCAAAAAGTCGCGAAACGATGCGGGCCATCGCCCCCGGCGCGGAACGCGCCGCGGCGTGACCGATCACATGCCCCTGCGCCGGCGCGGCGGCCATCGCGCCGGTGACGATTTCGGCAGCGAGAGCCGGAGTAGCCGCGATCTGACGCCGCACCTGGCGGAACAAGTCCCCGGGGCTGGCCTTCACGTCCTGTGCGATCCCCACCGCTTCCGTGATTCGCGTCAGCGCGGCAGGATCGGGCTGAACAGCCGCGGCAATGATGCTTTCCGCCGAAACGCCGCCGAACGCCACGGCCATCGAAGCGACCGCCGGTGCGCCGCGCGGATTGGCCAGCGACGCGCCGAGGACGATTGCATCCACCACTTCCGGCGACGCCGGCGCGGCCTCGCCCAGTTGCCTGACGGTCGCTCGAAAGAAACCGGCGGGATCGGATTGAATGGCGAGAATCAACCGCCCGCCAGCGGTGATCGGCCCCGCCTGTCCTGGCGCGAGATCGCTGCATTTCAACGCCCGCTCCAGCAAGGTGCTCGCTTGCTCCGGGCGGGCCGCCAGCACTCCGAGCACCGCGCGATATTGCTGCTCCGGCGGTGCGGACACGATGACCTGATCGAGCACGTCGCCCGCCCACGAAGGTTCGGCCGCCGCGGCATACGCGATCGCGCTTAACGCCTGCCGCTTCTCCGTTGCTACGGCGCCGGCGATGGCGCCCGCCACCGTCGCCTTGATGGTCGCAGCGTCCATTTCCTGGGCCTTGATTTGCGCCGTCAGCGCGGCGGCGATCGCTATGGATGGCGCGCCGCGAGCCACGCCCTCGGCGATCAGCGCAGCGGCGTTGCCTTCCTGAAGATCGCCGCGACCGACAGCGGCGGCGGCGAGTTGCGGGGCGCTCTGTGGGCACACCAGCACCGCCGCCTCGACGATCTCCCGCGTGGTCGCGCGTCCATGCAAAACGAGGTCGCGATTCAACCCAGCCTGCAAGATCTCAACGGCTACCGGTGGATTGGCGGCGACGGCGCCGATCATCACTGCCGGAATGTAATCCGCGTTCACGACGGAGATGAAACGCGAGGTATTGAAGGCCGCCACCTCGGGCGCTCCCAAGGTGGCGACGTAGGCATTGCAGGTGATGCTCGAGAAAGAACCGACCGCGACGGGGAGACTGAGCGCTGCTCCGTCCTTAATGGCGCCCGCCGCCTCCGGCCCAGCGCCTTGCAAAGCACCGGCGCAAAGGATTCCCGCCAGCTGTTTCGTGCGGCCGTATTTGCTCAACGCGAGCCTGGCGAGATCGGCGCCGCCGGCTTGTCCCACTCCCGCGGAGCCGCGGACGGCGGCCGCCATCGCCGCGACCGCGAGATCGCTCGAATCCCGGGTCAGTGCCTCATCGAGCACCTGGTCGACGATGTCCATGATGAGCGGGGCCGCAGGTTGCAGGGTTTTCGCGGTTTGCATCGCGGTGAAGACGATCTTTCCCGCGAGCCGCGACGCCGTTTCACGGTCGACCGGCGCCGACTGGGCGTTCGCGGCGAGCCGGCCGACGACCGCGCGGACCACCGCTCCGGCTTCGCGGGGATTGGTGAGAATCGCGAGGGCTACCGCGTCGCCGAGAACTTTTTCCGCGCCGGGAAGCGCGTGTTCGAGCAGGGAGTCGGTAGCCAGCGCCAGCCACTGCGCGGTCTGCGCCGGGCGGCAGCGGCACACCTCGCCGATCAAATCATCAGTCTTCCCCGCGAAGGTCGAAGGAGGCGCCAGAAAATCGTCGAGAACCCCGGCCAAAGCGGCCCGCAACTCGAGATCAGTCACCACCCGCTGCGGCGGATCGAGGCTCGGAGGAATGGCGACCGTCGCTCCCGCCGGCAGGCGCTGCTCGATGAATTGCAGCGTGGGGTGATCGTGAAGAAACGAGCTTTCCGCCGCACGGGCCGCCGCAACCCCAAAAAAAACTGCCGCGATGACGAGGCACCGACCGGCGCCGAAAAGCATCCGCCTACCGCGGCGCATACGTGCGGCTGTCAGTGGCTTGGTGAGGCGTGGGTCTCCTGGAATGCACCTGGCGTGGAAATGAGCGCGACCGCGGGGAACGCTCCGCGCGGAAGGCGCGGCAGGATTCCAGCCCCGCGTTTTCGTGTCAATACACGGCGCGTTTGGAATCGGGCGGGGCTCTGCCGGCTTCGATTCCGCAGTTGTCTCGACACGGTTTCCTCATAGGCTGAGGCGTTTGAAGCTGACTTACACCCTTCTATTTGTTGCGGCGATCTGGCTGGTTCAGTGCATGGTCGGGGGAACGCGTCTGGTTTATAGTTTGCCCGCTTACGCCATCCTGGCCTTCGCGGGGCTGCTCAGCATCGCATCACTGCGACGGCCCATCGCCAAGCCGAGCCTGGTCTGTCTGGGAACGACCGCCGTTTTTTTTTCCTACATCCTCGCCCGCGCCGCTGCGTCGCCGGTCGCCTACCTGTGGTGGCAGGATTTCTACATGGTCCTAGCCTGCCTCGTGGCCTACCTCCTCACGGCCTTTTACATCAGCAGTTCGCGCCTCCGCATGATCGTCGTCGTGGCGCTGCTGATCCTCGCGCTGGCAGAATTCCTCGTCGGCCTGCGGCAATTCGCGGGGGGCGACAACTGGATGCCATTTGGGTTTGTCCGGTCCAACTACGGAGCGCGCGCCAGCGGAATGTTCATTAGTTCGATCCACCTCGCCGGCTATCTCGAGGCCGTGGGCGTCCTCGCGCTAAGCCTCGCGGTGTGGAGCTCGTGGAGCCTCTGGGCCCGGATCGGCCTGGGCTACCTGACGGTGGTGTGCTATGCGGGTGTCGCGGTCACAGGCAGCCGCGGCGGTTACCTGAGCAGTGTCTTTTCACTGGTCGTCTTCGCCGCGATCTCCCTCTGGGTCTGGCGCTCGGTAAACCCGGGTAGATTTGCCCGCTCGGCGCTCATCGCGGGGCTGGCGCTGGTGGCCTTTGTCGGCGGTTCGGTCGCCGTCATGCAACGTAGTGATCTCCTCCGTGCCCGCCTCGGGGCGATCGTCGCGAAAGATGTCCGCATCTACAACTGGCAGGCTGCACTGGACCAGTTCAAGATCTCACCGGTTTTCGGAACCGGCGCTGGAACCCACCTCTATTTCGGTCGGTTTTTCCGCCGCCCGCAGATCCAGTCGGATCCGGAGCACGCCCACAGCGACTACCTCGAGATGCTGGCCGAGTATGGCTTGGTGGGTCTGGCCGGGATTACCATTTTCGTCTTCTTCCATGCTCATACATGCCTCCGTGCGATCGGTGCCTCGGCTCGAACCGCGCCAGGCGATCCCTACCACTCTTTCCGCGACAACCGGCTCGCCCTCCAGATCGGCGCTCTATCCGCCATCGCCGCCTACCTCGCGCACTCCGTCACTGATTTTAATCTCCATATTCCCGGCAATGCGCTGCTCTTCGCGTTCATCTTCGGCATCGCTGCAAATCCCAACGGCGCCACTTACGCGGAATCGACCAGAGCCTCCGGAGCACGTTTGTCCCAAGTGATCCTGCCTGCACTGAGCCTCTGGCTGATCATCTCAGGGGTCACGAAATTCCCCGGCGATTACTGGTGTGAAAAGGCGCGCGTGGCCATGCACTATCGCGACTATCCGGCCGCGCTCGAAAGCGCGCAGAAATCGCTCCACTTCGAGACGCGAAATCCCGACACTTTCAAGCTGCTCGCAGGAGCCAGCACCGGCCTGGCCTTGCGCGAAGTAAATTCTGATAAGCGGAGCGCCCTGCTGAACGACGCCATCGCCGCTTGCCAGAACGCAGTCCGCCTTTTCCCCTACGACGAGGACGCGCTCATGCGGCTCGCGCGGACGCTGGACGAGGCCAAACGCTTCCGCGAAGCCCGGGAGGCCTACCAAAAAGCCATCGCCCTCGACCCAAAACTTGGCGCCATTCGGGCTTGGTATGCACGCCATCTGGCCCTCGTCGGCAGGGTCGAGGAGGCCGAAGAACAGCGTGCCAAGGCCCACGAACTTGGCTCCGCGAAAGATCCCGGCGCGCTGACCCGCGGTACGATCCTTGACCTCCCCGCCGAAGAATGAACGCGATCGGATAAAGTTTTCCGAGAAAACGTTTGCCATCGAATCTCTGCCTGCTCAACTAGAGAAGCGTTTTCACCAACCCAAACCGCACCCTTATGACCTCATCCTACCAAGGACCATCACTGGCAATCCCCAACTTCATCAAGCACGCGGCGCTTTCGGTCGTCACGGCGGCGGCGTTGATGACCTTCGCACCATCGGCTCACGCTGGCACTTCTGAACTCAAGGCGCTCGTCGGCAAACTTCCCCCGGGTGTTTCCATTCAAAACGCGTCTTCCCAGCAGTTGATCGACGCGTTTGTCGCGGTCTTGCAGGATCCGGCTCTGAAATTCAACGACCCAAAAAAGCAAGGCGTGGTGGCGGGTGAACTACTCAAGGCAGCCGGCCCGAACGCGACGAACGTCGGCGACTTGTTTGCGAGTCAAATCGTAGCCGCTACGACTGAGCCTCTGCTCAGTATTTTCGGCGATCGACGGAATTTTGTGGCCCTCGCGGCCAGCACCGCCGGAGCGGGTAAAGGCTTGAACGTATCGCAGATCCCGGGGCTCACTTCCGCACTCTTCTCGAGTGAGTTAGGGACCACCTTTACGACGGTCGCTCTGGCCACGAAGAGCAAGGATGGACAGGGCGCCATCTTTGGCGGGCGCGCCCGCCAGATTTTTGCAGCCGGGGGCACTCCCGTGGATGATTCGGTCGTCTTGGCAAATTCGGCGATCTTCGACAAGAAACTCGCTGGAGCGGCGCAAAGCATTACTCAGTGGATCGCGGCAGAATTTGCACTCAATGGCGCCGACAGCGCGGCGTTCACGGTGCGCGTCGCTGATGGGAATGGCGCCGCCAATAACAAATTGGTGACGCAAATCGTCACAGGATCCTCAGCGGGCGATCCGACCAATGCGGGAAACATCGTTCACAATGTCTTCAACCAACAGGTCCTCCTGCCGAACGGGACGCTGGCCGCGGGTGGAGCGACACCTTCGAACACGTTGATCACCGCAGCCATCAAGGGAGCAGGAACATTGGTCAAAACCGTATCTGCGGTGGCCGACATCGAAGCCATTCAGCAGGTTGGCAACGCCCTCGGCAAACTCATCGGCACGGTCAACACCGCCAAGCCAACCACGGGACTCTTGAGCGTTTCCAAGGCAGCCGGCTACGTGAAGACCCTCGCGACGGCGATCATTAACAAGCCACGGACGAATTCCTTTGGGGTGACGATTGCTCGCAATGCCGACGTGAACAAATCCGACGAAATCGTGGAAGTTGCCGCCTATATGGTCGGCGGACTAATGACGAGCCCCGAATTCAACGTGGCCGGGCTTGACGCGAATAAGACCGCGGCTCTGGCCAAAAAAGCGGCCGCCTCGTTTCTCGGAATTATCAAGTCCGCCGTTGGGGTGAAGCCGAAAATCGTCCTCAAGGTTGCCCAAGGCCCCGCGCAAACCGAATTTGCGGCTGATGTTGCGGCCAGCGTCGCCCTCACGGTCTTGAATTCGCCCACCTTGGATCCCGCGATCAAGCAAGCATTCAAAGACCTTTTGTTGCTGACCGATACGAAGGGCGTGCATAAGACCGCGGTTTCCATATTCAAGACTTCGGCGACGCAAATCTTCGATCGGCTCACCGACGTGTATGCCGGAACGAACTTGAATCGATTTGAGGATGGCAATGACCCCATCGGCGCGGTCAGCGATCCTGAAACGGACAAACATCCGTTCTCCTGATCACCGGTCTTCAACCCGGTTAAATTCACCCGAAGAGCCAGGCCCGAAAAGCCTGGCTCTTCTGCGTTTTGGAGATGAATCGTGGATGGCTGGTCGGAGCCTCCACTCTGGGCCAAATTGGTTCCGCGCCCCACAATCAATCGACTTGCGGCACACACCAGCTCGGGGGCGGTGAAAACCTGTGCGACACAGTGGAGAGCGCGGCGTAAACGCAGAACGGATTTTTATCCCGCCACCAGGACTCTCGCCGACGCCCAGGTCCTTCCCTACACGGGATGCGGTCGGCGATGGATTGAAAATCAGTTCCACGATGCGCCGCCTCCTGTCCCGGTCCCTCCAAGCGCGCATCGACTTCGTTCACGGTCACTCAAGTGACCGGCCAGCGCAGGCTCCCTCACTCTCACAGACAGTTGACCAGCCTACCTGTCCGGGCCCGTAGGAGCACTCTTCGGCGACACTGCTTCGCCTTTCGAAGCTCCCGGTCCTGTCGCACCGGCTGCTGCCTCGACGGGCTCTGGGGGATCCAGCGAAGGAACTCCGGTTCCCACGACGCCCTCCACGGTCGCGTCATCAAAATATATCACCCCGTCAGCCGGCCCCTCGCGCTTGGGGCTCTCCCACTTGAAAGTGACCTTCATGAATTCAGCTCCCGTCGGTGCCCTAAACTCGGCGTAATACTCCGACCACTTCGACGAGATGAACAGCAGTCGATCCGCCATTCCTGGAATCATCTGGGTGCGAACCGCCGTTTCCCCGATGCGCACGGTTTGATCAGCCGGGTAAAAATCGACCTCCAGCAACTGGTAGGGACGCCCCTGATCGAGGGTGAGCGGTCGCTTACGATCTACCCGTCCCCAAATCGAGACTCGGTAGGTCTCCTCCGCCTTCACCGGGATCAAATCGCTCATCAAAAATGCCCCGCGCACCTTTTCCGCCTCATCGAATTGCACGAAAATCGACTGCTTCCCGCTCCGCGCAAATTCGTCGGTCAGTCCCACAATCACTTTTCCCGTCTGGTCCATCGACTGAAAGTGAGCCCAGGTCGTCCCAGTCTCGAGACTCGCGGGACTTCCACCTTTCGGCGCGCTCACCCGCCCGGTGATCTTTGGTTCCTCGAAGCCAGCATTCTGGATCAGATTATCAGCCGATGCCAGAGGCGCGACCAACGAAAGAGCCAGGCACGGAGCGGCGAGGGCGAATGTTTTCATGTCGAATGATTAGCCG
>JBAVML010000060.1:0-6980 GCA_049690035.1 Chthoniobacteraceae bacterium
GCTGATCATCAACCGTAGCAACGCGAACGCGCAGCTCTATTGCGTCGATCGCTACGGCCAATGGATTTGGGTGGCCGACTCGCTCAGCGGCCAGACGCTCTCCGTGAGCGCTCAGGTAGGCCAGGAATGGATCGCCGCTGACGCCGCGCAGCGGACCTTGGGTCGCACCCGCGTTTCCCGCGGGGATAACACGCTGTGGGTCAATGAACCCGGCGCGCCAGCGACGGTGAGCGCCTATCGCGGGGCCGAGGCATCCGTGCGATTTGAAAACACGCACTACGCTTCGCTCTACCTATACAATCTCGACGCACGGGGCCGCTGGACCTGGATGGCGACGATCGAACCCGGCGGTAGCTATGGCGCCTCCACCGCGATCGGTGAATCGTGGGTGGCGACCGACACTTCGAACCACGTGGTGCGGCAGGTCACCGTCGCGCCGGGCGTCTCGGTGGTGAAGCTGCGGTGAAGCGGCGAACGAAGCCGCACTTGCGCCTTGCTCACGCGGAAGCTGGCGCGCAGCCTCCAAGCTTCCCTCATTCATGAAAGCCTTTCGCCTCAATCGCCTCTTCAACGCCAAGTCCGGTCGCTGCTTCGACGTCGCCGTCGATCACGGTTTTTTCAATGAACGCAGCTTCCTCACTGGCATCGAAAACCTCGACCGCGTCGTGCGCACCCTGGTCACCGCCGCGCCCGACGCCATTCAATTGACGGTCGGTCAGGCCGAACTGCTTCAGAAAATTCCCGGCAAGCAAAAGCCCGCGCTCGTCCTCCGCACCGATGTGGCCAACGTTTACGGCAAGGATCTGCCCCGCGCGCTTTTCAGTCGCATCATCGGCAACGCGGTCGAGCAAGCGCTGCGCCTCGATGCAACCTGCGTGGTGGTGAATCTCTTCCGCATCCCTGACCAGCCCGAGGTCACCGACCAATGCATCCAAAACATTCTCACGCTGAAGGATGACTGTGATCGCTACGCCATGCCGCTGATGATCGAGCCCCTCGTCTTTCAAGCTAATGAGCAGGCCGGCGGTTATCAGGTCGATGGCGATCTCGATAAGATCCTGCCGCTCGTCCGGCAGGCGGTGGAACTCGGCGCCGACATCATCAAGGCTGACCCGACCGACGACGCGGGAGTCTATCATCGCGTGATCGAGATCGCCGGTCGCATCCCCGTGCTCGTCCGCGGCGGTGGCAAGGCCGCAGATGCCGAGATCCTCGCGCGCACGGAAAAGCTGATGCAGCAGGGCGCCGCCGGCATCGTCTATGGCCGGAACATCATCCAGCATCACGATCCTGCGGGCATGACTCGCGCGCTGATGTCGATCGTGCATGAAGGTGCCACCGCGGTGAACGCAGCGACCTTGATCCGCCCGGCCTAGGAGATGAAGACGCTCAAAGTCGGGATCATCGGTGGCGGCTTGATGGGTCGCGAAGTGGCGAGTTGTCTTGGACGCTGGTTCACGCTGGTCGATTTTCCAGTCACGCTGCAACTCACCGCTGTCTGTGACGTCCAGGAAAAGGTTCGCGAATGGTTTCGCCAGGTCCCGACAGTATCGCTGCTCACCGGCGACTATCACGAGCTGCTGCGCAGCGACGTGGATATCGTCTATGTCGCCGTTCCTCACCACCTTCACGAGAGCATCTACCTTGATGTGCTGCGGGCGGGAAAAGATTTGCTGGCGGAAAAACCTTTCGGTATCGATCTGCCCGCGGCGCGGAAGATTCGTGACGCGGCACGGGAGCTGGGCCGCTTCGTTCGCTGCTCAAGCGAGTTTCCCTTTCTTCCCGGCGTGCAGAAAGCCTGGCGATTTCTGCAGCAAGCCGACCTCGGCCACGTCCTCGAAATCCGCAGCGGCTTTCACCATTCCAGTGACCTGGATCCGAGCAAGCCGATCAATTGGAAGCGCCAAGTGAAGTTCTGCGGCGAGATTGGTGTCATGGGCGACCTCGGGATGCACACCGTTCACTTTCCGCTGCGCATGGGCTGGAAGCCGAACCGCGTCTTCGCCCAACTGCAAAAGATCTATCCGCAACGCCCTGACGGCAAGGGTGGCATGGCGGCCTGCGACACTTGGGACAATGCACTACTGCACACGGAAGTGGAAATCGCCGGCGCGCCCGTCCCCATGCGCATCGAGACCAAGCGCCTCGCGCCCGGGGAAATGAATACCTGGTTTTTGGAGGTGCTCGGTACCGAACGGGGCGTGCGCTTTTCCACGAAGGAACCAAAGACGCTCTGGATCTTCGAACGGCGCAAGGAGCAGGTGTGGGAACGTTACGATGTAGGTCAGGGCGCGAATGCGTTCCCTACGATCACCGGTGGCATTTTCGAGGCGGGCTTCGCCGATTGCTTCCATCAGATGTGGGCTGCGTTTGCCGCCGAGCGGGAGGGAACCCTCGGAGATCGGTTCGGCTGCGTCACCCCCGATGAAGCAGTCGCGAGTCATGAGTTGTTTGCCGCCGCCTTGCATTCCCATGCGGAGAAGCGCTCCATCGAGTGCGGTGTGGAGAATGGGCAGTGAGGGATTCGAACCCCCGACCAACTCGGTGTAAACGAGCCGCTCTACCACTGAGCTAACTACCCGAAGCGCACCGAGTGTATGCGGATCTGTGACCCGCCGCAAGTGGGAGCAGCGCCCTTATTCCTCCACTCGCACCGGGGTGCCGATTTCCGCGTTATCGAAGAAATGCTTCGCCATCTCCCCGGGCAATCGGACGCAACCGTGGGAAGCCGGATAATTGGGAACCCGCCCCGAGTGCAGACCGTGGCCGCCGCTGAACCGGAGGAAGTACGGCATCTTCGCGCCGCGGAACATCGCGCCCTCCGGCACAGGATCCTTGCCGGCGCTGACGTTTGATTTTACGACCTCACCGCCCGCCCCGACAAAGTCACCGTAGAGCGTCGAGACATGGTTCTTGTCCTTCTGAGTCACGGAGTAGGTGCCTGAGGGGGTCGTGTAGCCCTTTTTGCCCGTCGAAATACGAGTCGCGCCGACCACTTTTTGGCCGCGGTAGAAATAGGCGCGTTGCTCGCCGAGCCGCACCAGGATGGTCGGGTCACCCTTGGCGCCGTCTCCATTCCAATATGACTCGGGCTTCTTCACGGGTGGAGGTTCCAATGGGGCCGCTGGCTGAGAGCCGGCCGGCAGGCCCGTGCCGAAGTGCGTGAAAAATGGTTTTGTGGGCGGGTAGCCGGCGCAGCCGCTGAGAAAGGCAACGATCGCCAGGGAGCAAGAAACGCGGCGAAGGGAGGAAAGGGACATAGAAGCCGGCGACGTTAGTAGGGGGATTCCAGTTTGCAACCCTCGACGCCAACCGCGCGAAATTTTCGCCCAGCACACCGCCTGCGCAGCGCTCAACTTTCGACTTGCGACTAGTTAGATTCAATCCAGAGTCAATAATATGACAAACACTAGCAGGCAGGTTGATCGACTGAAACAAATGTTAAACCTCGAGCAACGTCGCTCGGAACTTCAGCAGCAACTTGATTCACTCGTTCAACAGATTGATGAGCTTAAAACGAGCTTGTTCAGCGACGGCGCTTCCGTTGCAAAGAGCAAAACATTGACGGTTGCCTCCAGCCGCACCGGGATGCACAAGCGGGCCCAGCGTGGCCAGCTCAAGGAAAAGATCACGGCCGCGCTGGAGAGCGCCGGGGCGCTAGGGGTAAAGGTGAAGGATCTGGCCGCGGCGATCGGGACCAAGCCGGTCAATGTTCACTCGTGGTTTCACTCCGCGCTGAAGCGCGGCAGTGCGATTACAAAGCTGAGCGGTGGTCACTATCGACTCGCGGGGTCATCCGCTGCCGCGAAGGCAGTGCCGGCGGCGAAGGCAACCAAGCAGGTCAAGAAGGCTCGCAAAGGAGCCAAGCGAGGCCAGCTTACCAGCGACATTCTCGATGCCCTCAAGGCGGCGGGCAGCAAGGGAATCACTGTCGCAGATCTCTCGGAAAAGCTAGGAGCCAACTACAAGAACATCTATATTTGGTTTGCCACCACCGGCAAAAAACATCCGGTGAAGAAGCTGGCGCCGGCGACATACAGCCTCGCCTAAACTAATTCGAAGCCGTTCAGCGAAAGGGCGCCCCACGCGGGGCGCCCTTTTTTTGAGAGCAGTGTCTTGGCAGTCGCGGTTCAGTTAATCCGTCGTCGCGAACATGATGTGTGGACCTATATTGTCCCGGGTTCGCGGGTCAACCGATAGCTCTGCGCTGTGCCTCCAGGGCAAGGCGGGAGGCCCTGAGCACGTCGGCCGTGCGCAGGTCGCAGGACTCGCGGTGCCCGCGCACTTCATTCAAGAAATCCGTAAAGAAGCGCCGGAAGATCGGCGGGCCGACCGGACGCTGATCCATTACATCCTGATGATCGAGCGCGACCTTCACATGCAGCGCACCGTAGTGAGTTTCAGCCATGCCATTCTGGCCATGTACGGTGAAGCGCCAATAGTGCGGGAGCGAGTAGCCAGCCTTGTCGGGCGCGAGGTAGGAGACATCCGCCATGATGCCGGCGCCACTCTCGAGGATGCCCATGAATTGCGCGGCGTCCTTGAAGTGCGGAAACGCGGTGGCTTTGGCGTTCCAAGTGCGGGCGGTGACGACTTCGCGCCACGGCACGCCGGTGAGCCACGGCACGATGTCGAAGATGTGGATGCCGATGTCGTTGATCGTGCCGCCGTGCTTGTCCTTCTCAAAATACCACGCGGGCCGCGAGCCGAGGAGCAGCGGGTGCTGGCCGCAGACGCTCATCGTGTGAATGGCGCCCAGTTCTCCCGAACGAATGACATCGCGCAGCCGGATGAACGCGCCGGCACCGCGGAGGTCGAGTTGGAGGCCAACGCTAAGGTCGCGTTTCGCGGAGAGATCTTCGATCTGCGCCTGCTCGGCGAGCGTGTGGCAGAGCGGCTTGTCGCAGATGACGTGCAGGCCGCGGCGCAGCGCCTCGACGACGAGCGGGCCGCGCTTGGTGTAATAATCGCCGACGGCAACCACGTCGCATTCCACCTCGTCGAGCATCGCTTCGTAGCGCTCGTGGGTGATGTCCGCGCGGCCCGATGAGGCGAGGCTTTTGCGGGTCTCCGCGTCTTCTTCGCAGCAGGCGACGATCTCGCAATCGGGCCGATCGATCACGGTGTTGAGCAAGTCGAAGGCGTGGCTGTGACGGAAGCCGACAAAGGCGAAACGAGTTTTCATGGGGAAAGGGTGACGGTGCGCCCGGTGCGGGCGGCTTCGTAGATGGCTAGCACGAGTTGCACCGCGCGCCGCGCCTCCGTGCCGGGAATCGTTGGCGGACGGCCTTCGCGGAGCGCGAGGGCGAGGTCGCGGACGAGGACTCGGTGGCCGTCCCAACTCATGCCGGCGGGATCGGATTTGCCGACCTTGATCTCGGAGGTGGCGCTGTCGCGGACGATGGTTTCGTCTTCCGCCTGTGGTTCGGCGAATTCGAAGCGCACGATGCGATCATTTTCCAACACCGCCGAGCCGCGATCGCCGATGATCTCGATGCGCAGATCGGAGCCGGGCCACGCGGAGGTGGCAGCTTCGATGACGCCGAGCGCGCCATTGGGATAACGCAGCGCCGCGGCGACGGTATCCTCGGCTTCGAGTCCCGGATGCGCGAGCGTGCCGAAGAATCCCGCGACCTCGGACGGCAGCCCGACGAGCCACTGGAGAAGATCGACGGCGTGGATGCCCTGATTGATCAGCGCGCCGCCGCCGTCGAGCGCCCACGTGCCTTTCCACTTCGACGACGCGTAGTAATCCTGCGAGCGCCACCATTTGATATAGGCGCTGCAGGAAGTCAGCCGACCGAAGCGGCCCGCCTCGATCGCGTCTTTGACTTTGCGCGCGCCTGGGCCGAGGCGCATTTGGAAGACGCCCGCGAGCACGCCGCCGCCGCGCTCGGCGGCGGCGAAGATGCGGTCGCACGCGGCGACGCTGACCTCGAGCGGCTTCTCGCACAGCACGGCTTTGCCAGCCTCAAGCACCGGCACTGCGGCATCGGCGTGCGCGCCGCTCGGGGTCGTGATGCACACCGCTTCCACCTCGGGATCGCGCACAAGTTCCTCGATGCTCGCGACCGCGCGGCACCCGTGTTTTTTGGCGAAGGATTCGCGCCCTTCGACTCCGCGCGAATACACCGCGACGAGCCGGGCTTCCGGCACTTCGGAGATCGCACCCGCATGCACCTCGGCGATCATCCCGCTGCCGACGATGGCGAAGCCGACGGGCTTGCTCACGCGGGAAGCCGCGACGCGGAATCGACGTCGAGATGGAGCACCGCGTGCGGATGCGTGCGCAGGATGGTGCCGGGACACGCTGTGGAAAGCGGATCGAGCAGCGACGCGCGCACCGCCTCGGCCTTGCGCGGGCCGGGCACGCAGCCGGAGATGGCGCGCGCGGAAAGAAGCGTCGGGACGGTGAGCGTCAGCGCGTGCGTCGGCACGGCGTCGAGATTGGGAAAGCAGCCGTCATTCACCTGCTGCTGCCGGCAGCTTTCGTCGAGCGGCACGACCTTGATCGTCTCGGGATCGTCGAACCTCGCGACCGGCGGATCGTTGAAGGCGAGGTGTCCATTCTCGCCGATGCCGAGGCAGACGAGATCGATCGGGCGCTCGGTGAGCAGCGCGGTGTAGCGCGCGCATTCCTCGGCGAGCACGGGCGCTTCGCCGCGAATTTCGTGGAAGGGCGGCGGCGTCGGGAGTTGCTGGAGCAGATGCGTGCGGAGGTAGTGGCGGAAGCTTTCGTCGCGGCTGCCGGTGAACCCGACGTACTCGTCCATGTGAAAGGCGGTCACCTTCGTCCAGTCGATCGTGCCCTGCACGTAGGGCGAGGTGAGCGCGGAGAGGAATTCATTCTGCGACGGCGCGCAGGCGAAGATCACGCGCGCCTCGCCGCGCTCGGCGATGGCGGCGGCGATGATGCCCGCGGCGAAGCCGGCGGCGGCGGCGCCCATGGTGTCGCGAGTGGGGAAGATTTTCGCTTCGAG
>JBAVML010000061.1:0-8892 GCA_049690035.1 Chthoniobacteraceae bacterium
TCTCGCCGACCATCGAGCCGAACAGCTTGCCCGCCTCCAGGCGGAGAAGGGGCACATTGAAGATAGAGCCGGTCGCCTGCGCGGTCAGCGATTTCCCGGTCCCCGGCTGGCCGCACGCGAGGATGCCGCGCGGGCTCGGCAGGCCGTAGTCGCGCGCCTCCTGGGTGAAGATGTCGCGTTTGCTCAGCAGATCCTCCTTCAAGATTTCCAGACCGCCGATGTCCTCGGGCTGGATGCTGCCCTCGACGATTTCGAGCAAGCCGTTCTTCTTCACCACGTTTGCCTTTTCGCGCGCAAGGATGGAGGGGGCGAATTCGCCGGCCTCGATGATGGAGAGCGAGAGTGCGTCCTCGGCTTCGTGCGTGGTCAGGCCGCCGAGCGCGTCAAGCACCGCATCCTCGTTCTCCGGCATGAGCTTTTCGTTTTCCTCACAAAGATTGACGAGCACGGTGCGCAACTCCACGCGACTCGGCAGCGCGAGCTCGACGACGCTGATGAGCTTCTCCACTTCGGGCGGCAACTTGAGCTCGCTGCCGAGCAGGATGAGCGTCTTGTTCGCCGTCTTCGCGTGGAGCAGCGCGTCCTTGAGCTTGCGGAAGAGGAGCGGATTCGGCTCGGCAAAAAAGGCGTGGAAGTCGCGCAGGATGAGCAGTGATTTCTCGGGGAGGGATATGACGGCATCGAGCACTGCCATCGGATCGGCTTCATCGCTCGCGGCTTCGCCGGTCTTGGCGTCGAAACGCCCGACGGTGATCGACCAGCCGAACAGGTGGTAGCTAAGTTCCTCGGCAACTCGGGTCAGCATGGCCTCGGCGCGGCCTTCCTCGTGGGTGAGCAAGAACAAGCCGGGATACCCGGCGCGGATTTTATCGCGGATGTGGTTCATGGGTAAGGTCAAGAAAGTATGTAGTTAGCTGTTGAGCTGCTGATGCTCCCAGGCGAGGCACGTCTCGCGCGAAGGGTCGGAGAAAGCCGGATCGTCGGCGTGCGGATCGAAGCGGACCTCCCAGCGCTGAGTGTGCTCGTTCCAGTCGATCCACGAAGCACGCCGGACGCGACAATGGCCGAGATCGGCGAGCGGGATGTGATCAGTCCAGAGCGTGCTCGCGGTGCCGTCTTCCTCGAAGGTGATGACGTGTTCGAACATGGTCAGAAGTGCCAGCGGTGCTTCACCCAATCGGTCGTTTCGCGAGTGGGGTTGAGGAGTTGTGTCGGATACAGCGCCGTCACACGCTTCATCACGATCCCCTCGTAAAACTCGCAGCGCGCCTCGGCGTTTTGCTTCTGCAACATTGCGTAGTAGTTCGTGGCGGCCTCACTGACGGCGGACGGGATGAGGTAGAGTGAATCTGCCTGGCAGCACGAAGGCGGGACCGCAAGGTGCGGGAGAACCGCTTGAAGCCAGATCCGCCGCTGGCTGTAGGGCGTGGCGGCGAAGGCGCGAGTGGGAATCACATCGAGCACGATGAGCGTGCCGCGGCCGATTCCATGCCGGCGCTCCAGCGCCTCGCAATCGGCCCACTCGAATGCCTCGCAGTTCAACGTGGAACACAAACGGGCGAGCGCGGGTGCAAATTCCTTTTCGATCGAGAGACGTTCCCCACGCCTGTTCCACATGAAACTGGTGGGAATGTGAACCAGCGCGCGCCAGCCGTTCACTTTCGGCTCGCAGGCCCAAAAGCCATGCTTCGGCCGCGCTTTCTCCAACGGGCCGCCGTTAATGGGGCGCGCCGGGTAGGTTGGGATCTTGTCCATTGTCGAGAAAGGTGTCGTGCGTGGCGCGGCCGATTTCCGCGGATTCGCGGCCGTCGAGCTCCTGCTGCTCGCGCAGCATCTCACCGACGGCCTCCCACGCGCCTTCGGTGAAGACCACTGGCGAACCGTCGCCGAGCGCCGTGCGAATTTCTCCGTTCATCCTTACGTAAGGGTTTTACGCCGCCTTCTTCTCGCGCCCCTTCGTCTTCACCTGGGCGACGATTGGGATGATCTTCTCCATCGCGAGGTTCTCGTCCACGGTAAGCTGCGAATGACGCGCGGTGTGGAAATCCGCAGTCGGCGCGATGATCGCCTTGAAAGCGAGCGCACCGGCCGCTTCGTGCCGGAGAAAGACTTCCTGCAGCTCGGCCATGAGCGGTTCCACGGCCGCCGCGGGGATGAGGTCCCCGTTGATCTTCACCTCAAACTTCTGCCGGAAGTAGCGCCCTGCGCGTTCGCCGAGCAATTCGTTGATCGGGCCGTCGTCGCTGACCTGAGTGTAGCGGTTCTGGAAGGCGACGAGCACGCTCTTGCCGTCCTTGTTGCGCGCTTCCACGGAAGACGGAACTTCGTGCAGGCCGTGGTTGCGGTCGAAGTAGAACGGCGTCGCGAGCGAGCGCAGTTCGGCCTTGTGGATCTCAATCGAACCTTCGAGCGCGTCGAGCTGTTCTTGCTCCGTGAGGATTTGGGTCACCAGGTCGGCAACGGTTCCGTCGTCGTCATCGGGAAGGAGCGGATACTCCTTGCCCGCTGGTTTCTTCGGTGCCGCCGCGGCGATGCCTCCGAAGTTGAATTTCTTAATTCCCGTCGCGGGCGCATCGGTCGGCGCGGGTGTGGCTGTGGCTGTAGTGGCTTTCTTGGGCATAAAGGTTAGCCGGTGCGCGTGCATCGGGGCCGGGTGTTTGGGAGTTCCGGTCAAACTCAGGGTGTTGACACGCCGCGCACAGGGATGCGCACGCTCATCGCCTTCCTGCTCGCCTCCCTGTCCGCCCTCGCCGCTCCGATGGTGGTGGTCAGCGTTCCTGAGCAGCGCATGGCGCTCGTGGATAACGGCGCGCGGCTCGCGCAGTTCCCGGTTTCGACTTCCAAGTTCGGGCTGGGAGACCGGCCGGGCAGCTATCGGACGCCGCTCGGCACGATGGAGGTGGCCGCGAAAATCGGCGCGCATGCGCCGCTGGGAGCGGAATTCAAGCACCGGCGCCTAACCGGGAAAATCCTCAAGCCCAACGCACCGGGACGCGATTCGATCGTCACCCGCATCCTGCAACTGCGCGGACTCGATCGCTGCAATGCCGCGGCCTTTGATCGCGGCATCTATATCCACGGGACCGCCGCGGAGCGGAAGATTGGTCGTCCAGCGAGTTACGGCTGCATTCGGATGCGCTCGCTTGATGTCGTTCGCCTCTTCGACGCCGTGGCGGTGGGAACGCGAGTGGCCGTGCTGAATGCGCCTCTCGCGAACGCTTGCGGCCGGTAGCTAGCCTGGTTCGCTGCTCTTACCGACCTCGAATCCGCGAGAGTCTTCAACGGCCTCGTCCTCCGCCGACGCGAAGCAGGCCGATCCTTTTGGGCCGCTGAATAATCTTGCTCATAAAGCCGGCTCTCATTACCCAAACCCCGTTATGTCCGTGCCTCCCGCTGGAAAAAAGCTGCCTACGCTTGCCGAAATTGTGGACTTTTTGGAACAAGCCACAAATCTTAGGGTCATTTCCAATTGGCTTCACGAGAACGACCTTCCTCACACCGTGAGCAGTTGGAAGCAACTTTTGGAGGAACGGCTTCAACCGGCGGTTGACGCGGGGGAGATTTCATTGGCGGACTTGATGGACCACCTGTCGAAGGTTGAGGAATTCAGCGCATGCCATGTGTTCATCTACAAATGCCAGCCGAACACCGCGGCAGAACTTTTGAAGCGCGAAAATATTGAAAATGCCGCCAAAAAGCTTGGGATTGAGCATCTGCTCACCGATCCAGCGCTAACCACCCTTCCTGCTTCACCGACGATCTCCGGCATACGGTTTGTGGAGGATGCCACAGGGGCATCACTCAGTATAAAAGTGGTGGAAACCCGCAAATACGAAGAACGAAAAGAGGAAATTAAACGGAATGGGGTCCGAATCGTCACTTACACTCCCAAAAAGGCGCGTGCGGTAAACGTCGTCCGACTTTCGAGCCTGGGCATTTTGGAAGTGCGCATCCGATCACATAGCAGCGACGACTATGATCCAGATATAAAGAAAACCTGGCACGAGCTGCTCCCCGATTTTTTCCCAGTGGCTGAATTTAAATCGCACCCCCTAGACAAACTTAAAGCCGCTCTGTGGGAAAAGCGTGCAGCGATGACAAAGCTCTACAGGTTTTCCGATGCTAAAATGCGCGATGAATTCGGGTGCACCATTGCAGCCGCGACTCCCAAACGGGAGTCAGACCTTTCCACCATCTCAGTTGCTGCAGTTCAGAGCTACCTCGACGACGGCGCTTATCAGGAATCGTCGGGGATGTGGTGGAACCAACAGAAGGAGGGCGGGCCGACCACAGATATTCACGTCTGGTTGTCGGGAAAGACAAACGAGTTTACTCTGAGGGCTAGCAACACGAAGGAGGATTTCGAATATGTCCTTGCCCAATTTACGCGCATTGGCTTCTAACCGACCGCAAGACGCGGCACTCATCGATAAACTCGATGGCTTTTTAACGCCCGGCAGGGAATATACCTTTGATCGGCTCGTTGAGCTTACCGGCGCTGATGAGGCCACGCTGAGTCTAATTCTGGGCGAACTCGTAAAGCATAAGTTTTTACATCAAATTTTCCGGGTTGAATCGCCTGCCGGGGGGGGGATCGATGATTTCGAGTCCTTCAAAGATGTGCCGGTGACGATTAAAGACTGGAGGGCGGGAGATAGAGAGATACCTGTAACGTCGAGGAACCTTCGCATCGTTTACGAGCCTACGACTGATGGGGTATGACCGTTCCGGAACTGCACGAGGAGGTTCGCAGAATCACAGATATTTTGGCGGAGTTACCGGTGAATGCGCGTGAGCAGCGGCGCCGTGAAGAGCTGAATAAACTTTCGAGAGAAGACCGAGGCCTCGTAGGATCAGTAATAACCCTTGATGTAATTACCCGCCCGCAAACCATGCAGGAAAATTTTTGGACAAAGAATTGGGAGAAGCTCTTCACTTATGGCTTCGCGGTGCTTTTTATTGTTGGATTTCTGCTCATCACCCTAGCCGTCGTCTTGTTCTTTCCCGATCCCACTCCGGCTCAGGAATTTGTGCTTAGAATAATCCTGACGATTGTAGCGGGACTGGCGGGTTTATTCATTCCGGGGTTCCTGCACATCGAAGGGAAATGGGCAAATTTCGGATTACGAGCGAGCGGCGCTGTCGCTCTGGCAGTTCTTGTCTATATTAAAAATCCCCCTGCGTTGATTCGGGAATCGAACGCCGACAAGGCAGCCGCCACTGAGGCTCGAGACAAAAGGTGAATACGCCTTTCGGATGTGTTCGCTCGACGCTGTGACGGTGGGAACGCGAGTCGCCGTGGTGGATGCGCCCCACTCGCGGGCGCTTGCGAGCCGGTAGCTAGCTAGGTCCGCTGCTGCTGCGAGCCGGTGGTTTGCTGATGGTATTCCGGCTTCTTCTTGCGGCTCTTGGCCGTGCCGAGCGCGTCCTCGATCGCCTTGGTCGCGGCTTCACATCCTTTGCCTTTGAAGCCGATGGCTTCGATCTTCACCTCGCCGCTGGGGGCGATTTCGATTTCGATGGATTTGGGCATAAAAGGAACGCGGTAACGCCGCTCAGACGCCGGTGATGACGAGCTTGATTGCACCGCTGCTCTGGGGCTTGCGCTGGACCATGTAACCCTTCGCGCGGGCGGCGGCCGTCGCCTTGTGGACGCCATACATCTGCTTGAGCCTGGTGAGCCCATCGCCGAAGTGACTCTTGAGCCGCTGGCCTGGTCCCCAGAAGTCGTAGAGCAGCGTATAGCCGCCGCCTTGCTTCTTCGGGACCACGCCGATTTCATACTCGGTCCCGGCGAGACGGATGGCGTGCTCGCACTTGCCGAGATCCTTGGCGGTGAACCCATCGGGCAGCGGGAAATCGCCGACGCTGCGGCCATACCACTGGTAGGTTTTCTGGCCTTCGCGCCAGATGGCGCCGAGTTCCTTCACCGCTCCCTTGAGCGCGTTCAGGTCGGTGATGTTGATGTCGATTGCAGTGACGTGGGACATAAAAATCAGGCAGCGAGTTTGCGTCCGCCCATCTGGCCGAAGCTGCTCGTGATCGTCTTCGCGGCCGCGGCGACCATGCGCCGTTGCAGCGCGGAGTCGCGCAGCGCATCGGGCGCGACGAGCAACTTCTGGCGGCAGGCGCGAACGAGATCGTTGACTTCGGGATCGCCGGCGAGGTTCAGGCCGGGTGCCAGGTCGAGCACTTCGCGCAGATTCTCGATCAGCTTGTCGTGGATCGTCGGGTCGGGTTTCGAGAGGGTCGTCGAGATGCGGTCCACGTAGGTCAGCACGCGCGACATCGCCTGCTGTGCGCCGTCGCGGCCGGCGCGCTCGATCTCGCCCTGCATCTGCTCGCGGATCTCCTGCACCCGCTCGCCGCACAGGAAGTCGAGGTCGCCGATCGCGCTTGGCTTCGGCATCGGCGACAGGATGAGGCGGAAGCCGAAGTGCTCGCGCACGCGGGACTGCAGCGGGTAGTCTTCGCCGTTGAACTTGTCGCCCTGTGTGGCGCGGCAGGTGGCGATGATCTCCGGCCAGCGGTGGTAGATTCGATCGACGGCCGGGTAGAACTCGGCCTCGAGCTCCGTGATCTTCGAGCGGTATTCCTCCACATACGGGCCGGGGCAGATCCAGCCGAGCGAACTGAGGATGAGCCGCTTGCCTTGCTGGCTCCGGTGGTAGCGGCGGACCTTGCCCTCCACCGCGAGCACGTCCTTGAAGACGTCGCGCGGATAGAGCGCTTTAGTGTAGCGGCCGGCGTCGTCGCCCATGCCGTGAATGGCGTGGATCTCTTGCGTCAGCGCGTCGTCTTTCTCGGACTGGCCGAGCTTGCTGATTTGGACCTTAACGATCAGTGCTTTGGTGTTCATTGGGAAAGTTTTCGCGAGCCCATTCCGAACGCGATGCCCGCGCGCTTCGCTTCATCCTTACGTAAGGTTGAAACGCTCGCCGCGATCGCGACGGGTTGCGCATAGTCGTGGCTGCTTTCGCATTCCACGTCGGCGCGGTCTTGATCGACGAGGCGCGTGTGTTTGCAGCTTCGGTGGCCTTGTGCGTCGGTGCGGCGCGTCCAACCAGGACAGTTGCAGCTTGTCGTTCCGTCGGTGAAGCGCAGCGTTTCGTAACTGCCTCGACCGCTCGATGAACGAAAGGTCCAGACCTTGGATACCGGCTTTTTCATGAGTCCACCCCCCCTTGTCCAATCGGATTAGAGAAGCCACGGTCCGCGTTACGCAGCCAGTGCGAGCTTGATGCGCTGAAGGTGGAATCGCCCTTGGAGGGTTATGCGGTGCCCTCGGGGAATCTGTAGCTACTGTTCAGATGAACACATCCCGACCTTCGCGCTTTGCGGGTCGAGGGTTTTTGCAATGGTTGCAAATCAGCTTGCAAGGCTTGCAAAAGTGCCGGTTTGGTCGGGCATTCTAAAAATTTAAAATGATCTAAAATCAACAGCAGCATGTCTCGAAAATCTCATCAGTGAGAAACTGTCTCACAAATGACTTGACAAAGTCGCACATATGAGATACCTTGTCTCGCATGAAGATACCAAAACGCCTGATGAACGCTTCGTGCAACTCTCAAGAATGCGAAATCCGTCGCCGTCGGCCGCGGTCGCCATACCTTGATTTTTCAGGATGCTCTCTCCGCGAGCCAAAGGAGAACAGCATCATTAAAGGTAATCAACTTATTATCATTAACAAAACGATTAGTGAGTTCTAGTCGCACGCCATTGCTACACAGGCAGAGCCATTTTCACCCGCGCAGCGGCGACTTCTCGTCGAATTCGGCGATCCGGTGCGAAAGCGCGGCGGAACGCAGCGGCCTTCGCGGCGAAGCTCACGACTTAGTTGAAGGTCGGCGTGAGCCACTCAGAGACGATCGGACCGTAGGACGTGTCGCGGACTGCCTCCGTGAAAAGCTCTGCCGCTTCCTCCGGAGTGAATGCGGACGCGGGCAAGCCGGTGAGCACATAACCATTGTCAGCAGGATCGGGGTGGCCGCGCTCATAGCTCACCATGCAGTAGTAAAGCTGTCCCTCCTGCTCGTGGCGGAAGTAACAAATGCTCTTTGTGAACGGCGGCGTCGGCTGCGGCAGCGGATGTCCGCTGCGGATCAGCAATGCCTCCACCATTGCATCGTCGGTGATGAGAAGCGCATTCATGGAATTGATTTCGGAAGGCCAATCGCAGCAACGCGTCCGCATTCATCTCGCGTCCGTTGATTTCCATCCTTACGTAAGGATTCCTACGCCGCTTTCTTCGCGCTCCTCGCGGCGAGATAGGCTTGGGCGTCCTCGACAGCCGCGCCCATGTTCACGCCATCGAGCATTCCTTCCGGCACGGCACCCTTGGAAATTGTCAGCGCGGCTTTCGGTGGGACGCCGAATTGCTGCTGGAGATAAAGCGTCGCTTCGGCCACGCCGGGCGCGTCCACGCGGTATTGTTTGAAGCGCCGTTGCAGACGGCCCTTGTCCACGCGGCAGAGCGCCTTGTAGTCGTTGGTCGTGGCGAGGATCGCATACCACCGCGGCTGATAATCCAGCCACGTCAGCAATTCCGCCTGCGCGGCGTCGCTGGCTTTATCCAGTTCGTCGATGCGTTTCACGGTCCACTTGGAGAAGAGGTTGCCGTAGCTGCCGCGCTCCTTCCATTGGCGGACGGTGGCCACGTCCACGGATTGCCCGTTGACGTGCTCGATCGCAAACTTCGAGCCGGTGAGTTCCATCGCGAGCAGGTCGAGCGCATGGCTTTTCGCCACGCCGGGATCACCGTGCAGGAGTAGGGCGAGGCGGTCATTGGTGGAGACGAGCTCGCGGATTGCCGCGAGCTTCTCCACGATCGGGCCGATGAGAGGTAAGGTAAGGTCGATCATCCTTATGTAAGGGTTGGAAAGGGGGCGCCGG
>JBAVML010000062.1:0-5257 GCA_049690035.1 Chthoniobacteraceae bacterium
ATTCAACCTCGATAACAAAGTCTATAAGGTGTCTCAGAAGCCCGAGAGCTATCTGACCCCGAGCATCGTCGAGGCATTGAAATAACCACCAACAACCGCGCAGGGGCACGACGCACCTAATGGCGAATCGCGACTGGCTCGGCCTGAAGAATGAACTACCACACCGGCGGCAGTTCATTCTTACCGTGCTGTCATTCGTCGTGCCCTTCGCGCTGTGGTGCGCGATCAGTTACCTGCCGTGGCTCTGGCATCCGCTGGTGCGTGTCACGGTACCTGGAGATGTGGACTACTTCGTGGAAGAAATGGAGGTGCCGCGCGCCGACTTTCAGAGCGAGCTGGAAAAGGTGCGCGCTACCGGCGGCACCTTGCCCGAGGGGTATCGCGTCAATCCGGTCTATCTTCCCGCGCCACACAAAGTGGCGCGCGCCTTCTACTCCGCCTTCACGACCGAGCCGCGCCTGCCGAACGAACCGTGGCTGCACGAATCCTTCGCGCACAGTATTCGCACTATCTTCTCGGCCTTTCTGCTGTCGTCCATCTTCGGCGTGCCGCTCGGGATTCTCTGCGGCACGTTCCGCTTCTTTTCGAAGCTGCAGGAACCGTTTATCGAGTTCTTTCGCTACCTGCCGGCCCCGGCCTTCGGCGCGCTTTGCGTGGCGATCCTCGGCATCGATGATGGACCCAAGATCGCGATCATCTTCATCGGCACCTTCTTCCAGCAGGTACTCGTGATCGCCAACACCGTGCGCAAGGTGGACCCTTCGCTCATCGAGGCGGCGCAGACGCTCGGCGCCCGCGGTTTCAAGCTCGTGCGACGCGTCGTGGTGCCGGCGGCGATCAGCGATATCTATACAGACATGCGCATCCTGCTTGGTTGGGCGTGGACCTACCTCATCGTCGCGGAAGTCGTCGGCACGATGTCGGGCATTACCTTCTTCATCAATCAGCAGGCGCGCTATCGAAACTTCGACAACGTATATGCGGTCATCTTCATGATCGGCATCATCGGCCTCACCTGCGACCTCACGCTTGCGGCGATCGGAAAGGTGATCTTTCCATGGAAGCGCCGCCGCAGCCGGGCGCGCAAAACTTTCATCGACTGGATGCGCGAGCCCGGGTCTGCGTGGCGCAAGGATACTCGCAAACCGATCATCCCGCCGTCCGCGCTGGCGCAAACGCCGAACGCCTGACCCATGTCGCTGCACACGCTCGAACTTCCCGACTACCGCGAACAGGCGCCCGAAGTGGCCGCGCGCTTTGCGAAAATCCGCCAGCGTCCGGTGGTGCTTAGCGTGAAGAACCTGCGCAAGGATTTCGGCACCGGAGAACATCCGCACGTCGTCTTCGACAACGTCTCGCTCGACATTCGGCGGCGCGAGTTCGTCACCATCATCGGACCGAGCGGATGTGGGAAAAGCACCTTCATCCGCATCGTCGCAGGGCTCGATGAAAGCAGCGGCGGGGAAATGCTGCTCGACGGCAAAGCGATCACCGGACCAGGGCCCGACCGCGGCATGGTCTTTCAAGGTTACACGCTCTTTCCGTGGCAGACCGTGAAGTCGAACGTGATGTTCGGCATCGAGATGCGCGGCAAGGACAAGGGCACCGCCGAGGCCGAAGCGCGGCAGTGGCTGGACATGGTGGGCCTGTCAAAATTTGAGAACAGCTATCCGCACGAACTCAGCGGCGGCATGAAGCAGCGCGTGGCGATCGCGCGGGCGCTGGCCAATGAACCGCGTATTCTCATCATGGATGAACCCTTCGGCGCGCTCGATGCGCAGACGCGATGCAAGATGCAGAGCTATCTGCTGCAGATCTGGCGGAAGGTGGACGTCACCATTCTTTTCATCACGCACGACCTCGACGAAGCCGTGCTGCTCTCCGATCGCATCATGGTGCTGGGCGTGAATCCCGGCGGAGTGCGTGAGGTGATCGAAAATCCCGTTCCCCGCCCCCGCACAACCGAGCAAATGCTCACGCCCGAATTCCTCGCGGTGAAGCATCGGCTCGACGAATTGATCCACGGCTCGGCAGAGGAACAGGAGGAAGAAAAGCTGCCCGTGATCAAGCTCACCGAGGCCGGCGATGAGGTCGAGTGAAACGCCGCGCTTTCAGCCTCCGCCACGCTTTCGCTGGCCGGAAGGCTTTCGTTGCGCGGCGATGCTGTGCTTTGACGTCGATGGCGAGACCACGGCGCTGAGCGAAGACCTCGCGCTGGCCAAGCGGCGGACACTGATGTCGCAGTGCGAATACGGGCCGCGCGTCGGCGTGCCGCGGCTGCTTGCGCTGCTCGCACATCTCGCGGTGCCGGCGACGTTCTTCATCCCCGGCTACATCGTGGAGCAGCATCCGCGGATGACGGCGGCGATCGCCGAACGCGGACACGAGATCGGGCTGCACGGTTACCTTCACGAAAAGCTGAACACGGTGAGCGAAGCCGAGGAAGCAGCGATCCTCGAGCGGAGTTTCGATGTTATGGAGAAGCTCGGACTGGCGCGCCCGCGCGGGTATCGCGCGCCGTGGTTCGAGACGAATCCGTGGACGGCGGAACTGCTGCACGCGAACGGGCTCGATTATTCCGCGAGCGAGATGGGCGACGATGTGCCTTATCAACATCCCAACGGGCTCGTGGAAATCCCAGGCCAGTGGCTGCTCGAGGATTGGGAACAATTCGCCTTCAACGCCGATCCTGCATGGGGCTCGATTCCCGAGAACTGCGCGAAGGTGTTCGATCTCTGGTGGCGCGAGTTTGAGGCGATGCGTGACTACGGCTGCTGCTTCGTGCTGACGCTGCATCCGTGGCTGAGCGGACGGCCATCGCGCGTGCGGCTGCTCGAGGATTTGGTGCGCGCGATGCAGGCCACGGGTGACGTGTGGTTTGCGCGCGGTGACGAGATCGCCGCGTGGGTGAAGGCGCAGCCCGGCGCGCGGCGCGAAATCGATTTCGACCATCCGTCCTTAGCCAAACCCTAGCCATGCCCGTCATCGACGAACCTCAAGTCCGGGCCGCGGTTGACCTCAACCAGCGGCTCAACGTCCCGCAAGTCATTCCCCGCGATCCCGCCGTGGAAGCCGCCGCGCTTCCCGCCGTGCTCGCGGATCTGCAAGCCACCGCCGACCGACCACTCGGCGAGGCCACCACGCTGCCCGCCGCCATGTACACCAGCGACGCCTATTACCGCTGGGAGGTGGACAATGTCCTGCGCGCCGAGTGGCTGAGCGTCGCGCACGTGTCGCAGATCGCCGAGGTCGGCGACTTCATCACGCTCGATCTGCTCGGCGAACCACTGATCATCGTGCGCGACAAAGACGGCGGTGTGCGCGCGCTGTCCCGCACCTGCCCGCATCGCGGGATGGACATCATGCCACCGGCGTTCGGCCACGGCCCGGCCGAGCCGCGCGAAGGCCCGCCAGGCTCGGGCCACACGCGGCTTTTTCTCTGCCCGTATCATTCGTGGACCTTCGAACTCGACGGCAAACTGAAGGCCTGTCCGGAAATGCACGAGGCGTGCGGGTTTCAGCGCGCGGAGTGGGGGCTGCGCGAGTTCCGTGCGGAGGTGTGGCACGGCTTTGTCTTCGTGAACCTCGATGGGCAATGCGCGAAGACGCCGGCGGAGCAGTGGGCGGGATTCGCGGACCATTTGGAAAAGTGGTCGTCGCAGGATCTCGTCGTGGTCGATGCACGGACTTGGGAATGCCCGTTCAACTGGAAAGTCATCGTGGAGAATTTCATGGAGAGTTATCACCACGTCGGCGCACACGTGACCACGCTCCAGCCGATGATGCCCGCGCGGGACACGTGGACCGAAGAGGAGCGTCCGCACTTCATCCGCTGTCACCTGCCCTACGGCGCGAAGGAACGCGGCTCCATCGCCGAGGCGGAAGCCGCGGGCGGTTCGCGCGAGATCTTCCCGCTCATTTCCGGACTCGACGAGCGCTCGCGCTTCGAGTGGGGGCTCACGCTCGGTTCGCCGAGCCTGCTCCTCGCCTACGTGCCGGACTGCCTCATCTGGTATCGCGTGCAGCCGGAGGGACCGCATCGGCACACGCTGCTCACGACGCTGCTCGTGCCGCGCGCGGTGACGCAGTTGCCGGACTTTGCCGAGCGTCTCGCGGCGGGCACGGCGGCGAGCGTGGGCTTTCATCTCGAGGACATGGAGATGTGCGTGGGAGTGCAGCGCGGCTACTACTCGAGCGGCTATCAACGCGGCCGGCTCAGCCATCTCGAAATGCCGATCTGGCTCTTCCAGCGCTACCTCGCCGCCCGCGCCCGCGGCACCCGGCCGACGCTCGATCGACCCGCGGCTTCAGCGCAGAGATGATGCTCTCGCAAAGACGCAGAGGCGCAAAGGAGGAGAGGCGGATGCCTGCACTTGCGGCCCATTGCCCTTCCTCGGCGCTGCGCCTTTGCGGCTCCGCGAGAGTCCTTTCATGACCCCATTTTCCTTGCGAGGAAAAGCAGCGCTGATCACCGGCGGCAGCTCCGGGATCGGACGGGCAATTGCCCTCCGCTTCCGCGACGCAGGCGCCTTCGTGCTGGTGGTCGATCGACTTCCTTCGCCGGATGGCTTCGCGTTTGCGAAAGCGGATGTCTCTCGCGAAGAGGAGGTGGCCGCCGCCTTCGATACCGCGGTCGCGCAATTCGGCAGGCTCGACATCGTGGTGAATAATGCGGGCATTCAGCCGCTCGGGCTCAGCTTCGGAGAAGTCACCGGCGACCTTCTTTCCCGCACCTTCGGCGTGAATGTGAATGGCGTCGTCTTCGGGATCAAACACGCGGCGCGTGTGCTCACCGACGGCGGGCGCGTCATTAACACGGCATCGTTCGTCGGCATGATCGGCACGCCGGGCGGGGCGGCCTATTCCACTTCGAAAGCGGCTGTCATTCACCTGACCCGCCTCGGCGCAATCGAGCTCGCGCCGCGGCTCATCACCGTGAATGCGATCAGCCCCGGCACCATTCGCACGCCCGCGGTGACTGGGATTCCCAACAATCCGGAAATTCCGTTCATCGAGCGTCGCACGCCGCTCGGGCGGCTCGGCGAACCCGAGGAAGTCGCCGCGCTCGCGCACTTCCTCGCCAGTGACGAGGCCGCTTACATCACCGGGCAAAACATCGCGATCGACGGCGGGCTGACCGTCGGCTGGACGGACTACGATCTCGTTTTGCCCAGCAATGTCCGCGACGGGAGGTGGATCGATGATCCGTGAAGACTTCGCACCGTCGATGATCACGCTGCCCGCGGGCACCTTCACG
>JBAVML010000063.1:0-21092 GCA_049690035.1 Chthoniobacteraceae bacterium
GTCGGCATCACCGCGTGCCCCACCGGCATCGCACATACTTTCATGGCCGCGAACGCGCTGGAGAAAGCCGCGAAGGCGCTCGGGCATTCCATCAAGATCGAGACGCAGGGCTCGGTCGGTGCAAAGAACCAACTCACCGCGGAGGACATCGCCGCGGCGGACGCGGTGGTGATCGCCGCGGACACCGGCGTGGACCTCGCGCGTTTCGCGGGCAAGCCGCTCTATTCCACCGGCACGAAAGCCGCGCTCCACGACGGACAAGCCGTGGTAAAGGCCGCGCTCGCGCAGCCGGCGGGCGCTCCCGCGAGCCTTGCCGACGCGGTCGAGCAGGCGAAGGCGGCACGATCGAAGTCGCGCACCGGACCTTACAAACACCTCATGACCGGGGTGAGCTACATGCTTCCGGTGGTCATCGCTGGCGGTCTCGCCATCGCGCTCGCGTTTGCGATCGGTGGAATCAATGCGGGCGATGCCAAAGGGTCGCTGGCCTGGGCGCTCAGCCAGATCGGCGGGGCCACCGCGTTCCATCTCTTTGTCGCGGTGCTCTCCGGGTTCATCGCCTTCTCCATCGCGGATCGTCCGGGCATTGCGCCGGGTCTGGTTGGCGGCATGCTCGCGCAGAATCTCGGCGCGGGTTTCCTTGGCGGCATCGCGAGCGGGTTCATCGCCGGCTACCTCACGAAATTTCTCGCCGACAAAATCAAGCTGCCGATCAACCTCGAAGGGCTGAAGCCGGTGCTGATCCTGCCGTTTCTTTCCACGATCATCGTCGGGCTGCTGATGATCTACGTCGTCGCGCCGCCGGTGGAAGGACTGAACAACGCGATGAACGCCTGGCTCAACGGCATGCGCGGCGCGAACGCCCTGCTGCTCGGCGTCATCCTCGGCGGCATGATGGCCTTCGACATGGGCGGCCCGATCAACAAAGCCGCCTACACCTTTTCCGTCGGACTGCTCGCGAGCAAAATATACGGCCCCATGGCCGCCGTGATGGCCGGCGGGATGACGCCCGCGCTCGGTCTCGGGCTCGCCGCGTTTCTTTTCAAGAGCCGCTTCGACAACGAAGAGCGCGAAGCCGGCGGACCCGCGCTGGTACTGGGTTTGGCGTTCATCACCGAGGGCGCGATTCCCTTCGCCGCGAAAGATCCGCTGCGCGTCATTCCCGCGCTGGTGCTCGGCTCCGCGGCGGCCGGCGCGATCTCGATGGTCTCCGGCGTGCAGCTCCTCGTCCCACACGGCGGCATCTTCGCGGTGCTCATTCCCGGCGCGGTCACCAATCTCCTGCCTTATCTCGCCGCGATCGTGATCGGCACAGTGGTCACCACCGCCGCGCTTTTCATTCTGAAGAAATCCGCCGCCGCGAACTGACGCCTCAATTCCAACGCGTTCCTCCCCATGATCCACCTCACCCCGAAAAACATCCAGCTCCACGCCGTCGCGCAGAACAAGGAAGACGCCATCCGACAGGCAGGTCGCGTGCTCATCGAGGCCGGCAATATCGATCCCGGTTACGTCGAAAGCATGCTCGGCCGTGAGCAGCAGGCGAACACCTTCCTCGGCAACGGCATCGCCATTCCGCACGGCATGGGGAAGGACCGTGAGCTCATCCATCGCACCGGCGTGTGTGTGGTGCAGTTCCCCGACGGGGTGGAATGGAACGCCGGTCAGATCGTCCGCATCGTCGTCGGCATCGCGGCGAAAAGTGACGAGCACCTCGGCATTCTCGCCGCGCTGACCGACGTGCTGGACGACACCGCGACGGCGAACCGTCTCGCGAACACGAACGATCCGGCGGAGATCATCGCGCGGCTCGGCGCCTCCGGGCCCGTTCCCGGACCGACACACCCGGCGCGACTCGACGGGGCGCAGGAGATCGAGGTGAAGCTGCGGCCGGGCGCCGGATTGCATGCGCGGCCGGCGACCAATTTCGTAGATGTCGCGAACGCCTTTGCCTCCGCGATCCGCGTGGAGTGCAACGGCAAGGCGGCGAACGGCAAGGCAATGGCGTCGCTGCTCAAGCTCGGAGCGGAGGGCGGTGCAACGCTGCGCATTTCCGCCCGCGGCGACGATGCCGCCGCCGCGCTCGCGGCGCTGAAGGAAGGTGTCGAGAGCGGTCTCGGCGATGAGGACGAAAAGGAAGTTCGCGTCGAGACCCGCGCATGGGTCCCGGAATCGAGCGGTCGCGCGATCGGCGGCGTCTCCGCTTCGCCCGGCCTGGCGATCGGAAGGCTGCATCATTTCCAAGCGAGCCACATCGTGGTGAAGGACACGCCCGGCAACGCCGACCTCGAGTGGGAGAAGCTGCGCGATGCGATTGAAAACGCGAAGGGCCAGCTACACGACGTCTACGATTCGATGAAGACGCGCGTCGGCAAAAACGAGGCCGCAATCTTCCGCGCGCACGAAGCATTTCTCAGCGACGCCGAACTCTTCGGCGAAGCCACTGCGCTGGTCGAGACCGGCCACAGCGCCGCGTGGTCGTGGCAGCAGACGATCGAGCGCCGGGTCGCGGAAATGCACGCGGTGAGCGACGCCCGCATCGCCGCGCGCGCCGCCGATCTGCACGACGTCGGCCAGCGCGTCCTGCGCCTGCTCGCCGATACCGAACACACCGAAGCCGCGCTGCCCAGCGAGCCGTGCATTCTCATCGCCGACGACCTCACGCCGAGCGACACCGCGAAGCTCGACCCGCAGCGGATCCTCGGCTTCGTCACCGTCGCCGGCGGCGCAACCTCGCACACCGCGATCATCGCGCGCTCGCTCGACATCCCCGCCATCGTCGGCGCGGGCGCCGCGGTGCTCGGGCTTACCGAAGGCATCGTCTGCATTCTCGATGGCACCAGCGGCAGCCTCTACACCGAGCCGAGCGCCGCGGAGCTGGAATCGGCGCGCGCCTTCCAGCAGGATCTCCAGCATCAGCGCGAGGAGGAACACGTCTCCCGCTATCAGCCCGCGTTGACCACCGACGGCCATCGCATCGAAGTCGTCGCCAACATCGGCAAAGCCGCCGAAGCCGCCGCCGCGGTTGAAGCCGGAGCGGAAGGCGTGGGCTTGCTGCGCACCGAGTTTCTCTTCCTGGAGCGCAACGCGCCGCCGACGGAGGACGAGCAATTCGTGGCCTACAGCGAAATGACCCGCGCGCTGAACGGCCTGCCGCTGATCATCCGCACGCTCGATATCGGCGGCGACAAAGTCGTGCCGTATCTGCCGCAGCCGAAGGAGGACAATCCGTTCCTCGGCGTGCGCGGCATCCGCCTCTGCCTCCGCAAGCCGGAGCTCTTCCTGCCGCAGCTCCGCGCCATCTATCGCGCGTCTCTGACCGGTCCGGTGAAGATCATGTTCCCGATGATCGCGACGCTCGAAGACCTGCGCGCGGCGAAGGAAGTGGCCGAACAGGTGCGCGCCGAACTCGGCGTGCCGCCCGTCGAGATCGGCATCATGGTGGAGGTTCCTTCGACCGTGGTGATGGCCGCGGAGTTTGCCAAAGAGTGCGACTTTTTCTCCGTCGGCACCAACGACCTCACGCAATACGCGCTGGCCATGGACCGCATGCATCCCGCGCTCGCCAAGCAAGTGGACGGCCTGCATCCCGCCGTGCTGCGGATGATCGACCAAACCGTGCGCGCCGCCGACGGCGCGGGAAAATGGGTCGGCGTCTGCGGCGGCGTCGCCGGCGATCCACGCGGCGCGGTGATCCTTACCGGCCTCGGCGTTCACGAGCTGAGCATGAGTATCCCGAGCGTTGCCGCGGTGAAAGCGCACCTCCGCAGTATCTCGCACGCGAAAGCCAAAGCCTTCGCCAAACAAGCGCTCGCCTGCGCGACCGCCACCGAAGTCCGCGAACTCCCGCTCCCATGAGCATGCGCACCTTCGACACCGTCACCGTCACGCTGAACCCCGCAATCGATCGCACGGTGACGATTCCTCACTTCACCGCGGGCGCGGTCAATCGAGTCGAGACCGTGCGTTCGAACCCCGGCGGCAAAGGCGTGAATGTCGCCGCATCGCTCGCTGACGCCGGCCAGCGGGTGGCGGTTACCGGCTTCCTCGGGCAGGAAAATACAGCGTCTTTCGAGGCACTCTTTGCCGCGAAGAAGATCGCCGATCACTTCACCCGCATCGCTGGGCAGACGCGCGTGGGGATCAAAATCGTCGATCCTGCGCTCCGCCAGACGACGGACATCAATTTTCCCGGACCCACGGCGACGACGCTGAATGTGGAGGCGCTTGAAAAGCAAATCGCTGCGCTCGATGCCGATTTCTTCGTGCTCGCAGGCAGTCTGCCGCCGGGTGTCGATGCGGCGATTTACGCGCAACTCATTACCGCGCTGCGAGGGCGGGGAAAGCGCGTGGTCCTCGACGCCAGCGGTGAGGCATTGCGACTCGGGCTCGCCGCGCAGCCGCACCTTTTCAAACCAAACATTGATGAACTTGGGGAACTGCTCGGCGGATCGCTCGCCGGCGAAGCTGCGGTGCTGAAGGCTGCTCGTCAGTTGATCGCGCGCGGTGTGGAGACCGTGGTCGTTTCGATGGGCAGGGACGGCGCGTGTTTCGTCACCGCGAACGAGGCGCTGATCGCCCGCCCGCCGGAGGTGGAAGTGCGCAGCACCGTGGGCGCCGGCGATGCGATGGTCGCGGGCATCGTCGCCGGACAAGCCCGCAATCTCCCGCTCGCCGAGTGCGCGCGACTGGCCACCGCCTTCTCCGTCCACGCGCTCACGCGCGCCAGCGACACCCTCAATTCCTCCGACGCGATCAACGCCCTGCAAAGCCAAGTCACAATTCATCCACTCCACTAACCGACCTCCCATGAAACCACTCCTTCTGACCAGCCTCGCCACCTCCCTTCTCGCCACCACCGCACTCGCCGCACCGCCTCCCGCCTTGGAAGGCGCCGTGCATGGGCCGGAAGCCGCGGAACGTTTCTCGATGCAATCCTACATGGCGGGCGACTACTTTTTCGGCGATTGGGGTGGCGCGCGCACGCGACTGGCCGACGCCGGAATCACCTTCGACGGCTACTACGTCATGAACCCGGCCACCAACGTGCGCGGCGGAAAACGGACCGGCGGCAGCTACGTCGATAACGCTTATCTCGGAATCAATTTCGACCTCGGGAAACTCATCGGCTGGCAGGGACTGACTCTCGCCGTCAGCGGCATCAACCGCTCCGGCGGCAGCACGACGGAGGCGAATGTGGGCAGCCAGTACGACGTGCAGCAAGTCCACGGCGGTCAGAACGTCTTCTTCTACAACCTGACGCTCGAGCAGAAATTTTGGGATGACAAAGCCCGGTTCAAGATTGGCCGTTTCGGTGCGTCCGATGACTTCAACACCTCGCCGATCTACGGCCTCTACATGAACAACGGCATCGACGGAAACATCCGCAACGTGCTCTTCGACACGCAATTTTCCGCCTATCCTTTTGCCACCTGGGCCGCGCGGCTGCGGCTCGATCCGACGCCGGAAGTGAACTTCCAGCTCGGCGTATTCCAGACTTGGGACGAGATCTTCGACCGCACGCACAACGGCCTCGACTGGAGCATCCGCGACGAGGACGGCGTGATGATCCTCGCGCAACTCGGCTGGACCCCGGAGTTCTTCAAACGCCCGGTCGAAACTGCGAGCGGCGGAAAATCCGACAGCAAGAAGACCGTGGTCGCGCCGGAGATGAAAGGTCTGCCCGGTCACTACTGGATCGGCGGCTCCTACTCGCCGTGGAACGGGTACCGGCAGTTCGGCAAGGTCGAAAAGACGAGCGGCAGCTACGGCGTTTACGTCCACGGCGACCAGATGGTTTACCAGGAAGCGCCCGGCAGTGAGCAAGGGCTCACGCTCTTCGTGGCGAGCGGATATTACCCGCAGGACAATATCTCGATCATCCCGTGGCAGGTGAATGTCGGGGCCTTCTACACCGGCCTAATCCCCGGGCGAGATACGGACAAGACGATCGTCGGCCTGATCCATGGACGCTTCGGCGACGACTATCGCCGCACGACTGAAGCAGCCGGCGGCGGCAAGCCCACGACCGAGACGGTGGTCGAACTCGCCCACCGCATTCAGCTCAGCAAGTTCGCCTACATCCAGCCCGACGTGCAGTTCGTCTCGCGGCCTGCGGGCACCGGTCGGCTCGACGACGCCATCGTCATCGGCGCGCAGGTGGGCATTTCGTTCTGAAGTGCGCGCGCTTACCCAGCGATGTCGATGGCCAGCTTGTGTCCCTTGAACTTGATGCCGTTCAGCTTCTTCAAAACCTGCTTCGTGCTGTCGTCGGAAACATCCACGAGGGTCTTGCGGTCGAGCAGTTTGATCGCGCCGATCGCCTCCTTCGGCAGCCGCACCACTCCCGCAATCACGCCCACGATGTCTCCCGGTCCGATGCCATCGGCCGCGCCGATGTTCATCACCAGTCGCGTCATGCCCGCCTCGTGTGAAGTCGCGGGAATGCTCCCTTCGGGGCGGCTTGGCCGTGGCTCGCGAGGGGTAAAGGAATCGCGTTTCGCCGTCGAGCGCGGCTCGTATTTCGGGTAATCGCGCGGCTCGCCGCGGGACTCACGGTAGTCGCCGCGCGGCTCGCGGAACTCGCGCTGCGGGCGCTCCTCGGGGATCGGCTGCACCGGCGGTTTGTCCCCGCCGAGCAGGTGAATCAGCGCACTTGCGATGTCTGTCGCGGAATGGCCTGCGTTCAAAAGCTGATCGATCGTTGCGTCCTGCCGCTTGTATTCGCCCTTCTCCAGGGTCTCACGCAGCGTGTCGAGGAAGGCATTCGTGCGCTTCTCTTCCACTTCTTCCGCCGACGGCACCTTCTCGCGCCGCACCTTCCCCTTCGTGAAGCGAATGATCTGCTGCATTTTCCAAATCTCGCGCCCGGCCACGAACGTCACCGCGCGGCCCGTCTTGCCCGCGCGGCCGGTGCGGCCGATGCGGTGGACGTAATCTTCGGCGTCCTGCGGCAGGTCGTAGTTGAAGACCACCTCGATGTCGTCCACGTCGAGTCCACGCGCCGCGACGTCGGTCGCGACGAGGAACTCGAAGCCGCGCTTCTTGAACTTCGCCACCACGCGCTCGCGCATCTGCTGCGAGATGTCGCCGTGCAGTTTGTCCGAGCTGTAGCCGCGCGCCTTGAGATGATCCGCGAGCTCGTCGCACATCATCTTCGTGCCGCAGAAAATGATCCCGTATTTGATGTCCTGGAGATCGATCAGCCGGCAGAGCACCTCGAGTTTGTTACGGCGGTCCACCTCGTAATAAACTTGGTCGATCGCCGGCACGACCATCTCCTGCGCTTCGATCCGCACGTTTACGGGCTCGCGCGTGTAGTTCTTGATCAGGTGCCGGATTGCCGGCGGCATCGTCGCCGAGAAAAACACCGTCTGCCGCTCGATCGGCGCCTGCTTGAGGATCGTCTCGATGTCTTCGCGAAAGCCCATGTCGAGCATGCGATCGGCCTCGTCGAGGATGACCATCGCGACGGAATCGAGCTTGAGAGTTTTGCGTTCGAGGTGATCCATCACGCGGCCCGGCGTGCCGATGATGATCTGCGCGCCTTCGCGCAGGCCGCGGAGCTGGCGGTCGTAGGATTGCCCGCCGTAGATCGGCAGCTCGCGCACGCCGCGTTTGAAGAGAGCGAGCTTTGCCACTTCCTCCGCCACCTGCATGGCCAGCTCGCGGGTCGGGCACAAAATCAGCACCTGTGGGCCGCGGATCGTGACGTCCACCTTCTCGATCGCTGGGATGGCAAACGCTGCCGTCTTCCCCGAGCCCGTCTGCGAAAGCCCGACCACGTCGCTGCCTTCCATGAGCTTCGGGATGGTCTCCGACTGGATCGGCGACGCCTCCTCGAAGCCCATCTTTGCGACCGCCTTGAGGATCTCGGGCGAAAGGCCGAGCTCGGAGAAAAGTTTCTTCTGCATCCGGGCTTCTAATGCCTGCCGCTCCCCGACGCCACGGGAAACGAACCTGCGCACGCTTGCACCGACTTTAATCGCATTGCCTTGCGCGCGCCGCCGGGGCTGAATTTCCGCGCTTCTTTATGCTCCATCTCGGCCTGATCTGCCCGGAACTCAGCGGCCACCTGAATCCGATGACCACGCTCGGCCGCGAGCTCGCGCGGCGCGGGCATCGGGTGACGGTGGTGGCCCGTGCCGACGCACGGCGCAAGGCGGAGGCGGCGGGGCTCGGCTTTGCGGTGCTGGCGGAAAACGAATTTCCGCTCGGTGCGATGAGTGCACAGTCGGCAAAACTCGGCGGGATGAGAGGCGTGAAAGCCATGCGCTTCACCGTGGACATGCTGCGGCTCGGTGCGGAGGTGACTTTGCGCGAAGCGCCGGAAGTGATTCGTCGGGAGAGAATCGACGCGCTGCTCGGCGATCAGGTCGCGCCCGCAGCGGCGACCGTGGCCGAGCGGCTGGGGCTGCCGTTTGTGACCGTGTGCAATGCGCTCGCGATCAATCCTGATCCGGCGATCCCGCCCGGCGTCCTGCCGTGGCGCTTTCAACCGGGCGTGGTCGGTCGCGCGCGCAATGCGTTCGGGAATGGCCTGCTGCGCTGGCTGGCGAGGCCGGTGGTGGAAAGTATCAATCGCCATCGCGCGTTGCACGGGCTCGCGGCCTACGTCGGCGGCATCGACCACGGTTCACCGCTCGCGCAGATCGCGCAGCAACCGGCGTTCTTCGATTTTCCGCGGCACGAGCTCCACGGCTGTTTCCATTACACCGGCCCGTGGCACGACCACGCGAGCGGCGACGAGATTCCGTTTCCACGGGAGAAACTCGACGGACGCCCGCTCATCTACGCCTCGATGGGCACGCTGCAAAATCGGGTTGAGTTCATTTTCTCCACTATCGCCGCTGCCGCCGAGCACCTCGACGCGCAGCTCGTGATCTCGCTCGGCTCGCGCGAGCAGGACGCCGCCGCGCTCGCCGCGCGTTTCGCGGGTCGGCCGATCGTGGTGCCCTTTGCGCCGCAGCTTGCGCTGCTCGAACGCGCGACGATGACCATCACGCATGCCGGCTTGAACACCGCGCTCGAATCGCTGAGTCGCGGACTGCCGATGGTCGCGATCCCGATCACCAACGATCAGCCCGGCGTTGCGAGCCGGCTCGAGTGGCTCGGTGCGGCGGAGGTGGTGCAACCGCGACGACTCAGCGTCCCCCGCCTGCGCGCCGCACTGGAGCGCGTGTTCCGCGAGCCGCATTATCGGGAAAATGCACAGCGCTGGCAGCGGGAGATTGGAAAATGCGACGGCCTGCGACGGGCGGCGGACATTACCGAGCAGGCGCTGACGACGCGAACGGCGGTGGTGCGGCAGGCCGCGGTCAAATTGCTGCGCAACGTGCCGTAAAAGACGCCCCAAAAAGCCTGCAAATTTGAATCGGGTCAATTCCGTGCTATAAAGCATTGTGATGTTTGGCTGGCTTAAAATTAGAAAGCCTAAGCCGACCGCCACGGTGATTGCGGGTCTGGGTAACAGGGCAGGGGGTAGTGCGCCGCAGTTGCCGGAAGCCGCCGGAGGGACCGGCGTTGCCCTCGGAGCCGAGGGTTTTCCGCCCCACCCTTTACTCAGTCTCCTGCCGCCCGGCACGCTCGAGCGGTTGCTCGCCGCGGGCGCCGTGGATGAATACGCCAAGGGCACGACCATCTTCCGAGCCGGCGAACCGTGCGACGCTATTTTTCTCATCCTCAGCGGTCGCTGCGAGCTGCGCCGCTCGGTAGACTGTATTGACGGGGTCTTCGGCCCCGGTGATCTGCTCGGCGCTCGGTCGCTTTTGAATCGCGAGCCGCATCACACCACTGCGGTGGTGGTCACGCACGCCGTGCTGCTCCGTCTGCCCGCGGATGAATTGCAAAATCTCTTCGCTACCGATCCGTCGCTCGCCGGGCGCTTTTCGCAGTCGGTGACTTCGCGGGTCGAAATCCCGGCCGATCTCGGCGCGCCGCGCGTTCGCCGGATCGTCGCGCTGCTTCCCCTGGAGAATCGGACCAACGCCGCGGTCGTCGCCGAGGATCTCGCGGCCTATCTGCGCAGCCTGCATCACCAGAGCGTTCTCCTGCTGCATCTCAGTGGCCGCGCGGAGATGGAGCCGAAGCCCTTCCCACTCGCCTCGACGATTTTCGGTGCGGAGTTTTGTTTCGCGCGCCAGCGCCGGACGACTGCGGCAGGTTTCGATGAGGTGCATCTCCTCGTGCGGCCCGAGACGCGCGACACCGCGGCCATCGCGCCGCTGCTCAGCCACTGCAGCCGGCACTACGATTTCGTGCTCCTGCAACTCGCGCCGGAGACGCCCGCACCCGCCGCGCTCGAGGCACTCATTCAGTCCGATCTCGGCTATGTGCTGATGCAACCCAGTACGCAAAATCTCTACGATTTCCGCCTCCTCATGCGCGAGCTCGCCGAGCGCAGTCGGGGCGCCTCGACGCACGTGAAGCCGATCCTCTTCGCCGACGACCACATGTCTGCCGCGGAGGTGGACGAACATCTCGCCGCGCTCGGCTACGCCGTGCATTCGATCGTCCGCGGCTTCCCTCAGCGCGAAGCGCCGACCATTCCCGAAAAGCGCTACGAACTCGCCATCCACCGCATCGCCCGCGAGATCGCGCGCTGCCGCGTGGGCCTCGCGCTTTCCTCCGGCGCGGCGAAAGGCCTCGCGCACATCGGCGTGATCCAGGTGCTCGAGGAAAATGGCATTGAGATCGATTGCATCGCCGGCTCCAGCATGGGCGCGTATGTCGGCGCGAATTGGGCCTACGGGCTCGACGGCGAGCGGCTCGAAAAAGTCGCGCGCGAAGTCGAAGGGCCATGGGGCCTCTTCCGGCTCATCGATCCGGTGCTCCCGCCGCGCCGCGGATTCATCCGCACGCGCCGCACCGTGGCGCGGCTGCGCCGGTCGATCGACAACGCGCATTTCTCCCAACTCGTCCGCCCGCTGCGCGTCGTCGCCACGCATCTCGACACGCTGGAGCGCGTGGTTTTTTCCTCGGGTGAAGTGTGCCGCGCGGTCGACGCCAGCATCGCCATGCCGGGCATCTGTGTGCCCGTGAAACTCGACGGCGAAACCTACATCGACGGTGGCATCGCCGATCCGCTCCCGGTCGATGTGCTCTCCGAACTCGGTATCGAAAAGATCATCGCCGTGAACGTCATCCCGCCGCCCGAGCGCATCCGTTATTGGCTCGATGCTTCGCGCGAAGCGGACGGTCGCGCGCCACGGCGCAACTGGCTCGGGCGCCTCGCGGACCAGCATCTCAACTACCTCGCGAGCGGCAACATTCTCGACACGCTGATGCGCGCGATCAACGGCGCGCAGACCCGCGTCGCCGAGGCGTCCTGTCGCGAGGCCGACGTCGTCCTGCGCCCGCTCAGCGGCGATGCGGTCTGGCACGATTTCACCAAGCCGCAGAAGTACATCGCGCTCGGCCGCAGCGTCGCCGAGGCCCAGCTCCTCGAACTCAAATCCCTCCTCGGAGGTCCACCTCATGAACCGCAAATCGCCCTGGCCGTCGAATCCTCGCTCGCTGCGTGAATGGCAGCTCGCCCGTCTGCGCCGCACGCTGCGCACGACCGTCCTGCCCTTCTCCGCGCACTACGGTTCGCTCTTTCGGCGCGAAGGAATCGACCCAGCGCAGCTCCGCACGCTCGACGATTTGCGACGCATTCCCTTCACCACAAAGTCCGACTTCCTCCCCGGCACCAGCGGCGCCGATCCGGTCCGAGACTTCGTCCTCCAGCCGGATCGCGCCGTCCTCGCGCGGCGTCAGTCCACCATTCTGCGCGCGCTTCTTCACGGGAAAAAACACGTCACTGAGGAATTCGAGCGCGAGTTCCGGCCGCTGCTTCTGACCAGCACCACCGGTCGTTCTGCGGACCCGATTCCCTTTCTCTACAGCTCGCACGACATCGACAATCTCAAGCTCGGCGGCGCCCGCGCCTACGACGTTTGCGGCGCACAGCGCGAGATGCGGATGCTCAATCTTTTCCCCTTCGCGCCGCACCTCGCGTTCTGGTTCGCGCACTACGGCGGCACCGAGTTCGGCACGTTCGTGCTCGGCACCGGCGGCGGCCGCACTATGGGCACCGATGGCAACCTTCGCCTCATCCGCAAGATCAAGCCTGATGTGCTCATCGGCATGCCGACGTTCATCTACCATCTGCTCAGCGAACTCGTGCAGGAAGGCTTCGCGCTGCCGAATCTGCGCAAGCTGGTGCTCGGCGGCGAGAAGGCGCCGGGCGGCATGCGCCGCAAACTTCGCGCGCTGGCGCGCGAGCTGGGTGCGGAACACATCGATGTGCTCCGCACCTATGGATTTACCGAGGTGAAGATGGCTTGGGCCGAGTGTCCGTTCCACGAGGACGCGGGCTCGGCGGGTTACCACGTTCATCCCGACCTCGCGCTGATCGAGATCGTCGATCCCAAGACCGGCGAGCCGCGCGGCGAAGGCGAGCCCGGCGAGATCGTCTGCACGCCTCTCGACGCGCGCGGCAGCGTGGTCGTGCGCTATCGCACTGGCGATTGCATCGACGGCGGGCTGTCCTACGAGCCGTGTCCGTTTTGTGGAAGGGTCGTGCCGCGGCTGGTCGGTGAAATTTCCCGCAACTCGGAGATCCGCGATCTCCAGCTCGGCAAACTCAAGGGCACGCTCGTCGATTTCAACCAGCTCGAACACGTGCTCGACAACGCCGAGCACGTGAGCACCTGGCAGCTCGAACTGCGCAAACGCCACAACGATCCGCTCGAGCTCGACGAGCTGATCCTGCACGTCGCGAAGTCTGATGCCATCGACGACGCCGCGCTGCGCACTTCGCTGAACGCGCACTTCGCCCGCGAAACCGAGCTACATCCGAATCGCATCGAGCTGCATTCGCTCGAAGAAATGAAAACGCTCCAGGGTGTCGGCACACAGCTCAAGGAGCAGCGTGTGATTGATCACCGGCCAACGGAATCGAAACGCGGAGACGCAGAGACGCAGAGGAAGAATGGAGCGAGCATTTCCACGCCTCACCCCTCATGATCCATCTCTGCGCCTCCGCGCCTCTGCGTTTCAAATTATGAGCCATCCACGTTTGGTCGTCATCGACGGTGTCCGCACCCCGTTTTGCAAAGCCGGCACCGAGCTCGCCACGCTCGCCGCCGATGAACTCGGGCGCATCGCCGTCGATGCGCTGCTCACCCGCACCGGCTTCGATCCGGCGCTGATCGATGAAGTGATCTTCGGCTGCGTTTCACAACCCTCGGAGTCCGCGAACATTGCCCGGGTCATCGCCCTGCGCGCCGGGATTCCCGAGTCCGTCCCGGCGATGACCGTGCATCGCAATTGCGCGTCCGGCTTCGAAGCGATCACTACGGCTTACGAACGTATGGCCGCCGGCAACGGCTCCGTCTTCCTTGTCGGCGGCACCGAGAGCATGTCGCAGTTGCCGCTGCTGTTTCGAGACGAGACAGGGCGCAAGCTGGCGGCTCTCGCGAAAGCCAAGGAGACCAAAGGCAAGCTGAGAGCGCTCGCCGATTTTCGGCCCGCGGATTTTTCCCCGCGCTCGGCGCTCAAGCTCGGACTCACCGATCCCGTCTCCGGACTGAACATGGGCGAAACCGCGGAACTGCTCGCGCGCGAAGGCAACATCTCGCGCGTCGCTCAGGACGCTTTCTCGCTGCGTTCCCATGAGCGCGCGCTCGAAGCCGAAGCGCGGCTCGCCGACGAAATTTGCCCGGTCTATCTCGGCCCCAAGCCGATCACCCGCGACAATGGACCGCGCACCGATCAAACGCCCGCTGTGCTCGCCGGGCTCCGTCCGGTTTTCGACAAATACGGATCGGTCACCGCGGGCAATTCCTCGCAGATCAGCGACGGCGCGGTCGCGCTGCTCGTCGCCACCGAGGAACGCGCGGCGGCGCTTGGATTCAAGCCGCTCGGGGCGCTGACCGGCTACGCCTACGCCGGCTGCGACCCGGCGCGGATGGGGCTCGGCCCCGTGTTCGCCATCGACCGCGCAGCCAAGCGCACCGGCTTGATGCCGGGCGACGCCGACCTCGTTGAGATCAACGAAGCCTTCGCCGCGCAAGTGCTCGCGGTGCTCCAGCGCGTGCCCATTCCCGATGAAAAACTCAACGTCAACGGCGGCTCGATCGCCCTCGGTCATCCGGTCGGCGCTACCGGCGCGCGGCTTGTGCTGAGCAGTCTCAAGGAACTTCACCGGCGCAACGCCCGCCGCGCGCTCGTCACCGCCTGCGTCGGTGGCGGACAGGGCGGCGCCCTCTGGCTCGAACGAATCTAACTCATGCAAAACATCCGCCGCGAAATGATCGAAGACGCCGTGTGCGTCCTGACCTTCGACCGCCCCGACTCTTCCGCGAACATCTTCGACCGCGCGACGCTCGAGGAATTGGAACAGCAAATCGACACGCTCGATGCCACCGTCCGCGGCCTCGTGCTGACCAGCGCCAAGCCCGCCGTCTTCGTCGCCGGCGCTGATCTGCACAGCGTCCGCGGCATGACCGAGGCGGAACTCAGCGCCTTCATCGAACTCGGGCAAAACGTCTTCAACAAACTCGCTGACCTGAAAATCCCCACCGTCGCCGCGATCCACGGCGCGGCGGTCGGCGGCGGCTGCGAAGTCGCGCTCGCGTGCGACTGGCGCGTCGCTTCGCCGGACATTTGCACGAAGATCGGCCTGCCCGAGACCAAGCTCGGCATCGTCCCGGCGTGGGGCGGATGCACGCGGCTCCCGCACCTCATCGGTGTGCCCGGCGCGCTCGACATCATCCTCGGCGGCAAAACACTCACCGCGCACCACGCCCGCAAGGTCGGTCTCGTGGACGAGATCACCGCGCGCGAAAACCTCATCCGGGCCGCCGTCGCGCAGCTCCAGGGAGGAAAAAACCCACGCGATTTCATCCACTCGCCCGCGGTCAACACCGTGGTCGATGTGATGATCGCCCCGCGCGTGAAACACGACGTGGAGCGCATGACGCACGGCCACTACCCGGCGGTGCGCAAGGCCATGGACGTGGTCATGCAGGCCGCCGCTTCCTTCACCGACCGCGGCTCGCAGACCATCGAGCGCGAGGCGATCGAGGAGTTGATCAAAACCGAATCGACGAAGCAGCTACTGAATCTCTTTTTCCTCCAGGAGCGCGCGAAGAAACGCAGCGTCACCGGCGTCGAAGGATCCGGTCCTGCCATCGCCAAGGTCGCCGTGATCGGCGCCGGTGTGATGGGCGCCGGCATCGCGCAGTGGGTTTCCTCGCGCGGTCTGCGCGTGATCCTGCGTGACATCCATCCGGTGCGCGTCGCCGCGGGAATGGAGACGATTCGCACGGTTTTCGCCGATGGCGTGAAGAAGCGGGTCTTTACCAAAGTAGAAGCGCGCTCGGGCCTCGATCGCGTCTCACCGGCCGCGAGTGAAGTGCCGTTGAAGCACGTGGATCTCGTGATCGAGGCGGCGGTCGAGAAGATGTCGATCAAGCAGGACATCTTCCGCCGGCTCGACGAGCAGGTGCGCGACGACGCCGTGCTGGCGACGAACACGTCCGCGCTTTCCATCACCGAACTCGCCGCGGTGACGAAACATCCGCAGCGCGTCATCGGCATTCACTTCTTTAATCCCGTGCATCGCATGCAACTCGTGGAGGTGGTGAACGGCCGCGAGACCGCGCCGGAGACGACGCAGCGCGCGCTGCGTTTCGTGCAGGCGATCGGCAAGCTACCGGTGGTGGTGAAGGACAGCCCCGGATTCCTCGTGAACCGCATCCTGCTCCCCTACATGACCGAGGCGGCGCTGCTCTTTACCCAAGGCGCGAGTGTCGAGCAAATCGACGGCACGATGGTGGATTTTGGCATGCCAGTCGGCCCGCTCGCGCTCACCGACGATGTGGGCGTCGATGTCGCGGACGAAGTCGCCGGAACGCTGAGCGCGGCCTTTCCCAATCGCCTGAGCGTGCCGGAGATTTTGGGGCGCATGGTCATTTCCGGAACGCTCGGACGCAAGACGGGCAAAGGCTTCTACGACCACACGACGCCCGGCGAGAAGAAGCCGAACCTCGAACTCGCGGTGCCGCGCGGCGAGCGGGAATTCACGCCGGGCGAACTCGAGAGCCGAATGGTGCTGGCCATGGTCAATGAAGCCGCGCGGACGTTGGAAGAGGGCATCGTCGAGAAGGCGGAGGACGTGGATTTTGCGATGGTCACGGGCACGGGCTGGGCGCCATTCCGCGGCGGGCCGCTGCGTTATGCGGATACCGTCGGCGTGGACCGCGTGGTCGAGGTGCTTTCGCGCCTGGCGAATGAAGTCGGTCCGCGCTTCGCGCCGTGCGATCGACTCGCCGAAATGGCGCGCGCGAAGAAACGCTTCTATGAAGACTGACACGCTCCCCGAAGAACCGCGGTCCACGATCGACACCTCGAAGATGTCGCGCGAGCAGCGCGAAGCTTTGGAAATGACCGAGGCGGCGCGCGACGTGACGCGCGATGGTTTCGTCAGCGGACTGTTCATGGGCCGTTGCGACTTCTCCGCGCTGCATCCGCTGCCTCTGCAGAGCGCTGCGGATCGCAAGGCCGGCGATGAATTTCTCAAGCCGCTCGAGGCATTCCTCAAAGAGCACGTTGATCCCGACGAGATCGATCGCACCGGCGAGATTCCGCAGAGTGTGTTCGACGGGCTGGCGAAGCTCGGCGCATTTGGCATCAAGATCCCGAAAGATTACGGCGGACTCGGGCTCTCGCAGACGAACTACTGCCGCGCGGCGATGCTGCTCGGGAGCTACTGCGGCAATCTCACTGCGCTGCTTTCCGCGCATCAATCGATCGGCGTGCCGCAGCCGCTATTGCTCTTCGGCACGGAGGAGCAGAAGCGCCGCTATCTTCCCCGCGTCGCGGGCGGCGAAGTGTCGGCGTTCGCGCTCACCGAGACGGGCGTGGGCTCCGATCCCGCGAAGATGGAGACACGCGCGGAGCCGAGCGCGGACGGCGAGCATTTCATCATCAATGGCGAGAAGCTGTGGTGCACAAATGGAGTGAAGGCCGGCGTGATCGTGGTCATGGCGAAGACGCCGCCGAAGGACGGACGCAGCCAGGTCACCGCGTTCATCGTCGAGATGAATACGCCCGGCGTGGAGGTCGTGCGGCGCTGCCACTTCATGGGCCTGCACGCGCTCTACAACGGCGTGGTGCGCTTCACCGACGTGAAGGTGCCGCGCGAGAACATCCTGCTCGCTGAGGGCAAGGGCCTGCGCGTCGCTCTGACCACGCTGAACACCGGCCGGCTCACGCTGCCTGCCGCGTGCGCCGGTCTTTCAAAACGCTGTCTCGAAATTTCGCGCCGCTGGTCCAATGAACGCGTCCAGTGGGGTGCATCGATCGGCAAACATGCCGCCATCGCGGAGAAAATCTCGCGGCTCGCCGCAGAGACCTTCGCGATGGAAGCGATGACGCTCTACGCCGCCAGCCTCGTCGATCGCGACAAACATGCCGACGTGCGCCTCGAAGCCGCGATGTGCAAACTCTGGGCGACCGAACGCACCTGGGAGCACGTCAATGAAGCCATGCAAATCCGCGGCGGCCGCGGCTACGAGACTACCGCATCTCTCGCCGCGCGCGGCGAAAAACCGGTGCCGATCGAGCGGCTGATGCGCGACAGCCGCATCAATACGATCTTCGAGGGATCGAGCGAGATCATGCGGCTCTTCATCGCCCGCGAAGCGCTCGACGCGCACCTCAAGATCGGCGCGCCGATGCTCAATTCGCAGCTCGCCACGAAGGACCGCGCCCGCGCCGCGGTAAAGGCGACGGCTTTCTACGCCAAATGGTATCCGCTCCAGTGGCTGCCCTTCGCCACCGCGCCGTCCCGCGGATTCGGCAACGTCGCCGTGCGCATGCATCCGCGGCTCGCCAGCAATGTGAGCTGGACCAAAAAAACGACGCGCCGACTCGCTCGCACGCTCTTCCACACCATGGCCCGCTATGGCCCCAAGCTCGAACGCGAGCAGGTGCTGCTCGGTCGCTTCGTGGACATCGGCACAGAACTCTTCGCCATCGCTACTACCTGCGCCCGCGCCGAAGCGCTCGGTACGCGCGAGGCCATCGAACTCGCGGACTTTTTCGCTGCCAACGCGCGCCTGCGCATCGATCGTCTCTTCTCCGCGATTAGCCACAACACCGACGCCGTCGGCTACCGCCTCGCGCAGGGCGTCCTTGCGGGGACTTACGAGTGGGTCGAAGCGGGTTTGCTGGACGAATTCTCGCAGTAGGATGTTGCCGGATTGCATCCCCTCTGGCGCGCGGGGCGGAGGTCGCGCTACATTCCAAGCATGAGCGTTCCTCCATCCCTCCTCATCGGCGGCGAATGGGTTTCGACCACGGCGAAGTCCTCGCCGGTGGTGAATCCCTTCACCGGCGAGGAAATCGCGCGCGTGCCGATGGGCGGCCCGGCGGAAATCGAGCGCGCGGTCGCGGCGGCGCAGGCGGCATTTCCCCAGGCGCGCGGTGAGGCAGCGCATCGGCGGGCGGCCTTGCTACTCGCGGTCGCGCGTGGCATCGAGCAGCGCAGCGCGGAATTTGCGGAGACGATCGTGAGCGAGGCAGGAAAGCCGATCACACTCGCGGAGGGCGAGGTGGCGCGCGCGGTGATGACCTTCACCGCGGCCGCGGAAGAGGCTCGGCGGCAGCATGGCGAGATGCTGGACATGGACGCGTTTTCCAGCGGCGAGGGGCATCTTGGGTTGGTGAAGCGCTTTCCGCTCGGCGTCGTCTCGGCGATCACGCCGTTTAATTTTCCGCTCAACCTCGTCGCCCACAAGGTCGCACCCTGTCTTGCCACCGGGAACACCATGGTGGTGAAGCCCGCGGCCAAAACGCCGCTCACTTCGCTCCTCCTCGCACGGGTGCTCGTCGAGGCCGGCGTGCCCGCGGGGCAGATGAATTTCGTGACTTGCTCGAACGAAGACGCGGCGCAGCTCGTCACGGATGAGCGGGTGAAAAAGGTCACCTTCACCGGCAGCCCGACGGTGGGCTGGAAGCTGAAAGAACTCTGCGGCAAAAAGCGCATCACGCTTGAACTCGGCGGCAACGCGGGCGTGATCGTGCATGCCGATGCCGACCTCGACGCCGCAGTGCCGGCGATCGCCAACGGCGGCTTCGCCTACGCGGGGCAGTCGTGCATCAGCGTGCAGCGCATCGTCATTCACGAGTCGCGCTATGATGAATTCAAGAGGCGGCTCGTGGAGTTCATTCGCGAGAAGATCAAGACGGGTGATCCGCGCGATCGCGCGACGGTAGTCGGTCCGATGATCACGGAGGAGGCGCTGGATCAAGTAAACAAGCGGATCTACGCCGCATTGAATGCGGGAGCAAAGCTCGTGCATGGCGGGCAAACGATCGGTCGGTGTCTCGATGCGACGGTGCTCGAAGACGTTCCCGCCGATGCCGAGCTGTGCGCGAAGGAAGCCTTCGCGCCGATCGTGACGCTGCATCGTTACCGCGACTTCGACGAAGCGCTCGCATTGGTGAATGCGTCCGACTTTGGCCTGCAAGCCGGTGTTTTCACTCGCGATCTGCAGCTCGCGCTGCGTGCCTTCGACGTGCTCGACGTGGGCGGCGTGCTGATCAATCAGGTGCCGACCTTCCGCGTGGAAAACATGCCGTATGGCGGGATTAAGGACAGCGGCTTCGGCCGCGAAGGTGTGCGTTATGCCATGGAAGAAATGACGGAACTGAAATCGCTGATCATCAAACGCGCGTGATGGCTGCACCCCTTCCTTTGGTGATCATGGTCGCGCTCTTCGTCGGCACGGCGACCAATGAAGCGACGCCGATGCGGGCGACGAAGCCGGAGAAATTTCCGCGTCCGCAGGAGGAGCCGCTCAAACCCGGGACCGAGATGCCTGCGCCCGGAAAAAGGCAGCGGATCTTCGGCATCGGCGTCGGCTTTGAGCGGAGCGGCACGCTTGCGGGCGTCGCGCTGAATATCGTCCTGCCGGATTCGCCGGCGGCGCGCGCCGGGCTCATGCCGGGCTGCATCATTTCCGAGATCAATGGCGAACTGACCGCCGGCCGAATCGGCGAGGATTGCGCGCGTTTGATCCGCGACGGAGCGACCAAGGTGCGGATCAAGTACCTCGACCCGGCGCTGAAAGAGAGGGTGCTGGTTCTCGAAAAGGAATGGCTCGCGATTCCGGAATGAGCCGCGTCTTGCGCGGGGCGCGCCGCACTTCTAGCTTCAGCGGCTATGGCTGAAGAAACCCTCTGGAGCGGCACTTCGTCGCAGCTCAAAAACCTCGGCATTTACCTGTTGTGCATCCTCGTGATCCCGATCCCGTGGGCGATTGCGCGCTGGCTCTCGGTGAAGACGACCACCTACCGGCTCACTACCGAACGCCTAATCACCGAGCGCGGCATTTTCAACAAGACGACCGACACGCTGGAACTCTATCGGGTCCGCGACCTGCAGATCACAGCGCCATTCTTTCAGCGCATCTTCGGTCTGCAAACCGTCCATCTACTCACCGCGGATACCTCCACGCCGTGCCTGATCATCGATTGCATCCCCGCCTCTGCGGCGCTCCCGGACAAGCTGCGCGCGCAGGTCGAGGAAATGCGGCTGCGCAAGCGGGTCCGCACGCTGGATGTGGAAGATGGCGGCGCGCACGACGATATTCACCCCGCCTAGATTTTCATGAAGACCTTCCCTTTCGACAAAGACGAACCCGCGCCGAGTGCAACGCCGACCCGCGACCAAGTGGCGCTCGGCGACACCTGGGATCTCACCCTGCTCTACGCGACGCCGGCGGAGTGGCAGGCGGACTTTGAAAAGCTCCAGCAGGACTACGAGCAGATCGCGCAGTGGAAGGGGCGCGTCGGCGCCTCGGCGGCGACGCTGCGCGAAGTGCTGGAATTTGAGAAGTCGCTCGGGCTGCTCATCGAGCGGCTCTATCACTACGCGTCGCTGAAGTCGTCGGAGGACAGTTCGGACGCGGCGCATCTCGCGCGGGAAGGTCAGCTCGAAAATCTCCTCACGCGCGTGAGCGAGTCGCAGGCCTTCGTCGAGCCGGAGATCATGGCGATCGACGACGGTGTCTTCGAGACCTTCTTGAAAGAGCCGGTTC
>JBAVML010000064.1:0-8854 GCA_049690035.1 Chthoniobacteraceae bacterium
TTGGCATCGATGGCACGGTGAAGAAGAACCGCATGGCTGTGATCCGCTCCTCGAGCGCGATGATGGTCGGTTCGCAGAATGCCAACCGCGAGTGGTTCTATTCTCAGCAGCAGACGGTCAGTGCCGAAGGTTACAGCGGTCAGGCTTTCAATCCTCACTTCGCGCACACAACGAGCGGGAAGGGAACAACTAAGAGCTGCACCGACTGCCATCTCTCCAAGGCGAACGACAATAACGCGTGGATGACGCAGTTGCTTGGCTTCGGCACCGGCACGGTGAATTTCTTCGGACGTTATGCTTGGATGGGCGGTGACGAGAGTCTCTATGGCGTCATTTGGACGGAGTCCGACGAACCGCAATCTGTGATCGGATCGAGCATGCACAAGCTCGCCTATCCCAGGAACTATCAGGAGCACCTCGATCGCGGGCGAATTCTCAAAGGCACCGACCGCCGAGGCTATGAAGACGGCGCCTTTCATCACGATGCCCGCGTGATCAATGACCTGACGATGCGCGGTGAGTATCTTTACACGGCGAACGGATTCGGCGGCTTTGAGGTCTTCGACATTGCGAACATCGACCAGAAGGGTTTTAGCGAACGGATTGTTAGCTCTCCGGTATCACCACTCGGGCAAAAGACCTATGTCCGCTCAAAGTTTGCTACCTCCGTCGCGCTGCCTAGTACTTTGATCAATGATCCCAAGCGTGTCCGCCTGCCGGTCAATGAAGAGCAACCGATCCACGCGATCTATGGCTATGCCTTCGTCACCGATCGTGAGGAAGGTTTGTATGTCGTCGACGTTTCGGCGCTCCTCGATGGGAATCCGGAGAATAACTTCCTAAAGCGGGCGAGGCTGCACGATGAGAAAGGGGCGATCGGCGACAGCTTTAATCCCGGCGGTGTGTTAACCGGCGCGGAGTATGCCGTCTGCGCCGGCCACCGCGTCTATGTCTGCACGCCGCGCGGGCTCGCGGTGGTGAATGTGGAAGAGCCTGAGAAGCCGCACCTCGTTGGCGAACTCGCCGATGGGTTTCTGCGGAATCCCAAGGCCGTCTCCATCCAGTTCCAGTATGCTTTTGTCACCGACGACGACGGGCTGAAGGTCGTGAGCCTCGCCAACCCCGATCAACCCCGCGCCATTCCGAAAGCCGTGGTGGCACTCAGGCACGCGCACAAGCTATACGTGGCCCGCACTTACGCCTACGTGGCAAATGGCGCCGAGGGCCTGGCGATCATCGATGTGGAGAATCCCGAGCGCCCAAAGCTCGATCAGATGTTCAATGCAGAGGGCGCAATCAACGATGCGCACGCCGTGCAGATTGGCTCGGTCGCCGCGTCGATGTATGCGCTCGTGGCTGATGGGCACAATGGCCTGCGCGTGGTGCAACTCATCTCTCCCGACACGGTCGAAGGCGCCGCCGGATTCAGCCCACGTCCCGCGCCGCGACTGATTGCCAGCTATCCCACCAAACACGAGATGCTCGCTGTCTCCCGCGGTCTCGATCGCGACCGTGTGGTGGATGAAACCGGCGGGCAGACCGTCGTCTTCGGTCGCCGCGGATCGCGACCCTTTCACATCGAGGAAATGCGCGCCTTCCTTCGCCACAAGGACGGATCCCAGATCCGGGTCGCGGACGTGAAGGAAGTAAACGGGAAGCTCGTGACCAAAGGTGGCGGTGGCCTCAAGGAACCGCTCGCGCCCAGGATCGTACCAACGCCATCCACGGAGCGGCCTGCTTTCGAGCCGGAATTTCTCAATACCACCGAGCTGCCGCTGCCGCCGGCGATTCCCTGATCATCGGCGCTCCTTCGCCAGCGCGCTCTGCGCTGCAGCGGGCCATTTGGACTCGTCAGTGCCCAACAGCAGGCGGAGGTTTTCGCGAGCGGCGGGAGCAAATGGGTGCGAAGGATCGCGCGCGATCGCGAGCAAGGTCGGCAACGTGATGAAATCGGGGCGCTCCATCAGGTCGGAGAAAAGCACGCCCGTTACTTGCCCGCTGGTTTTCGGGTTAGTTATCAACGGCGCCGCGATTCCGAGATAGTCCGCGTCGGGCAGTTGTTCGACTGCCTGCTGGGTCGCGGTGGCGAGCGCTTCGTCGGGCAGGCTCGATAGTTTCGCGAAGATGACGCTGGCGCGTCCGCTGGAATCCGATGTAGATGCCTTTGCTGCTGCGAGCTTTTGTTCCCAATCGAGCGGACCGGAATTGAGCGCGATGTCCGGCGGACGGAGTGCGGCATCCTCCGTCGAGCGGGTCGCGGTGGGTGACAGAGTCTCAGCGATCGGTCGCTGTAACGGCCCCTCCGTCCTCGTCGGAGCGGTGGGATCTGGCGCGAGTTCGGAGACGAAGGTGATCGGGGGAACGCCTTCGCGCCTCGCGAGCACGATTGCGATGCAACCGGCTGCGGCTACGAGCAGGACGCTGGACAACACGAGAACGGGACGCGTCATACCCAGCTAGAACGCGTTAATCGAGACGGCGAAGTGCAAGCCGTAATCCTGAAGGCTCACATTCTTTTCGTAGAAATCGACGAACGGGTGGCCCCAATAGATCGTGGCCTGCGCATGTTTGGTGGCGTTGACTAGCAAGCCGAGACCAGCGCTATAGATCGTCTGATAGTTGTCATCGACCTTGTTCACGTTCCAGCCGCCGCCGAAGTCGAAGAACGGCGCGAGCGAAACGAGGGGCGTCTTGTCTTTGGTCAGCCAGATCGGAATGCGCAGCTCCACGGAGGCAAAGACGCCGTTGTCGCGCAGGAGTTGGTTCTCGCGGTAGCCGCGCACGCTTTGCATGCCGCCGATGCTGAATTGTTCGAGGGAAAGCAGCGGTTCGTCGGAGAGCTGAGCATTCGCCCGCAGCACCAGGAGCGTTTCGCGCAACGTGTTCCACGCGATCGTGTCCGGCTTCTTGCGCAAAAGCTCCGTGTCGAAGATGCGCCGGACATATTGCGCCTGGCCGAGCCACGCGAAGAATTTGCTATCCGGAATCTCCGGGTCGAAGCCCATCCCGCTGCCGGTGCCCGACGTCGTGCCGCCGGCGGTGCGTGGATCGGCGCGCGTGGAGTCAAAAGCGTAGAGCCCGAGGCTGAATTGCGAGCGCAGCGCGAGCACATGTACCTGACTGCGGTTCACCCACTCGAGCGCGAGCCGCGTGGCGAAGGTATCCGCTTCGCCATCCAGCGCACCGAGCGAGAGGGTGAAGGGCCGCCCGAGAAGGTAGGTCTCGCTGTGTTTGCGATCCGCCCCGAGCGACGCGGTCACGGTGTTGTTCAGCGTCTTGTAAAGTGGCTGCTTCAGGGTCAGCCCAAACTCCTCCGACCGGCTGGTGATGCCGAGCGCGGCAAAGGTTTCGTCGATGATGCTCGAATCGGTCTTGCTCGCATAGACCTGCAGCGTGGTGTCCCACGGCGTCACGGGCAGTTCATAGCTGCCGCTCACGTTGTCGAACTCCGCGTAATCGATCGCGCCCTCCTTCGTCCAGCGCACCAGCCCCCAGCGGAGATCGAGCGGATCATTGTGTCCGCTCAGATTGAGATCTGTCAGGTAAAGCTCGCCGATTCCCTCGCTCACACTCGGTGGCCGTCGGTTGCTGATTTCGAAGCCGAAGCGAAACGGTTGCTCGTCCTTCACCGCCACCTCGAGGATGCTCTCGCCCTGCTTCACGCCGGGTTTCAGTTCCGCATTCACCCGCGAAATCGTCGGATTCTGCCGCAGGAGTTGGAGCCCGGTTTTCAGGTTGTTGAAGTTTACCGGCCAGCCCGCCGCGCGGCGCATCTGGTTGCGCAGCCACCAGCCTCGATACCAGAAATTGCCGCGCAACTCGATCTCCGTCAGGTGCCCCTCGACAATCTGAAACTTGATCACGCCGCCGGAGGGATCCTGATCCGGCAAGAGCGCGCCGGACGTGATGTAGCCAGCGTCCACGTAGTGCTTGGTCAAGGCCACGCGCGCCTCTTCCAACTCCTCGCTGGTGATCACGCGACCGGCGTAGCTGGCGACGATTTGCGCGAGCTGGCGATCGGAAAAAACGTGATTGCCCTCGAACGCGAATTTCTTCACCGACACCTTCACCGAATTCGCCAGAGCAGCAGCGGCGAGGCGTTCGTCCAAGGGCGGCAGCACTGGCTGCATGGCATCCACCGCGAGTTGGAGCTTGTAACGCGGCAACTCGCGCGGCTTTTCCTCCGGCGTGCGGAAGAGCGGGATCTCACCCGGGAGCAGCTTGATCTCGTCCGGGAGCACGGGGGTTTCCGGTTTCTCACCCGGCCGCAGGGGATTGATCGGCAGCGGCTCTGGCTGTTGGGAGTTTGACGATCCCGGTGGCGCGACCGCCTGCTGAGCCGTCGCCGAAGCACAGGCCAGCGCGAGCATCAACAGCGCTCGGAGGACGCAACGGGGAGGCAGGGTCATCTCCCCGCAGTCTCACCTGTGCGACGCAACGAATGCGATTCGCAAATTTCCGCTCCGGCGAACCGCGCGGCAGAAATGCCTACGCCTCGACTGACTCCAGTTCCAGGTCGTCGATCAGCTTCTCCGCCTCGCTCTCGCTGCGATCGGCACCGCGGTCGCGGGCGATGAGCATGTAGATCGCGGGCAGAACGAACAGGGTGAAGAGCGTGCCGATGATCATGCCGGAGACGAGCATCACGCCGATGCTGTTGCGCGAGCCGGCGCCGGGTCCGCTGGCGAGCACGAGCGGAAAGTGCCCTGCGACGGTCGCCACGGAAGTCATCAAGATCGGGCGCAACCGGGTGCTCGCGCCCTCGATGATCGCCTCAAGCTTGGTGCGGCCGGCTTCCTGCAATGAGTTCGCGAACTCGACGATCAGAATGCCGTTCTTGGCTACCAATCCGACCAGCGTGATCAAGCCGACCTGGCTGTAGATATTCAACGACGTGTAGCCGAGGAAGCTGAAGAGCAACGCGCCGGAGAGGGCGAGCGGCACGGAGCCGAGCAGGATGACGAGCGGATCGCGGAAGCTTTCAAACTGCGCGGCGAGGACCAGGAAGATAAGGATGAGCGAGATCAGGAGCGTGGTGGTCAGCTTGTTGCCCTCGACCCGGAGCTGGCGCGCTTCGCCGGCGTAATCGACAGAAAAGCCTTTCGGCAAAATCTTTGCCGCCTCGGTTTCGAGGACCTTCAGTGCCTGGTCGAGCGTAAGGTGCGGCGGGATCGCTCCCTGGATGCGCGCACAGTTCAGTTGTTGAAAGCGGTTGAGCTGACGCGGCTCGGTCGATTCCTTGATCGACGCAAAGGTGGCGAGCTGGACCAGTTTGCCGTCCGGGCCGCTGACGTAAAAATCCTTGAGCTGCTCGGGGTTCAAGCGCTCGCTGCGTTTCACCTGCGGGATGACTTTGTAGCTCCGGCCCTGGATGGAGAAGCGGTTCACGTAGTTACCGCCGAGCATCGTGCCGAGGTCGGCGCCGACTTGCTGCAGGTTGAGCCCGAGCGACGCGACCTTGTCCCGATCGAAAACCACCTCCGCCTGCGGCATGTCGTATTTCAAATCCGTATCGGCAAAGACGAACACGCCGCTCTTCATCGCGGTGGCCACGAGCTGATTGGCGAAGCCGAGCAGCTCGATCGGTTCGGCCGTGGACGCGATGACGAACTCGACGGGAAAGTTGCCGCCGCCGGGCAGCGGCGCGGGCATGGTCGCGATCACTTGCACGCCGGGGACATGGCCGAGTTTGCCCATGACTTCGAACATGATTTGTTCGGTCGAACGCTTGCGGGCGCTCCACGGTTTCACTCCCATGCCGCTAAAGCCGGTGAAGGGCTGGGTGAGCTGAAAAGTGTGTTTGGTTTCCGGGATCGACATGAACACGTCGTTCACCTTTTCGGTGTAACGGGTGGTCTGCTCGATCGTGGAATTCGGCGCCGCCAGGACGATCCCCAGGATGACTCCCTGATCTTCCTTCGGCGCGAGTTCCTTCTGCGTCATGAGATAGAACGGCACGCCGAGCAGAATGACGATGACGGCAAGAGTAATGGTGACCGGGCGCCACTGGAGCGTGCCGGTGAGAGTGCGGGTGTAGCGGTGGCGCAGCCGGTCGAACTGGCGATTGACAAACCCCGCGAAGCCCTTGTGGGAATCGCCGCTGCGCAGCAGCTTCGAGGTCATCATCGGTGAAAGCGTGAGTGCGACGATACCCGAGATGACCACGGCGCCGGCGAGCGTGAACGCGAACTCGCGGAAGAGGGTGCCGGTCAGCCCGCCCTGGATGCCGATAGGTGCATAGACCGCGGCGAGCGTGATGGTCATCGCGATGATCGGGCCGACCAATTCGCGGGCGCCGAGGATCGCGGCTTGAAAGGGTTTCAGACCTTCGTGGAGATGCCGCTCGACGTTCTCGACGACGACGATGGCATCATCCACGACGAGTCCGACCGAGAGGACGATGGCGAGCAGCGTGAGCAGATTGATGGTGAAGCCAAACGCCAGCATCAGAAAGGCCGCGCCGATCAGCGAGATCGGGATGGCGACGACCGGGATGATCACCGCGCGCAGCGAGCCGAGGAAAAGATAGATGACCACGACGACGATCGCCAGGGTCTCAAGGAGGGTGCGCATCACTTCCTTGAGCGCATCCTGGATGTAGAGCGTGGCGTCGTAGGGAATGCCGACCTTCATCCCGGCCGGGAGTTGCTTCTCGATCGCGGGCATCTCCGCGCGAATCGCTTTGATCACGTCGAGCGAGTTGGCGGTGGGCAGCGGCCAGATGCCGACGAACGTCGCCTTTTGTCCGGAGAAACGCACGTCCGTGTCGGAGTCCTCGGCGCCGAGATCGACCTCGGCGATGTCCTTCAGCCGGACGATGGCGCCATTCTGTTCACGCAGCACGAGCTCGCCGAATTCCTCAGCCGTGCGCAGGTCGGTATTGGCCACGAGGTTGATCGTGGTCATTGAGCCCTTGGTCATGCCGAGCGCGGAGAGGTAGTTGTTCGAGGCGAGAGCTTGGCGGACCTGGCTGGGCGAGATATTGAGCGCGGCCATGCGCTCGGATTTCAGCCAGATGCGCATGGCAAAGGTGCGCGCGCCGAGAATCTCCGCCTTTTGCACGCCGCTGACCGCCGTCAGCCTGGGCTGGACGACCCGGGTCAGGTAATCCGTGATCTGACTCGGAGTGAGTTCATCGGAGTAGAAGGAGATATACATCTGCGCGAACTGCGTATCGCTCAGCGTGAGTTCGATCTCCGGCGCCTCGGCTTCCGGCGGCAGGTCGTTGCGAACCTGCGCCACCTTCGCCTGGATCTGCGTGAGCGCGGCGTTGGTGTCGTAGTTCAGCTTGAGGTGCACCGTGATGATGCTGAGGCCCTGCGAGCTGGAGGAGTCGATGTAGTCGATGCCGTCCGCGCTCGCGATGACCCGCTCGAGCGGAGTGGTGACGAAGCCGCGGACGAGGTCCGCATTGGCGCCGATGTATTTCGTCTCCACGCGCACCACGGCGATGTCGCTGCGTGGATACTGGCGGACGTTGAGCGAGCGGATGGACTGCACGCCCGCGAGCAGGATGATCAAGCTGATCACGCTCGCGAAGACCGGCCGGCGGATGAAGAGATCGGTGAAACGCATTGGCAGTTCAGAGTCCGAATTCGGTCAGGTATTCGGCGGATTCGGATTCAGTTCGTTGCCCGGCTGCACGCTGTTGTTCACCTGCACCGCGGCGCCGGGGCGGAGGCGGAAAATCCCCGAGGAGACCACCTCGTCGCCCGCGGTGAGGCCCGACAGAACGGACACCTGGTCGCCGCGTTTTGGCCCGAGCTTCACGAACTTCTGCTGCACTTCCTTGGCCGCTTTGCCATCCGGCATCTGGGTGTCTTTCACCACATAGACTGAGTCGCCGTAGGGCGCGTACGCGATCGACGACGAAGGGATCGCGAGCACGCCCGCCTTCTCGGGGAGCAAGACTTCCACGTCCACGAACATGCCGGGTTTCAACTTGTGCTCGGCGTTTTTCATCGTGCCCTGGATCATCACGTTGCGCGTGGCTTCATCGACCCGCGAATCGATGGCGGTGATCTCCCCATCGAAGCGGTCGCCGGTGACCCCGCTGGCCGAGATGCGCAGTTTCTTGCCCACGGCAATCGCCTCGATGTGCTGCTGCGGGAGCGAGAACTCGACGTAGATCGGATCGAGCGATTGCAGCGGCACGATCGCGGCGCCGGGATTGAGATACTGGCCGAGATTGACCTGCCGGATGCCCACCAGCCCATCGAACGGCGCGGTCAACTGCTTGCGCGCCACGAGCGCTTTCATTTCCTCCACGTCGGCCGCAGTCTGCGCGAGTTGGCTCTGCGCGGTGTCGAGTTCGGAGACGGCGATGGCTTTCTTTTGGACGAGGTCGCGCTTCCGCTGAATGTCGGTCCGGGCCAGCTCCAGCCGCGCCTCGGCCGAGCGGAGCTGCGCCTCCTCCTGCTGCGTGTCCAGCTTCACCAGCAGCGCGCCCTTCTTCACCGGCGTGCCGGATTCAAAGGCGATCTCGGAAACGATCCCGGCGAGGTCGGTGCTGATCGTGACGCCTTGCACGGCCTTGAGGGATCCCACGGCGTTGAGGACGGGCTGCCACGTTTGCGCCCGGACGATGACGGTGGTCACTGCGGCGGGCGGCGGCGCGAATTTCGCCCCCATCGCCATTCCCGCGCGGATCGTCCGATACTTGAGAAAGCCGATGAGTGCGACCGCGACGAACGCGAGAAGCAGCATGAGCAACATTCGTTTCCACATAGACAGGGAGAGTTAGAGATCGGCGGAAGCGAGCGCCGGAGCGGCTGCGGGTGATTCGGTGGCGAGGCCTTGCTGAATTTTCTGGAGCAGACCGACGAGGGTAGTTCGTTCCGTCTTGTTCAGCGGC
>JBAVML010000065.1:0-3686 GCA_049690035.1 Chthoniobacteraceae bacterium
CGGAGAAAGGAACTTCGTTTTGGTAGTCCACGCTCGCGGCCCAGAGACGCACGATGTCGGCGCCGTATTTGCCGACGAAATGTTCGGCGTTCATCGGTTTGGCGTAGGTGCCTTGCTCCGACTTGGAGACTTTCTTGTGCGTGTCCTTGTCCACGACAAAGCCGTGCGTGATCACCGTCTTGTATGGCGCGGCGCCGGTCATCGCGATGGAAGTCATGAGCGAAGATTGGAACCAGCCGCGGTGCTGGTCGGTGGCCTCGATATAGACATCCGCCGGACCGCCGCCAAGTTCAGGGCGCGTCTTCATCACGGCAGTGTGGGAAACGCCGGAGTCGATCCAGACATCGAGCGTGTCGTTGCGGCGCGTGGTGCCGACGGGCAGACCGAGTTGCTCGCACCACCACGCGTCGTTTTCGGAAAACCAAAGGTTCGTCCCCTTCTTCTCCACGAGGTCGGCGACTTTGCGCGCGAGCGCGGCATCGACGATCGGCTTGCCGTCGGCATCGTAAAAGACGGGCAGCGGAACGCCCCAGGTGCGCTGGCGCGAGATGCACCAATCCGGCCGCGACTCGACGGTGCCGAAAATGCGGTTGCGACCCCACGCGGGCAGCCAGTTCACGCCATCGATCGCCGCGAGCGCGTCGGCGCGGATGGCGTCGATCTTGATGAAAAACTGCTCCACCGCGCGGAAGACTACCGGCGTCTTCGAGCGCCAGCAGTGCGGATAGCTGTGCGGATAGGCGTGCTCGGCGAGGAGCGTTTTGTTTTCGCGCAGATGGGCGACGACGTCTTTGTTCGCGTCGAAGACATACTTGCCGGTCCACGCGGGCATGCCGGCTTCCTCGGTGAGTTTGCCCTGGTCATCGACGGGCGAAAGGATCGGCAGCTTGTTCTGCATGCCGGCGATGTAGTCATCGGCACCGTGGCCGGGTGCGACGTGCACCTGGCCGGTGCCGGTGTCCATGGTCACGAAGTCCGCGGTGATCACGAGCGACTTGCGATCGAGAAAAGGATGCTGCGCCTCGGAGCCGGCGAGATCTTCGCCACGCACGCTCGCGACTTCCCCGAAGATCTGCAGCTCGGTTTCCTTCGTGAAGGCCTCGAGCAACGCCCGCGCGACGACGAAGTCCTCCGCCCACCCATCGCGCCCGAGCGTGACGATCACGTATTCCTGCCGCGGGCTCACCGCGATGGCGACGTTGGCCGGGAGCGTCCACGGCGTCGTCGTCCAGATGACCATGTTTGCCTTGCCGGCGAGCGCGCCGGAGATGATCGGAAATTTTACGTAGATCGCCGGGTCCGTGCGATCCGCGTATTCCACCTCCGCCTCCGCGAGCGCGGTTTGCGCGCCAGTGCTCCAATAGACGGGCTTCTTCGACTGATAGACGAGCCCCTTCTCGATGAAGACGGCGAACGCACGGATGATCTCCGCCTCGTAGCCGGGCGCGAGCGTGAGGTATGGATTCTCCCAGTCGCCGAGCACTCCCAGTCGCTTGAATTGGGTGCGCTGGATGTCGATAAACTTGCGCGCGTAAGCCTCGCTCTTTTGCCGCACCTCGACCGGCGACAGACCGCGCGATTCCTTCACCACCTTGAATTCGATCGGCAGCCCATGGCAATCCCAGCCCGGCACAAATGGCGCGCGGAAACCGAGCATCGTGCGCGACTTCACGATCAGGTCCTTGAGCACCTTGTTCAGCGCGGTGCCCATGTGGACATCGCCGTTCGCGAAGGGCGGCCCGTCGTGGAGCACGAAGAGCGGCGCGCCCTTCCGCGCCTCCTGGATCTTCCAGTAGAGCCCGCTCTTTTCCCAAATTGCCAGCCGCTCCGGTTCGCGTTTTACGAGGTCTGCCTTCATCGGAAAATCCGTCTTCGGCAGGTGGAGGGTGTCTTTGTAGTTCTGGCTCATCGCAGTTTGGAAAAAGGGCGGCGAGCCTAGACCGCGTGTTTGGCGGGGTCAATTGAACCGTCGTCACGAGGGACGCCCGGTGTTTTAGCCAATGGCCTGGCGCCATCGACCTTCCTGGAATCCGTCGATGAGCTTCGCCACCATTTTCGAATCGTTTTGGAGCCCGAGGAACGATGCCTTCACGCCCAAGAGATCCAGGAATCCGCCGTGAAGCATTTGGTTTTCCTCCTTGTCCACAAAGCCCATGCGCCACTGAGCGAAGCTCCGTCCCGAATGATGCCGCTGCATCAAGAGCAGAACACGATCGTGCCGAGGATCACGGGAAATTCTTGCGTAGAGGCTGCGCACCGTTTCCTCGGGACCCTCGATGACTTGGAGAAATGACTGCTCGTGATAAAGGAGCAGGCCAGTGATGCCGATCCGCGCGTTGTTCTCGCGCGCCTTGCCGAGCAGTTCGCGCAACTCGGCACGCAGGAATGGCCGCGGCGCAGCGCTTGCGTAGGAAAGTTGAAAAATTTCTTCCGGGGACTCGAAATCCATTCCGATGGAAGAGCGGGAAGCGTTCCACGAGTTCCAAGCTCGCCCCGCGATTCTCGAGAGCCGCGGGCGGCGGCGAGCGGATACCGCCGCGAAGAGCAGTGTGCCGGCGGAATGATAGTCCCGCAGCACGGCCCGGCACCCACCTTCCGCTACGCCCTTTAAGGTTTCAGATGTTTGTCGAAAAAGGCCAGAAGCGCCTCTTCCGCCTTCTCGAGATCCGCGCCTTTGAAGCCGTGACCGGCGCCTTCCATGGTCAGCAATTCCGCCTCGACCGCGCAGGCTTTCAGCCGATCGACCATCCACACGGCCTGCTCGTAGGCGACGTGATCGTCGAGGGTGCCTTGCACATCGAGCGTGGGTGCGGCGTTGGGCGTGGCCCAATAGAGCGGACTGCCGACGATGTGTTCGCGGCGCTTGGTGGAAAGATCACCGCCGAAGAAGAGCGGGAGCACATCCTTCGCGTCCGTGCTTTTTTCGTATGACTTGGTGAGGTCACTCGGGCCGTAGAAATTCACCACGCACTTCACGTCGCTGGATTGATCGAGATTTTCGCCGGCCTCGAATTCCTTCTCGCCCTGCGTCACGCCGAGGAACTGCGCGAGGTGTCCGCCGGCCGAGCCGCCGGTGACGCCGACGCGCGCGGGATCAACGTGATATTTTCCCGCATTCGCGCGCAACCAGCGGACCGCAGCTTTGCAATCCAGCACGGCGGCGGGGAACGGATACATCGGCGCGAGGCGATAGGTGACGGTGATCGCCACGTAGCCGCGTTGCGCGAGCGTGAGGCAGAGTTTGTCGTAGCTCTCGCGTTTGCCCGCGCGGAAGCCGCCGCCATGGATGCAGACCACGGCGGGAAACGTCCCGTCGCCTTTCGGCTGCGCGACGTTCACCTGGAGGTGCTGGTTGTCGGGATTGGAAAATTCGACGTCACGCGTGAAGGTCACGCCGTCGGGGATCGGCAACTCGGCGGCGAGCAGCGAACTGGTGGCGGCGAGAAATAGGGCGAGGGGTAGGAGGGGAATTTGCATGAGGAAGGTGGGAGGCTAACGGGCCGCGGTCGTGGTCGTCGATGTCGGAAGGCTGAGCAGGCGTTTGCTTTCGCCCAGCAGCCACTTCGCGTCGCGGAACGGCTCGTAGCTGATGTCCTGCCAGCGCACGAGTCCGGCGGCGTCGATGAGGAAGGCGCCGTGGAGGGGGAAATGTTCGAAGTCATCGTACGCACCGTAGGCCTTGAAGG
>JBAVML010000066.1:0-8354 GCA_049690035.1 Chthoniobacteraceae bacterium
ATTCGATGCTGCCCTCCGTCCGTCTCCAAACCGCCGCATGAAACTCACCGTCGCCGTTGCCGCCATGTTGCTCGCCGCCGCGCCGCTCTTCGCCGCGCCGATCACCTTCGAGAGCGCGGAAACGCCAGTCACACTCATCGAGCTTTTCACCTCCGAAGGTTGCAGCAGTTGCCCGCCCGCCGATGCTTGGGTGAGCAAACTGAAGGCGAACGCGGACCTCTGGAAGAGCATCGTGCCAGTGGTCTTTCACGTCGATTATTGGAATGGCCTTGGCTGGCCGGATCGCTTCGCCACCCGCGGCAACACCGAGCGCCAGCATCGCTACGCCGCGGCGTGGCGCAGCAGTTCGGTCTATACGCCCGGCTTCGTGCTGAACGGGCGCGAGTGGCGCGACTGGAATGGCCGCGCGCCGCAGCCTGCAGCAGGCGCGGCGAAAGTCGGAAAGCTTCGTGTAACACTGCCTGACGGCGCGCACGCCGACGTGACCTTCACGCCAATTGGTAATCCTCCAAAACCGCTCCAGGTCGAACTGGCACTGCTCGGTGGCGACCTCGAATCCGACGTGAAACGTGGGGAAAATAGCGGCCGCAAGTTGCGTCATGATTTCGTCGTGCTCCACCTCGCCACCGCCGTACTGACTTCATCCGATGGCCGCTACACCGCGTCTCTGCCGCTTCCCGAGAAGACCACGGACACACCCATCGCGCTCGCCGCGTGGGTTAATGGCGGCGATGCCCGGCCGCCCATCCAGGTCGTGGGCGGGTGGCTGAAAAATCCTGAAACTTCGCCGTAAGGAATCCACGCCTCCCGCGACAAATTGGCCATGAACACCACCATGCAAGCTCTCAGCAAACCGGAGGTCATCGTGAGCTGGATCTGTCGTGTCGTCGCAGCGGTCATCCTGCTGCAGACGCTCTTCTTCAAATTCACCGGCGCGCCCGAGTCGGTATATATCTTTACCAAAGTCGGGCTGGAACCATGGGGACGCATTGGCTCCGGTGTGGCGGAACTCATCGCCGCGATACTCCTCATCGCACCTCAGTTTCCGTGGCTCGGCGCGGGACTGGCGCTCGGCGTGATGGGCGGCGCGATCATGAGCCATCTCACGGTGCTCGGCATTGTAGTGAAGGACGACGGCGGGCTGCTCTTCGGCCTCGCGGTGGTCGTGGCGCTTTGCTCGGCGGTCGTGCTTTTCATTCATCGCAAGGCGCTGCCGATCGTCGGAGGCTGGCTGTGAACGAGCAGACGATTCTCCGCGGCGTGACCGAAGTGCTGCGGCAGGGCGAAACGCTCCTGCGCGCGCTCGACGACGCGGCTTACACGACGCAGATTCCCGGCGCCTTCAACGCCAGCGTCGGCGGACACTACCGGCATTGTCTCGATCACTTCCAAAGCTTGCTCGATGCGCTCGATGCCGACGAAGTGAACTATGATCACCGCAAGCGTGATCCCCGGATCGAGACCGAGCGCGACTTTGCGGCGAGCGAAACGCGCCGCATTTTCGAGAGCGTCGAATCGATTCCCGACGAATGGCTGATCCGCCCGGTGCTCGCACGCAGCAAGGTGAGCTACGGCGACGAAGAAGCGCCGGTCATGCCGTCCACCATCGGCCGCGAATTGATGTATGCCGTCGCCCACGCGATCCATCACTACGCGCTTATCGGCGTGATGTGCGGGATGCAAGGCGTGCCGCTGCCAGCGGCCTTCGGCGTCGCGCCCTCGACGCTCAAGCATCAGGCCGAAGAGGCGAGAAAGCAGCCGGCGTCCGCACCCTGACCCATGGCTCCCTGGATGCCATTCGGTGTGCATGGTGTGGCCGAAGCCGCTGCGCTTTTTGCGCTCACCTTTCTCTCCGAGGATGCCGCGGTGCTGAGCGCGGCGGTCATGGTTGCGGGTGGGATGATGCCGTGGGAACTCGGGTTCGCCGCGTGCTTCTTCGGCATCTGGATCGGCGACCTCTGGCTCTACGGGATGGCACGAGCCTTTGGAGCGCCGTTCGCGGCGCGCTTCGCAGTAGCTCCAGCGTTGATGCGCAGCCAGGCGTGGTTTGAGAAACGCGGGGCGTTCGTGCTCGTGGTGAGCCGGTTCGTGCCGGGCCTGCGGTTGCCGAGTTATCTCGCCGCGGGGGCGATGCGATTTTCTTTGAAGTCGTTTATCATCGTCACGGGCCTCGCGGCAGCAGCGTGGGTGGCGGCGATTTTTGTCGGCGGCCATTTTCTCGGAGTCGGAAAGATCCCATTTCTTCGCGATCACGCCATCTGGCTGGCCGTCGGGGCGGCGGCGACGGCGGGCGCTTCGATGATGCTAAAACCGGTGCTCCAACGCCGGGCGGCGCAAGAGCAGCTCGCCCGGTTTTCGCAGTGGCTCGCGCCTTTGCGTCGCTGGACGCAGTGGGAGTTTTGGCCGTCGTGGTTGTTCTACGCGCCGGTCGGTTTTTTCTACGCGTGGCTCGCCCTTCGGCATCGCAGCTTCACGCTGCCCACCGCTGCGAATCCGGGCATTCCGATGGGCGGGCTGGTGGGCGAATCGAAGTTCGAGACACTTCGTGTCCTTCAAGGCGCCTGCCCAGATGAAACGGCGCAGACCTGGCTGATTGAGCCGGGCGACGCGGAAACTCGCTGCGCCGGACTGCACCGCATCGTGGAAAGCCAAGCTGTCTCGCTGCCGTTCATCTTGAAGCCAGACGTCGGCCAGCGCGGCGTGGGCGTGAAGCTGATTCGTTCAATGGAAGCCGCACGCGACTACCTCGCCGCCGTAAGCGTGCCGGTGCTCCTCCAGCGCTACGCAGCGGGACCGCGCGAAGTCGGCGTCTTCTACTACCGCCTGCCGGATGAAGCGACGGGCCACATCTTCGCGATTACCGAGAAGATCTTTCCAGTCATCGAAGGCGATGGCGAGCGCACGGTCGAGGAACTGATCCTCGCCGATCCGCGCGCGGCCATCGTCGCGCACACGTATCTCCGGCGCTTTGCAGAGCAGCGCACAACGGTGCTCGCTCGCGGCGAGAAGCTGAAGCTCGTCGAGGCCGGCAATCACGCGCAGGGCTGCATTTTCCAGGACGGGATGCACCTCGCTACGCCGGAACTGCTCGACAAGCTGGATCGCATCTCGCAATCGGTGCTCGGCTTTTTCATCGGTCGCTACGACATCCGCTACGCGACTGACGACGACCTCCGCGCCGGCCGCGGCCTGACGATCCTGGAACTGAACGGCGCCGGGGCCGAAGCCACGAGCATCTACGACGCGCGCAACTCGCTGCTCTCCGCCTACCGCACGCTCTACCGCCAGTGGGAACTCGTCTTCCGCATCGGTGCGCTCAACCGCGCGCGCGGCACTCGACCGGCCTCGCTGCCGATGCTCCTGCGCGAATGGCAGCGCACGTCCGCGCTCATCGCGGATTACCCCTTCGCCGACTGATGTGCTCCGTCTCATTCCTGCCCCACCCGCGCGGCTTTTACGTCGGGATGAACCGCGACGAATCGCTGCAACGCCCCGCTGCACATCCGCCCGAGCGATTCATCCGAGCAGGGCGTGCCGCGCTTTATCCCACGGAGCCGACCGGCGGCTCGTGGGTAGGTGCGAATGATGCCGGCCTCACGCTTGCGTTGATCAACTGGTATGCAATTCCGCGTGACCCTGGAATCGACCGCGTGAGCCGCGGCGTCGTGGTGCCATCGCTGCTCGCCGCGACGAGCCTTGAAGAAGTGCGCGCCGCCATAGCCGCGCTGCCGAAGCAAGAAATGGCCCCATTTCGTTTGCTGGCTTTCGCGCCAGGCGGGCGGAGGGTATTCGAGTTTTGCTGGGATCAGCACACTCTCGAAGAAATGCCGCACCCGTGGGAGCCGCGGCACTGGTTTTCCTCCGGCTACGACGAGCCACGCGCCCAGCACGAGCGCGGCCAGGTGGCCCGCGAAGCATGGCGGGAAGTTCGCGCGGGCAGCCTCCCGTGGCTGCGCCGGCTCCACGGTTCGCACGAACCGGCGCGCGGGCCGTTCTGCTTCTGCATGCACCGCAAGGACGCGGCCACTGTCAGCTACACCGAGGTCGTCGTCACCAGCCGAGACGCCACGATGCGTTACCACGATGGCCCGCTCTGCGCTGCGCCATCTGCCCGGACAACGCAAAAAATTTCCCTGCAAGCGGAGTCGGCACTGATCTCAACCAACTAGTAAGCAGGTGACGAACGGATGTGAGGTCTAGACTCCGTGACCTGCGGCGTTGAGCACGTCGCGGGTTCGAATTCCGCCAACCGGCAGGGGAATAGGACCAAAGCCAGGCCGATCAGCCGCCCCAGTCCGATAGTCGGAAGGGAGTTCTCCGATACCGAAATCAGGCAACTTCGCTATTTCGGAACTCGGCTAAAACAGCGAACTGTCTGTGTGCCTCCGACAATCCTGAATACGTCACCAACATTTCCCGAAACCGCACGGACTCACCGAATGCTTCGTCCTTCCGCTTACCGAAGGACCTCTAGGAGCGTGAATCGGCGGGTAGGGTTTTGGTCCCCGAACACCAGGGCGGCTCGTTGCAAAGGTCCGGAAGACGTGCGCGATACAGGGTTCGAACCTGTGACCCCCTCCGTGTCAGGGAGGTGCTCTACCACTGAGCTAACCGCGCTTTCATCAACGCTCTTGCATCAAGAGTGCGTGGAAAGTAGGCGGCTGCGTTTCGTTGACAAGAATTTTTCCGGCCCGCGGCCATCTGCTTCATTACTCCAGCCTGTGGATCGCATCGATGCGTTCCCGCGAACCGACGTCAATCGCCTCGCAGAAACGGTCCGTCCGCGAGCCGCCGAGCGCGCGATTCTCCTATTACAAAATTGAAAACCACACCCACCACCGAAAACCTCCGTCGCCTAATCCGCGACGTTCCTCTCGCCAGCAATCTCTTCCACGGCCTGCTCTGCCAGCAGTCGCTCGCGCCAGATAACATCATTTTCTATCGGCGCGGTGAAAAGCCGCTCTCGAAGGCCGAGGGCGTGAGCAACAACTACCACCACCGATTCGAATTCGTCATCGTAGCCGGCGCGCCTGGGCCGGTGCGGATCGACCAGACGAGCTATCTGCTCCAGCCCGGCGAATGCGCGCTGATTTTTCCGAATCAGTTCCACCATTATCTCGATCTGGCCGACGAAGGGGCCGACTGGCTCTTCCTCACCTTTGACATTCGCAATTCCGCGGCGATCCAGAGCCTGCGGGATACGCCGCGTGCGCTCGATCAGGAAGCGCTGGAACTCGTCCAAAAGCTCGTCCGCGACTACCTCCAGCCCGTGGGTGTCGCTCCAGATACGCTTTCGATCTCCTATCATCTCTCGCGCCTTCTGCTGCACCTCCTCGAATGTCCCGCACTGCCCCAAGATCGGCGGGATATCCACTCCGGCACCACGGCGCGTGATGTCATTCTCGAGAAGATCAACCATTACATCCGCGAACACCTCAGTCAGTCCGTGACGATCTCCGACATCGCGAATGAGCTGGGCTACAGCGTCAGCCATCTGCGTGCGGTCTTTCGCGATCGACTCGGCGTCAGCCTCGGTCGCTACATGCGGGAGTCGCGCCTTTCGGAGGCCGCGCAGCTCCTGCAGTCGAGCGAGTTGAATGTCTCGGCCATCGGCGAACGCTGCGGCTTCGAATCCCTTTATGCGTTCTCGCGCGCTTTCCGCAAAGCCTACGGCATCCCGCCGCGGGCCTATCGCCAGCTCGTCGTCGAGGGAACTACGCCTCCTTCCCGCCGACAACTCGCGACTACGCCAGCGGCGTAGGCGGCAACGACGCTGAGCCTGTCATAGTGGACGTTCGCGGTTGTCGCCGCGGGAGAGCCTGATAATCACGGGGCAGCCGCAAGCGCGGCGCCCCCAACATGAAAGCTCTCGTCAAGCGCAACGCCGAACCGGGCCTCTGGCTCGAAGACGTCCCTGAACCCGTCACTGGGATCAATGACGTGCTCGTCCGCGTCGATCGCACCGGCATCTGCGGCACCGACCTGCACATCTACAACTGGGACACGTGGGCGCAGAAGACGATCCCGGTCCCGATGGTGGTCGGTCATGAATTCGTGGGCGAAATTGTTTCCGTCGGCTCGAATGTCACTGACTTCTTCCCGGGAGAAATCGTCAGTGGTGAAGGACACGTCGTCTGCGGGCGGTGCCGGAATTGCCTGGCTGGCCGGCGCCACCTTTGCGCGCACACCAGCGGCATCGGGGTGAATCGCCCCGGCGCGTTCGCGGAATATATCGCCCTGCCGATGACCAACGTCTGGCATCACCGGCCGGAGATCGACCGCGATGTTGCTTCCATCTTCGATCCACTCGGCAACGCCGTGCATACCGCGCTCAGCTTCGATCTGCTGGGCGAAGATGTGCTCATTACCGGCGCCGGCCCTATCGGCCTCATGGCCGCCGCTGTCGCGCGGCATGCAGGTGCGCGCTACGTCGTCATCACCGATGTAAATGATTACCGACTCGACCTTGCCAAACGAATGGGCGCCGACGTGGCTCACAACGTCAAAAGCGGTTCGATCGGCGACGTGCAAAAGCGGCTCGGCATGGCCGAAGGTTTCGACGTGGGGCTGGAGATGAGCGGCAATCCCGCCGCCTTCCGCGAGATGATCGACAACATGGCGCACGGCGGAAAGATCGCGCTGCTCGGCATCCCCGGGGGCGAGATGGCCATCGACTGGAACAAGGTCATCTTCAACATGCTCACCATCAAAGGCATCTACGGCCGCGAGATGTACGAGACGTGGTACAAGATGACCGTGATGATCCAGAGCGGGCTCGACATCACACCGGTGATCACCCACCGCTTCGGCGCCGATGAATTCGAGCGCGGCTTCGCGGTCATGAATGCCGGCGAGAGCGGCAAGGTGATCCTCGATTGGAACATCTTTCGGCCGAACTAGCCACCTGCCCGCCGCGTGACGCTGTCGCTGTTTCTCGATCACTTCGGCGTCGCAGTCGGCGCGATCACCGGCGTGCTCGGCGCGCGGGGCAAGCGGGTGGACCTCTTCGGCGTGCTGGTGCTCGCGCTCGTCACCGCCTTTGGCGGCGCCACGGTGCGCGATGTCCTCGCTGGAGACCTGCCGGTCATTTGGCTGCGCGGACCCTGGCTTCTGGTCAATGTGACCGTCACCGCGCTAGTCACATTTGTCCTCGCTCGCTTTCACCCGCCCCCACATCGCTTGTTGCTTATCGTCGATGCGCTGGTGCTCGGCGCGTTTGCGATGATCGGCACGACCAAAGGCATCGCACTCCACTTCTCCGCGCCGGTCTGCGTGTTGCTCGGCGTCATCACGAGCGTCGCCGGCGGCATCGGGCGCGATGTGCTCATGGGTGAAGTGCCGATGGTCTTCCGCAGCGAAATTCATCTCTACGCCACCGCTGCCCTGATCGGCTCTGCCGCCTGCGTATCGCTGGAACTGCTCGGCGTCAGCGCCACCGCCGCCACCATCGCCGGAGGCGCACTCGTGCTCACGCTGCGCCTCGCCGGCATCTACTGGAAACTGTCGCTGCCCCTTTTCGAAACCCGCTGATCCCCTCCCCATGCTCGGAAGAACTCAAGACCGCGTCGAAGCACAACTCGCCGAGATCCGCACCGCAGGCCTTTTCAAAAAAGAGCGTGTCATCACCACGCCGCAGTCCGCCCACATCGGCGTCGCGGACGGGCGCGAAGTCTTGAATCTGTGCGCCAACAATTACCTCGGCCTCGCCGACCACCCGGAAGTCATCCGCGCCGCGCACGAGGCGCTCGACCGCTGGGGCTACGGCATGGCCAGTGTGCGCTTCATCTGCGGCACCCAGCAGCCGCACCAGCAGCTCGAGCAGGAGCTCAGCGAGTTCCTCGGAACCGAGGACACGATCCTCTACGGCTCCTGCTTCGACGCGAATGGCGGGCTCTTCGAGACGCTGCTCGGTCCCGAGGATGCGATCATTTCCGACGAACTCAATCACGCCTCGATCATCGACGGCATCCGCCTCTGCAAGGCGCAGCGCCATCGCTACCGCAACAATGACATGGCCGATCTCGAGGAAAAGCTGCGCGCTGCCTCGGGTGCCCGCACCCGTCTCATCGCCACCGATGGCGTGTTCTCGATGGACGGCTTCATCGCGAACATCGCCGCGATCTGCGACCTCGCGGAAAAGCACGACGCCCTCGTCATGGTCGATGACTCGCACGCCGTCGGCTTCATGGGCGCGCGCGGCCGCGGCACGCCCGAGCACTGCGGCGTGATGGGTCGGGTGGACATCCTCACCGGCACGCTCGGCAAGGCGCTCGGCGGCGCGATGGGCGGCTTCACGGCGGCGCGCCGCGAAGTCGTCGAGACCCTGCGCCAGAAATCGCGCCCCTACCTTTTTT
>JBAVML010000067.1:0-19835 GCA_049690035.1 Chthoniobacteraceae bacterium
GCTCCAGACCGTCGCGAGCGCACGGAGCACCAGCTTGGTGTAAACGACGGCTCCGCAGACACCGAGGAGCGCGCCCACCGATGCGAGCATGGCGCCCTCTGCGAGGAACAGCCGGCGCACCTGCCTCGGCCTCAGCCCGAGCGCGAGGAGCAAGCCGGCTTCGGCATTGCGCTGCTCCAGGGAAAAGACAAACAGCAGGCCCGTGAGCACGGCGGCGGCGGCGATGAGGAAGAAGGAAAAGCTGACGAAGAGTTCGCCGAAATCGACCGGCGCCTTCGTGGCGGCGAGCGCCTGCTCGCGCAGCGGGACGAAGCTCAACCCGACCATCTCCGGAGTGAGCTTTGCGCGCAATTCCGAGGAAAGTGCGCCTTCGAGCATGGTCGCCGGATAACGGATCGCGGTCACTTTTCCCCAGCGATTGCTCCACATTTCCTGGCCGACTTTGAGGTTCAAAAACGCCTTCGGTGTGCCGCGAAATTTCTGCCAGTAGGCTTCGTCCTGATCGCGGATTCGGCCAGTATCCATTTGAAAGCCGGGCTGCCAGTCGCGGCAGTTCTTCTTGTCGGAAAGGCCGGGGAAATCAGGCATCCACGAGGCATCGAGCTGCGGCTCGGTCATCGGGAGAATCTGCGCGACGGTGAACTCGCGCGACTGCTCGGTGAGCTGTCGGCGTTCGCCCATCACGAAGTATTTCAGCGTGAGCTTTCCCCCCACCGCGAGACCGAGTTCGTCAGCCAGCCATTGATTGATCACCGCCTCGCCATCGCCGAGTTGCTGTGGAAGAAAGCCGGACTTCGCGACATCGAGCGCCGTGACCATCGAATACGGCACGGCCTTTTCGCCGGCGCGGAGTTCGTTCACCAGATAAGTCAGCGACTGAAGTCCCGGCGGGGCCGCGGCCACGATCTGCGGCTCCAGAAAAACGCGCGGCGAGCGCAGTTCGTGTCCGCCGGTGGCGGGCAGGTTGCGGATCTCGAGACCGGCATCCTGAACGATCCAATGGGTCGCGACCGCGGCGGAAAAATCGGCGGTGCTGGAGCGCAGCAACAAGTTCGCGCGACCAATGAAACTGAGGCGTTGCTGGAGGAATCCGAGCGGCAGAAAAACCGTGCTCGGCGGAACCTGGCTGGCTTGCAGGCTGAAGCGTCCAAACTCTTCGTCACGAATGATCCGCGCGACGGGAGCACGGATCGCGACGACTTCGTTTTCCTCGCCGGAGAGCGGCGCGTCCTTGGAAAAGAAGCCGGGTTTTTCCACGCGCAAGATCACGGTGTCGCCGAGCTTCACGCCGAGCTGCGCTGCGGCGCGTTGATTCAAGGCGATCGAATCTTTCGCGAGGTCCGCGGCCGGCGTCGGAGCGAGTTTCCAAAAGCGCGCGTCCACGCCCATGACCTGCGCTGAATTCACCCGTGAGGCACCATCAACCCGGGCCACGCTGCCGCGCAGCAGCAACGCGGGAGCGGCATCGGCGCCGAGGTCGTCGGCGAGCTGGGAGCGAAAAAAGCGGTCACCACCGACAAGCGCTACACTCGCTTTTCCGACCCGCAATTCCGCCTGCCGGCGGAGCGTCGCCTTCACGGAATCTCCCACGAGCAACGAACCGGTGAGCACCATCGCGGCCAGCGCCGCACCGAGCACGACGCCGAGATGCGTGCGCCAATAAAACCGTGCGCCGCTGAGAACGAGCGACACGCCCGTCATGACTTCTTCTCGATGAGTTGCCCGTCGATGAGTTCGAAGACGCGGGCCATTTGCTGCGCGAGATCGAGCGCGTGGGTGACCATGATCAGCGTGACCCCGTGCATCTTGTTCAGCTCGACGAGCACAGCGGTGAGACGCGCGGCATTGGTGCGGTCGAGCGCACCGGTGGGTTCGTCGGCGAGAAGGAGCTTTGGTTGATTGATCAGCGCGCGAGCGACGGCGACGCGCTGACGTTCACCACCGCTGAGTTCGCCCGGACGATGATGGAGCCGGTGCTTGAGCCCGACGGAATCGAGCAGCGTTTCGGCGCGGGCGTTGAGGGCCGCGGCGTCGCGCTTCGGGCTGGCGAGCGTGGGCACGAGCACGTTCTCGAGGATCGTGCATTGCGGCAGCAAATGATGGAGCTGGAAGATGAAGCCGACAGTCGTGTTGCGATAGGCGGCGAGGTCCTGCTCGCCGAGTTTCTCCACGTCGCGGCCATCGACGATCACTTCTCCCGAGTCGGCGCGATCGAGCGCACCGATGAGATTCAGCGCGGTGCTTTTTCCCGAGCCCGACGGGCCGACGATGGCAACGCTTTCGCCGGCAGCGATCTGCAAGTTTGCTCCGCGGAGAACGTCCACGGCGTCGCCTCCATCCGGTGCGCGGTAAGACTTGGTGACTTTGCGGAGGTCGAGAAGCATGGCAGAGGGGATTCGGAGCGGGAAGATGCGCGGATGCGCGAAGTTTGGAAAGCGCGGACGCCTACTGCCGCTTCGCCAGCGCGGCGACTTCCTTCTTCATCAAGGCGCTCACGCGGTGCTTGGCGAGATACACCTGCGCCACATTCACGCGGAGCGCCTCGGCGACCCGGGCGGCGGACCAGCGCTTGATCACGCAGCATTCGAAGATCTGGAACTGCCGCGCGGCGACGCGCTTCTTCACGCGCTCCAGCGCGCCTTGGAAGAGATTGCGCTCCCACTCGTGGTCCCAGACCGTCTCGATTCGGCGGCCGTCCACACCGGCGACGCGTTCGATCGTGGCCGTGTCGCGCCCGGCGTCCGGACGCACCAGCGGCTTCACTTCCGCCGGGTCGCGCTTGCGGAATTGATCCGCAATCCGCCAGCGCGTGGTGTTGAGCAGCCAGCCTTTGAACGAGCCGGCCTTGCGGTCGTATTTCCCGATGCTCTTCGCGATCGTGATCACCGTCTCCTGCACCACCTCCTGCGCTTCGGAATCGGTGAGGCCGCTCTTGCGCGCGACGTTGTAAATGAGCCGCCAGTAGGTGTCGAAAAACTCCTGCCAGCGCGCTTGATCGTTCCAGTCGGCGAGCCGCTCGATGAGGCTGAGGCGGGTGGCAAGCAGGCGATCGGTTTTCGTGTTGGCGCCGCGAACGGGTTGCATTCGCCGCGAGGCTACCAGACCATTGCGAAGGAGTCGTTTACAAAAATTTTCGCGAACTCGCTGCAAGATCGGCGGCCTTCCGCCGTTACATTCCCACAAGCCATGAATCGTCCATCCACTCCGGCGCTCCCGCGCCTGCTCGCTGCCCTCGGCCTCGCGAAACTGCTCATCTCCACCAGCCTCGCGGCCGACCCGGCGGCGCAGCTCATCAGCAACTCGCTCGATAAGAACAACCCGAACGCGAACTTCACCATCCGCTTTGCCAAGCCGATGGTCGAGGCGGCCAGCGTCGGCAAAGTGGCCGACCCGGCGCCGGTCGAGCTGCAGCCGGCGGCGAAGGGCAAGTTCACCTGGCTGAGCACGCGCAGCGGAGTGTTCGCGCCGGAGGAGCCGTTGCCGCTCAGCACGACGTTCCGTTTTGCCTTCCGCGCGGGCGCCAAGGACATGGCCGGCGAAGCGCTGGACGGCGAATTCGATGCGACGTTCCAAACGCCGGGGCTGACGCTCAAGGGCTCGCATTCGACGAAATACCTCTACCGGGAGGACGTCACCGCTGAGCCGGATTTTAATCTCCTCTTCAACGCCGACATCAACGCCGCGGAGGCCGGACGTTTCCTCACTTTCACCAACACGGCGGGAAAGAAAATCGCCGCGAACGTGGTCCAGGCCGATCCGGTGCATCAGCCGCTCCATCGCTTCCCGCGCTACCGCAGCAGCGACCAATCGCTGCTCACGTGGAGTGCGCGTTTTTACGAGAAGATCACGCCTTCCCTCGGAGGACGCACGCCGGAGGTCGAGCGGCACAATCAGCTCTACGTGAAGCCCGCCGAACCGCTGACGGTCGGCGACGATTGGAAGCTCGTGATCGCCGAAGGACTGCCGAGCACCGAGGCCGGCGTGAACCTGCTCGAGGCGGTGGAGCTGCCGATCGGCACCGTGAAGCCGTTCGTCGTGCGCAACGTGGACACGCTGAACGACGGACACGGCGAACGGCGGATCGTGGTGCGCTTTTCCAAGCCGCTCGCGGAGTCGGTGAAGGCGGAGAACGTGCAGCAGTGGATCAAGATCACGCCGGCGCCGAAGAAGCTCGCCGCGAAAGTGGAGGGCGCGCAGGTCACTCTCTCCGGTGGCTTCAAGCTGGAAACGGAATACCAGGTGGACATCGCCCGCGGGCTCGCCGCCGTCGAGCCCTTCACCCTGCTCGAACCCAAGCACGAAGTCGTCTCCTTCGAACCGATTCCTCCGTCGCTGGTGCTCGAGGGTTTCGCCACGCATCAACTGAGCAGCGGGACGCGGCATTTTCATATGCGGGCGGTCAACGTTCCCAAAATCCGCGTCACCGCGAAGCTCTTCCAACCCGAGACTGCGCCGCTCGCGCTCAAGGCCTACGGCGATTACCTCAACCCGCCCGACGCGAAGGACGACGAGTTTCACCGCAAGATCAACGCCGACAAATTGCCCGGGAAAACCATCTACTCGCGCATCATCACCGGCACCGCGCAGGTCGATACCGAGACGGAGATCAAGCTCGCGTGGAATGACATCCTCGGCGTGGGCAAGACCGGCGCGGTGCTCGTCACCGCGGAGGAAGTAGGAAAGGGCTCGCGGCCCGGCGTACAGGCGATCGTGCAGGTCACCGACCTCGGCATGGTGTGGAAGAGCTCGACCAATGAAACGTTCGCGCACGTCTTTTCGCTGGCCAGCGGTGCGCCGGTCGCGGGCGTGAAGGTGCATCTCGTTTCCGACGAGAATCTGAGCATGGCCGCGGTCACCACTGACGCCACCGGCATGGCGGTGCTTCCTTCGTCCAAAAATGCGCACTGGCTGCGCGCGGAAAATGGCAGCGACCTCCATCTCGTCCCGCTCGACGACGACACCAATCACCTCTCGCTCTACCGTTTTCACCTTCCCTTCCGCGACGCGGACGAAGAGGAAAGCACCAGCGGACGGCAGGTGCTGCTCTTCACCGAGCGCGGCGTGTATCGGCCCGGCGAGACGGTTCACCTCAAGGGCATCATCCGCGATCCGCGCTCGGGCCAGGCGCGCATTCCCGCGGGCACGAAGGCGCGGCTGAAAGCCTTCGACAACCGCGAGCGCGAGATCCTCTCGAAGGAAGTCACGCTCAGCGCCTACGGCTCGATCGACGCCGACATTCCGCTGCCCAAAGGCACGCTCGGCACCTACTCGGCGACGCTCAGCTTTGGCAAAGCGGACGCGGAGGAAGATGTCGCGACCCACGAGTTCGAAGTGCAGGAATACACGCCGAATGCCTTTGAAATCACGATCGGCGGACCGAAAACCGTCGTCGGCGCGCAGCCGCTCGAGTTGCCGGTCTCGGGAAAATATCTCATGGGCAAGTCGCTCTCGAAGGCGCAACTCAGTTGGTCGATCGAGGCCGAGGACCGGAACTTCGCGCCCGAAGAGTTCGACAAATTCAGCTTTTGCGACGCGATCGATGACTACCGGCTGAACCGCATCCTCGACCGCGCCTCGCATTTCGCCGACCAGGGCCAGCTCGATCTCGGTGACGACGGAAAGGCCACCGTGGCGACGACCGTGCAGCTCAATACCAAAGCCCCGCAGCCGCGTTCGGCGCGTCTGCTCTGCGAGGTCACCGATCTCAATCAGCAGACGGTCTCGCAGGCCGCGGAGCTGATGTTTCACGCCTCCGACTTTTATCTCGGCATCGGTGAACTGCCCGAGGTCGTGCAAAAAGGCGACAAGCTCGCGATCCCGGTCGTGGCCGTGCGCACCGACGGCACGCCAAATCCCGAACCGGTTGCTGCGAAGCTGCGCGTAACGCGGATCGACTGGCAGAACAACCGCGTCGTCACCGACGAAGACGCCTCGGAGACGCAGACCGAGCCGATCTTCAAAGTGATCTCCGAGCAGGAAATCCAGACGCAGCGCGCCGAACAGCGCGAGCACAAGTGGCACGGCGTCGGCGAGCCGGTGGCCAATCTGGTCGCGGGTGAGCCGGGCCTCTACCTGCTCGAAGCCACCGCCAAGGACGTGGCAGGACGTGGCGTGATCACTTCGACGACCTTCTACGTCACCGGCGAGAACGTGACGGAGTGGAACTACCGCAACGAATTCCAAATCGAACTCGTCTCCGACAAGCTGGCCTACCTGAGCGGCGAGACGGCGCGCATCCTCGTGAAGACGCCGATCTCCGGCGACGCACTCGTGACCATCGAGCGCGACAAGGTGCTGCGTTCCTTCACGACGAAACTCTCCGGCAACGCGCCGAGCGTGGAGATCCCGTTGCAAGGCGTGGATGCGCCGAATGTCTTCGTCTCGGTGATGCTGCTGCGCGGGGCGAAGGACAGCCCGCGGAAGTTCAAGGAGCCGGACTATCGCGTGGGCTTCTGCCAGCTCAAGGTCACGCGACCGGAATCGAAGCTGACGGTGTATGTCACGCCGGAGAAAAAGGCGTATCAACCCGGCGACACGGTGACGGTGAGCGCCGAGGTGTACGACTTCAACGGCAAGCCGACCGTCGGCGCCGAAGTCACGCTCTACGCCGTGGATGAAGGCGTGCTCAGCCTCACTGGCTACGAGACGCCAGACCCGCTCGCGTTCTTCAACAAGCCGCTGCCGCTCACGGTGAGCACCAGCCTCACGCTTCCTTCGCTGCTCCGCGAGGACCCGGAGGAAAAGCAGTTTGAAAACAAGGGCTACATGATCGGCGGCGGCGGCGATCTGGGCGAAGCGTTCCGCAAGAATTTCGTCACCTGCGCGTTGTGGAATGCGAATCTGCGCACGGACGAAAACGGCAAAGCCGCGGCGACCTTCACCGCGCCGGACAGCCTCACGCGCTACCGGGTGATCGCGGTAGTGCAGACGAAGCAGGATGCGTTCGGCGCGGGCGAATCGGCATTCGAGGTGAACAAGCCGGTGATGCTGGAGCCGGCGCTCCCGCGCTTCGCCAATATCGGCGACAAGCTCGCGCTGCGTGCCGTCCTTCACAATCTGACGGACATCGGCGGCGAAGTGGAAGTGCAGCTCGCGCTCGATGAAACGGCCACGGGCCAAAACCTGACGCGCCGCCTGGAACTGCCCGCGCACGGCTCTCTCGCGGTGGATTTCCCCGTGGAGTTCAAGACGATCGGCGACGCGAAATGGAAGTGGACCGCGCGCTTCACCGGCGGCGATGGCAAGACGGCGTTTCGCGATGCGGTGCAGACGACGCTGAAGGTCGGCTGGCCCGTGGCGGAGTTGCGCGAGGTAAAGCTCAAGCGGGTGGAAGCCGCCGAGACCGACTTGCTCAAGGACGCCGATCCCGCCGTGCTGGAAGGCAACGGAGTGGTGCGCGTGAGTCTCGGCAACTCGCGCATCATCGAACTGCGCGAGACGCTGAACCAGCTCCTGCATTACCCCTACGGCTGCGTCGAGCAGACCACCTCGAGCACACTGCCGTGGATCGTGCTCAAGGATTTCCGCGACGCGCTGCCGGAACTCGCGCGCTCGGATGAACAAATCCGCGATAGCGTGAACTACGGCATCGACCGCCTGCTCACCATGCAGACGAGCGGCGGCGGGCTGAGCTACTGGCCGGGCGGGCGCGAACCGCATTTCTGGGGCAGCGCCTACGGCGGCCTCGGCCTCGCGATGGCCAAGCGCGCGGGCTACGAGGTGCCGGCGGGACCGTTCGATTCGCTCTGCAAATATCTGAGCGCCGCGCTGCGCGGCACCGCCGACATCAACAGCCGCTGGGGACTCGGCGAACGTTGCATGGCAGTTTACACGCTCGCGCTCGCGGGCCGCGCCGAGCCGGCGTATCACGAAGTGCTCTTCAACAAACGCGACCAACTCACCGGGGAAAGCCGCGCGCTGCTCGCGCTGGCAATCATCGAGAGCAAAGGGCTGGCGACGATGACGGAAGAGCTGCTCAAGCCGCTCGCAGCAGAGGGCTACGAGGAGGATGCGTTCTGGTCGGGTTCGCGTGACTCGGCGATCCGGTTGCTCGCGTGGAGTCAGTTCCGGCCGCAGGATCCGGCGGTGGACGCCACCGTGACGGAACTGCTCGGGAAACGTGAAGGCGGTCACTGGCTCACGACGCAGGGCAATGCGTGGTCGCTGCTCGCGTTCAGCTACTACCTACGCAATGTCGAGAAGCCGGCGCCGCATATCGACGGCTCGCTCGCGTGGGCCGGGAAGAACGAGAAATTTCTCCTCGAGAAAAAAGCGCCGCTGCATCGCGTGGAGATGCCGATCGCGGCGGGAGCCGACCGCCTGCCGATGAACCTCGCGAACCCGGACAAGCTCCGCATCTTCAGCGAGGTGGAAATCGTCGCGCATCCGAAGTCGCTGAACCAGCCGCGGCAGGACCAGGGGTATTCCATCAAGCGCACCTATTCGAAAGTGAACGACGATGGGACGCTGAGCGACCTGAAGGATCCCGTGATCGGCGACCGCGTGCTGATCACGCTGCGCATCGATGTGCGAAAGAAGGCGCGCTACATCGCGGTGAACGATCCGATGCCGTCGATCTTCGAGGCGGTGAATCCCGTCTTCAAATCGCAGGAGACGCGCGCGGGCGAAGTGCTCGGCCGCGACTGGCCGGGCGACTTCTCCGAACTGCGCGACGACCGGGCGCTGTTCTTCGCGGATTACATTTACCCGGGTGAATTCACGATCCGCTACCTCGCGCGGGTGCGCGCGGCGGGCACGGCGACGGCGCCGTCGGCGAAGGTCGAGGAAATGTATCACCCCGATCGCTTCGGCCTCACTGAGACGATGCAACTCACCAGCCTGCCGCTGAAGTGAGGCCATGAGCGGACACCTTGGAGGGACGCGCTCGTTCGCGTCCCAAAATACCCAAAATGGCGCCCGATATCCGGGCCGCCTTCGTCCGAAGTTGGGGACGCGACGGAGCGCGTCCCTCCAGTGGGGGATGCGCGGGCTCGCGGTTGCGCTGCTGCTCGCGTGGTTCGGGCTGAAGCTGGTCCCGATACCAGCGGCGCTGCTCAAGCCGGCGGTGCAAAGCCGGGAGTTCACCGATCGCCACGGCGTGACGCTGCGCGAGGTGCGGGTCGATGATCGCTTTGCCCGCGAGGTGACGATCGATGAAATTCCGCCGCGCGTCGTCCACGCGATGCTCGCGGCGGAGGACAAACGTTTCTTCCAGCACGGCGGCGTCGATGTGTTCGCGATCGGCCGCGCGCTGTGGGGAAATGCGACGCATCAACGCGTTTTGTCCGGTGCGTCCACAATCACGCAGCAACTGGTGAAGATCAGCGATCCGCGGCCGCGCACGCTTCGCACCAAATGCCTGGAAGCGCTGCGCGCCATCCGTCTCGAGCAGATGTGGAGGAAGCCGCAGATCCTCGCGGCGTATTTCAATCGGCTCGACTTCGGAAATCTGAACATCGGTATCGCCTCCGCGGCGAATTACTATTTCGGCAAACCGCTCGCGGACTTAAGCGATGCGGAAGCTGCCTTCCTCGCCGGTCTGCCGAAAAACCCGACGCGGCTGAATCCGCATCGCGCCACGCGGGCGGCCAAACGCCGGCAGGAGATCGTGCTCGGTCGGATGGAGAAGGCGGGCTGGCTTACGGTTGACCAAACAGCGCGGGCACGAGCAGAAGCGCTGCATCTGCAAGCTCCGCAGCGTCTTTTCCGCGCTCCGCATTTTGTGGATCTGGTGCTGCGCGACCTCCCAGCCGATGCGCCGGCGACGGTGGCCACGACGCTCGACCTTGATCTCAATCGCTTCGTCGAAGGTGCGGTGCGCGATCAACTCGTGCGCCTGCACGCCAAGAATGTCCACGATGCCGCGGCCGTGGTAATCGACAACGCGACCGGCGACGTGCTCGCGCTGGTCGGCTCGCAAAACTACTTCGCGCCTGGGACCGGTCAGGTGAACGGTGCCTGGACAAGGCGCTCGGCGGGCTCGACGTTCAAACCTTTCACCTACCTGCTCGCCCTTGAGCGCGGCGCATCGCCCGCGACCATCGCCGCCGACGTGCCGGTCACGTTCCCGACGCCGACGGGGATTTTTCGTCCGGAGAATTACAGCCATCGTTGCTACGGCCCGCTGCGTTACCGGCTCGCACTCGCGAACTCTCTCAACATCCCGGCCGTGCGCGTGCTCGCCTCGATCGGTGGAGCGGCGCCGCTGCAGGAGCGACTGCGCGACTGGGGGATGATGACGCTGAATGACTCTGCGGAGCACTACGGGCTGGGACTGACGATCGGGAATGCGGAGACGCGGCTGATCGAATTGGCGAACGCGTATGCCACGCTCGCGCGGATGGGAGACTGGCGGCCGTATCGCCTGATGGAGACGCGGTCGGTGGAGAACGTTCAACTTCCAACGTCCAACGCTCGACCTTCAACGGACATGCCACTCGCGGCTTGGCTGGTGGCGGACATGCTGAGCGACAACGCGGCGCGGGCGATCTCGTTCGGGATGCAGTCGGCGTTGCGGTTCGATTTTCCCGTCGCGTGCAAGACGGGGACGAGCTCGGATTTCCGCGACAACTGGGCGGTTGGCTACACGCCGGAATTCACGGTCGCGGTGTGGGCGGGAAATTTCGACAACTCGCCGATGCGCGATGTTTCGGGAGTCACGGGAGCCGCACCAATCATGCATGCGGTGATGAACCAACTGCACGCGCGCTACGGGACCTCGTGGTTCTCGACGCCGCGGGAAATCGTCGAGCGGGAAGTGCATCCGATCACCGGCAGGCTGCTTACGAGTTCACGGCCGGACGCGGTGAGGGAAAAGTTCATCGTCGGAAAACTACCGCCCGAAGAATCACCGGGTGACTACGACGCGAATGCCCGCGCCGTGCTCGGGCCGGAGTTTGGCGAGTGGAGCCGCAGCGCGGAAAATGGGATGACCGCGCGCACGGCGGTCGAACCCGGGGAGTCGCCGTTGCGGGTCGTCGGACCGCTGCCGGGCACCACCTTCCTCGTCGATCCCGACCTGCCGTCGAGCGGACGTGTCCCGCTGCGCGCGAGCGGCCCCAGCGCGATCAAGTGGGAATGCGATTCGCTCGAAGTCCGCGAGACCGACGGCCGCACCTTCGCCATCGCGAAGGAAGGCGATCACAAGCTCGTGGCCCGCGATCCCGCGACAGGCCGCACGGCAGAGACGTGGATCCGGGTGAAAATGCTGTAAGCGTAGGCCGGATTTTCAACCGGCTGGATCGAGAAAAAAAACGAATGCCTCAGTTGACTGTTTGCGTTTAGGAGACGGACTGGAACTCCGTCCTTCGTTCCAGCCGACTTCAGCTAAACGTCAGATTCTTAACTTTCGCCGCTGCAGCAGCATTGAGCACATCGACGATGCGTTCGTGCTTGGTCTCTGGTTGCGGGCGGATGATCACGGGATCCTCATCGCCGAACTGCTCGATGGTGGCCTTGAGCCATTCGCGCAGGCGCTGGAGTCCGCGGTCGCTGGCCGCGCCATACACTTCGTTGTTCATGCTCACCTGACCGTCCGGAGAGATGTCGATGACAATCGGCGTCTTGGCGGTCTTGTTCGACCCAGTCGCGCCACTCGGCAGCGCGATGTTGAGCTCTCGTTCATTCACCTGCGAACCGGCGCAGGCCATGAAAAAAAGCATGAGCACGAACACGACATCGACCATCGGGGCGATCTGAAAACCGATGTCACCGTCTTCTGAACCTACTGATCCGGCCATGAGTTAGGGAATGGTTGAGGGTTGAAAGTTACTTCGCTGGTGGCGGAGTGCCGCTGTCTTTGTCCACCACGGAGAAAGTCACGTTACCGACGCCGGCGTTGCCGCAGGCGACCATGACGGCGCGGAGATATTCGTAGCGCACGCCTTTGTCCGCACGGATGAGAACGCGCATGCTCGGGGTCACCGAGACGCGTGCCGCGAGAACGGGAGTGAGCTGGCCGGGGTCGCCGTATTTCTTTTCGTCGATCTCGACGGTGCCGCTGTTGCCGATGTTGCTCCAGAGGATGTTGATCGTGGCCTGACCTTTTCCCGCAGTCTGGTTCTTCTCCTTGGCGTCCTTGGCCACGGGAAGGACGACCTCTTGATTGACCTGCAAAACTTCCGACGAGCTGATCGACATGAAGAAGATCAGCAGCACGAGCAGGATGTCGATCATCGGCGCGATCTGAAATTCCGGGTCCTCCTCCGGCGTGGTGCGCGCCGCGGCCCGCATCAGCTTGGTTTTCTTCTTCGGGCTCATGGCTCAGGCCAGGGCGAAATCAGGCCGCCCAGTCGAGGGTCGCGCCGCAGTGCGGGCAGGGATTGACGCCGGGCGTTACCGCGCCGTTGCAGACGGGGCAGGCCGTGGTCAGCGCCATGGAGACTTTGCGCACGCCGCCGGTGGCGCCGGGCAGCGGGACGCCGGTGCTGAAGTTTTCGCCGATCTGCACGCCGGCGAGTTCATCGTAGGGGATGTCCACGAGCAGCGTGTTCACCACGTCGTCGGCGTGGACGATGACCATCTGCGAGATATTGCGGAAGATGTAGTAGGAGACGAACGCGGGAATCGCGATGAAGAGGCCGCTCGCGGTAGCGAGGAGCACTTCCGAGATCTTGCCGGAAAGGGCGCGTGGATCGGTCATGCCGGCGCTCGCCAGCACGGCGAACGCGCCCATCATGCCGATGACGGTGCCGAGCAATCCGATCATGGGGCTGACGACGCCGATGACGGAGAGGTAGCTGTTCCGCGTGCGGATGAGCGTGGCCTCACGCAGCCCGTGCTCGGCGACCGCGCTTTCGACTGCGTCCTTCCCACGACCGACGCGAGTGAGCGCGGCCTTGAGCACGTTGGCGAGGTAGTTCTTGTTGGCCGCGCAGGTGGCCCACGCTTCCTGGTAGTTGCCGGACTCGAGCGTCTGGCGGAGCGCTTCGATGAGCGGCGGCGGCGCGAGCTTGTTCTTCTGCAACGACATCGCGTTCTGGATGATCAGCGTCACCATCGTCACGGACGTGCCGATGATACAAAGCCAGATGAACATGATCAGCGGGCCGCCTTCCATGATCTGCTTGATCACGCTCTGGTCGTGATGCGCGGGCGCCGCCGCCTCATCTTGCGCCAAGCCGGTCGCGCCGAGGGACGCGAACGCAGCGGCGGTGATAAGCAGTGGGAGGAAACGGCGGAGATGGGATGGAATCATGGCTGGAAAATGAAAAGAATGATGGGTTCTGGGGTTAGGGGACGGTCACGGGGTGATCCTTGTCGCGGCTGCGCAGGGCGTCGGCTTTCTGCTGGGCGGCGGTGACTGCGGAAGGATCATGGTAAAAAAGCGTGACGGTGCGCAAATAATCTTCGAGCGCGCCCTGAAGATTTCCCTCCTCTTCCTTGAGCTGCCCGCTGACGAGGAACGCCTGGCTGTAGGCGAGCTGCTTGGCGGGCGGCACCGTCTTCTCGGCGAGCGCGGCGGTGATGATCGGCTCGAGCCGGGCCTTCGCCCCGGCGAGATCTTTTTTCGCGACCGCGATTCGCGCGAGTCCCACCTCCGAAGTCGGCGAGCTACCGCCGGCCGCCTGATACAGCTTCTTGAAGTCGTTGTAGGCCGCCTCGGCTTTGTCGTATTCGCCCGTCGCGACGTAAATATCACCGAGCATGCCGGTCGCGTATTGCGCCCAGTCCGTGGGCAGTCCCTTGAAACGATCGGTCACCGATTTGATGAGCGCGAGAGCTTTGGGCAACTCACCCGCGGTGTAGGCCTGATAGCCGTTTCCGTACTCCGGCGGAGGCGGCATTTGGAATGATTCGAACATTCCGGGGGCGAGCGTAATCATCTGCGCGCCGATCTTGATTTGCACGCCGCTGGCCGACGCGCCGACCACCTGCCCCTGCTGCACCACGGCGCTTCCCTTCACTTTAAAAGTCGCCTGCGCGCCGCCGGCGGGGGCCTGTGCGATCGCCTGCGAAGCCAGCAACAAAGCGCATCCCGAGGCAGAAAGGAGTTGCTGGAGGGGAGAGGGGACACGTAGCTTCATGCGCTTTGCGGTCGGCCAAGCTAGTGACCCGCTTCCGCGAAATCAACCCCGAAACTCCCTTTATAATGGTCAATCTATTCCGCCGTTTTCAGCAGCCGCTGATGATCCTGATCACTGTCTTCACGATCATCTCCTTCACCGTCTTTTACAGTCGCTCCGACTTTATGGATAAAGGGTCGGCCAGTCGAGTGGGCATGATCTATGGTCGCAATTTCTCGCAGGCGGAGTTCATGCGCGAAGGGCGAAAATACGACCTTTGCCAGTACGTGCTGCCCGAGCTGTGGCAGTCGCTGATTCAACCCGCAACGAACGCCGACGAGGCGATGAACAACTTCGTCTGGAACAGCGTGGTCCTGCGCCACGAGGCCGAGCAGCTCGGCATCCGGCCCACCGATAGCGAGGTCGAGACGGCGATCAAAGCGCTCCCTCCCTTTCAAACCAACGGCGTTTACGACTCGTTCAAATACACGCAGTTCGTCAGCAACGCGCTCAATCCGCGCGGGCTGATGCCCGACACACTCGAGGAGATGGTCGGGAACGACATTCGGCTGAAGAAAGTGAAGGCCATTCTCGGCACGACGCTCCCCGCTTCGCCGAAAGAGCTCCGCAGCATGTTCGAGCAGGGGCATCGCAAGCTCGAAACGCAGGTCGTGCGCTTCGACTTCGCGGAATTTCTCAAGGCGCAGCAGCCCACCGACGACGACGTCAAAAAGGCGTTCGATGAGCGCAAGAGCACGCTCAAGACGGAGGAGCTGCGCAAGGTGAAGTATGTCGCGTTCCGCATCCCGAACGAGGAGAAGCCGCTCGTCGGCAAGGAGCGCGTCGATGCGTTCGAAAAACTGAGCGAGAAAGCGCAGGAATTCATGGTCGCGATGACGGACAAGAGCGCGAAGTTCGAAGACGTGGCTGCAAAACTCGGCGCCAAGGTGCAGGAGACGCCGGCCTTTTCTCAAGATGAGCCACCAGCTGAACTGGAAAAATCTCCCAAGGCCGCCGCCGCCGCGTTCAAGCTGACCAAAACCGAACCAGCCAGCGACGCCGTGCAGACGGACAAGGGCTACTTCCTCCTCCAGCTCACGGACGTGGTGCCTGCTCGCGAAAAGACATTCGATGAAGCTAAGACCGCACTCGCCGAAGACCTCAAGAACGAGCGTGCGCAGGAAGCCATGACGCTCAAGGCCACCGATGTCCGCAACAAAATCGAAGCTGAACTCAAGGCCGGCAAATCCTTCGCCGACGCCGCGACCGCCGCCGGCGTGAAGGCCGAACCGTATGCACCCTTCTCGCTCGCGACGCCACCGTTCAAGGAAAAGGACGGCCGCGAAGTCACCATCGCCTCCCGCGATCTCGAGGAAGGCCAGCTCAGCCAGTTCGTCCCGGCTGGCTCGGGCGGCGGCCTCCTTGTTTATCTCGCGAAGAAGCTGCCGCTCGATGAGAAGGAATTCACCGACGGCAAGGAAGCGCTCGCCGACCAGCTCGCCCGCGGCAAGACCGAGTCTATTTTCCACGAGTGGTTTAAGCAGCGCCGCGCTGCCGCGAACATCCTGCTCGCCCGCGCCAAGGAAGCGAAGTCGTAGGACGCGCCCGCCGTGAGCCCGGAAGTCGAAGACCTCTTCGACGACGCCAACGGCGACCTCGCCCTCGGCGAACTCGAGGCCGCGGTGGAAAAATACCGCCGTTGCACGGAGCTCGCGCCCGAGTTCTTCGACGGCTGGCACGCGCTCGGCATGGCGCTGATGAAGCTCGGGCGTTATCCCGAAGCGATCGAGGTGGGAAAGAAAACGGTCGAGCTCCAGCCGAACGATCAGCTCGCGTGGTCCAGCCTCTCGCTCTTCTACGTCCGCGCCAATATGATCCCCGAGGCCGAAGCCGCGGGCGCGAAAGCCAAGATCCTGAGCTGGGGCGGCAAGCTGAAGAAACCGTCCTGAGCAATGGATGGAGAGCTCTGGAAACTCAGCGCGCCGTGGTGGCAGTTCGTCCTGCGCGGACTCATCGTTTTCTTTTTCGTCCTCGTCTTCCTCCGCGTCTCCGGCAAACGCCAGGTCGGACAGATGACCCCGATCGATTTCGTGCTGCTGCTCCTGATCAGCAACGCGGTGCAAAACGCGATGAACGGCGGCGACAACTCCATCACCGCCGGCGCCATCCTCGCCGCCACGCTCATCGCCGCGGATATCGCCATGGGCGCGCTCGCGAAGCGCTCGCGCAAGGTCGAGAAGTTCGTCGAGGGCAGTCCGCTGGTGCTCGTGCACAATGGCCGCATCATCGAACAATCGCTCGAACGCTCCGGCATGACGCGGAACGATCTCATGGCCGGGCTGCGCGCCTCCGGCATCGCCATTGTGCAGGACGTCCACGCCGCCGTGCTGGAAAACAACGGCCGCATTACCGTCCTCGAACGCAAACGCGACGAGTAAACCGGCGCACCCGGCGAGTTGCCATCCGGCGCGGGCTCCCGCACATTCGCCACCCGCTTCATGTCCCATTTCTTCATCACCACCGCCATCGACTACACCAACGGCGCGCCACACATCGGGCATGCTTACGAGAAGGTGCTCGCCGATGTGCTCGCGCGTTATCATCGGCTGAAAGGCGATGAGGTTTTCTTCCTCACCGGCGTCGATCAGCATGGGCAGAAGGTGCAGCAGAGCGCGGAAAAGGCGGGCGTTTCGCCGCAGGAGTTCGTCGATGAAGTGACGAAGAAATTCATCAACCTCTGGGATAAGCTCGACGTGCGCTACGATCGCTGGGCAGCCACCACCGACTCGCTGCACAAGGAATGCGTGCGCGCCAATTTGCAAAGGCTCTGGGACGACAAGGATCCCGCGACCGGCCAGAGTCGGTGGCTTTACAAAAAAACGCAGCGCGGCTTTTACAGCGTGCGGCAGGAGCAGTTCCTCACCGACAAGGAGCGCGGGCCCGATGGCGAGTTCGGCCCCGAGTGGGGCGTCGTCGAGGAGCGCGACGAGGAGAATTTTTATTTCCGCCTCACGCAGGATTCCGCGACCGGCCTGCCCGGCTGCGACCCGAAGCAATGGCTCCTCGATTTCATCGACAAGCGCACCGCCGACGGAAAGCCGTTCGTCGTCCCGGATTTCCGCGTCGCGGAATTGCGCAACGCCGTGGAGAAACTCGAGGGCGACCTCTGCATCTCACGCCCGGCGTCGCGGCTGAAGTGGGGCATCCCGTTTCCGGAAACATTCGGCGCGGGCTTCGTCACCTACGTGTGGTTCGACGCGCTGGTGAACTACATCAGCTTCGTCCCCGGGCACGACCCGCACTACAGCCAGCGCAGCGGCGCGCCGGAGAAAGTGGATGGCACGCATTCCTTCGCCGATTGGTGGCCACCGCTCCACGTCATCGGCAAGGACATCCTCATCCCCGCGCACGGCGTCTATTGGCCCGTCATGTTGAAGGCGCTCGGCTTCAGCGACGACGAGATGCCCACGTTGCTCGTCCACGGCTGGTGGAATATCCGCGGCAAGGGCGGCGAGAGCGAAAAGATGAGCAAGAGCCTCGGCAACGTCGTGGACCCCGACCTCCTCGCCGAAAAATACGGCGCCGAGACGCTGCGGTATTATTTGATGAGCGACATCGCCACAGGCCGGGACGCGGACTTTAGCGAAGAACGCTTGATCCAGCGTTACAACACCGACCTCGCGAACAACATCGGCAACCTGCTGAACCGAACGCTGAACATGGCTCAGAAATACCGGGATGGGCGGTTGACCAGACCGGACATTGAAGTCGAGGGCATGCCGATCAAGGCGTTTGTATCGACCTACAAAGCGTCGATCGACGAGTCCGACGCCGTCGTAATTCCGAAAGGTCCTTTTCTGATTCAGAATTCAATCCAACGAGTGATCGACCTCGCTGAGTTGAAGAACCGCACAATCGAAGAGAAGGCTCCATGGAAGCTGGCCAAAGACCCCGAGCAAGCAAGGCCGCTCGACCTTGTTTTGTATGATCTCGCCGAGTCCCTTCGCATCATCGCCATCCTCCTCTACCCCGTGATGCCGAAGGCGGCGCACGGGATCTTCGATCAGCTCGGGTGGAAGCTCGCGGACTCCGGCCGTTCGCAGCGTTTCCATCTCGACGACGCGAAGTGGGGCGGCCTGCCCGATGGGCACGTCCTCGGCAAGCCGACCCCGCTCTTCCCACGGATCGAGGTAGCTCCGCCGGCGGCATAGCGCGGCAGCCGGAGCGCACGTCGGCGCCCGAAGCCCGCTCTACCGCACCACGGGCGTGAGAGTCACGGCGCCACTTTCGCTCTCGCCGAGGAAGAAACCGGTGCCCATGCCCTGCTTCTGCAGGATCACGCCTTTGAACTTCGCCCGCGCGCGCATCATCGGGTGAACGAAGCTGCCCTGCATGGCGCCGACGGCGGAGATCGGTTCGCCCTTGTGGGCGCTGCCCGGACGCTGATCGATGATCCGCAGGAGGAAGACGAGTCCATCCGCGGCGCGCTCGGTGACGGCGACGAAGTTGTCGGGATCGACGTTGACGGTCTTGGTGATCGGCGCGGGAAGATTGCCGGCGGAAATCGTGACCTGCGCATTGCCACCCGGCGCAATGTCGCCCAAGCCGGGCAGCACGCTGCGATGCGCGGCCGCGGCGGGGATGACGAATTTGCACGCCACGAGCGCGGGCTGGAGACCCTGCGGCCAGCCGGCGGGATAGTATTTCGCCTTGTCGTCCGCCGGCTTGAACCACTGCAGGCTGGAGCTATCGGCGTCGCTCACCAGCGCTACATCACGGAAGGTGACGAAGCCGCTGAGCGAGCCCTGCCCGTGGGCAAACGGCGCGTAGAGCGGCCACGTCTGATTTTTCGAAATGGCGTTGGAGGAAGAGATCACGGTGCCATCGGCCAGCGTGCCGGCGAACCGGGCGGTGCCGTTCGCGGCGACGGTGATGACGCCCACGCCGTCTCCTTGCGGGTAAGCGCTTGAGCTCAGCAGCGGGGCTTCGCAATTCAGCGCGACGGTGTAGCGACCGGGCAACGCCGCGGGCGGATGCATCAGCGGGGCGACCGGGCTCTTGGCGGAGGTGTAGCGGGCGCGGTCGGCATCGATCAGGGCGAAGGCGGAAGCTCCGTCGGCGATCACGCCGGAGAGTTTGTCCGTGCCGCTGCCCACATCGAGCTGGAGCGTGAGACTCAACGTGGATTGGCCTTTGCGCGGCAGCGCGAGCGAGGGCAGATCTTTCACTCCGAAGGTGGCGACGCCGGATTTGTCGAAGTGGCCGCGGAGCGGAAATTTCGTGCCGGCGACAGTGAGGCTGCCGGTGAAGACGCCCTTCTTTGCCACGGTGACCTTGAGCAGCCCGGCGCTGGCGTTGGCCGGCGTAGTCGCGGGCGCGGCGAAGGCGAGGCCATTGAAGGTGCCGGTCTCTTCGGCGTTGCTGGTGACGGCGATCTGGAAGGTGACCGGCGCGCTCGCATCGACGCCGCTCAGCGCGGTGCCGCCGCTGTCGTGCAGCGTGACGAGCACGCTCGCGGTGCCGCTGCCGGTGCTCGCGGGCGCAAAGGTGAGGGTGCCGGTGGAATCGATTGCCGGCACGGTGGCGAAGAGTTCCGGATGATCGGTGACCACGACGAAGTGCAGCGTCTGCGCCGCTTCATCCGCCGGACCGGCGCTGAGGCTGGTGGCCCACGCCGCCCGCGTCTGGGCGCCGTCGTCCTGGCTCACGGAAAGGCTGCCACCCGGCGTGAAAGTCGGCGCGTCGTTCACCGCGGCGACGGCGAGACTCACCGTGGCTGCCGGGGAATCGAGCTTTCCGTCGTTCGTCTTGAAGGTGAAGGAATCGCCGCCG
>JBAVML010000068.1:0-7169 GCA_049690035.1 Chthoniobacteraceae bacterium
AAGCAGGGCGGTGCAGAAAACGGACAGGAAAAGGCCGAAAACCGAGGTCGTTTGCCAAACTACCTCGGGCGTCGGGCAAACTACCGGGGTCGGTGCGGAGGCGGGGGAGGGAGCCGGGTGGACGACCTTGGTCGGAAGTGGGACGACCGTGGTCGGCGATGAAACGACGGCGGTCGGAACCCCGGCGACCTTGGTCGTCGGCAAAACGACCAAGGGCGAAGGGCGGACGACCTTGGGCGGCGGGGTGACGACCGTGGTCGCCGGGCCAACGGGGAAGGTCGGCCGGCCGGCGACCCGGGTTGCCGACGGGGCGGAGGGTGGGAGGCGAGGAAGGCTCCCCACGGCTCGCCCGCGCCGGCAAACCGGGCTCGGTTTTCGGGCCGGCGCTCGCGAGCTATTTTCCGCCGGTGGCGTCGGTCTTCTTCGCCGGGCTGGCGTGGGAGAGCGAGCCGCGGAATTGGCGCAGGTCCTTGACGAGTTCGTCGTCCTTGCCGAGCAGGCCCTGGATGGTGTCCACGGTGGCGCTGGCCAGGTTGTAGTTGTTGTCGAGGTCGGCGCGCCGTTTGGCGACTGCCTTGGATAGCCCCGCCTCCAAATTCGAGACGATGCCTTCGTCGGAAGTGACGCTGTCCACGCCGTTCTCGAGGTTGAGGGTGCGCTGCGTGGGGTCCCATTCCTTCGCGACGAGGCGGGCCTTGATGTCGGCGGCCTTGAGGGTGCCGATGATTTTGTCGATGAATGCCTTTTGATCGGCATCGGTGAGTTCTGCCATACAGGTTACTCCTTCTTTCGTTGTGGGTTTGATTCCGCAAATGGCGCCGGCCTGATCTTCCACAAACCGCCCGCCAAAGTTCGGGCTATCAGGTCATCATCTCTCCGACAATGCGTTTTCTCCCGCGAAGAAACAGGAGTGCGAACCAGCGACGCGGAACCGGGATGACCTTCCTCGTTTAACCCTGCGCCATCGCGTCAGGGATGCACGATCGCGGTGATGGCGGGCTGGTCGAGGAAGTATTTGCGGGCGACGTGGCGGACTTCGTCGAGCGTGACGGCTTCGATCTGCGCGCGCAGGGTGCGGTAGTGGGCGAAGCCGAGGCCGTAGAGTTCGTCGAGGGCGCAACTGAAGGCGAAGCTGTCGTTGGACTGGTTGCGGATGTCCTGGGCGCCGAGGAATTTTTCCTTGGCGCGGGCGAGTTCGGCAGCGGTGAGGCCGTGCTCGGCGAGCTTGCGGATTTCGTCGTGCAGGGCGGCTTTGACTTCATCGACCTTGGCCGGATCGGTGCCGCAGTAGAAGACGAACGGACCGCGGGCGAGGCCGATCATTTGCGAGCTGCCGACGAAGTAGGCGAGGCCCATTTCTTCGCGGATGCGGAGAAAGAAGCGAGAGCCGAGGTCGCTGGAGGCTTCGTCGATCAGCTCGAGCGCGGCGCGGTCGGGACTGTAGAGATCGACGCAGTGGTAGCCGGTCATGAGGACGGCTTGCTGCTTGTCCTTGGTGCGTTTGACTTCGCGCCCGGCGGTGATCGGTACGGGCTGCGGGACGGTGGTGAGCGCGAGTTCGCCAGCGGGAAGTGTGGCGAGGGCTTCCTCGACGAGGGCGCGGACTTCGGCGGCTTTGACGTTGCCGAAGACGGCGAGCACGCCATTGCGCGCGACGAGGTATTGGTCGCGGAAGGCGACGAGGTCGTCGCGGGTGAGGCGCGCGACGGACTCCGGTGAGCCGAGCGGCTTCAGTCCGTAGGGATGATTTGGGTAGAGTTCCGCGCGCAGGAGCTGGCGGGCGACGACGGTCATTTCTTCCTCCTCGGCCTTGATGCCGGCGAGCTGGATTTCCTTTTCGCGGGCGATGGCTTTCTCGGGGAGCGAGGAGTGCAGCAGCGTGTCGGCGAGGATGTCGAGGCCGAGGCGGAGGTCGGGCTGGAGGACGCGGACGAAGACGTTGATCGAGTTGTTGCCCGCGTCGCTGGAGATGGCGCCGCCGACGGCTTCGATTTCATCGGCAAGCTGCTCGGCGGTGCGGGTGCGGGTGCCTTTGAGCAGGACTTTGGAAAGCAGGCGGCCGATGCCGTTGTCCTCGGGCGTCTCGACGAGGAGGCCGCACTTGAAGGAGGCGCCGATGGAGACGAGCGGGAGGCGGGCGTCTTCGCGGACGAGGAGGCGGAGGCCGTTGGAGAGCTCGAATTTCTGAATCTCGCCAGTGACGGCGGCGCTGACCTTTTCGCTGGTCGCGGTGAGCGAACCGATGGGATTGAGCGAAGTGATGGTGAGATTCCCGTCGGTGCAATACTGAGCGAGCACGCGGGTGATGTCGGCGACGGTGACGCGCTGGATGGCGGCGAGGTAGTCGCGGGAGAAATCGAGGTTGCGGGTGAGCAGCCAGTTTGAGCCGAGGTCGCTGGCGCGGCCGCGCATGGTGGTGACGGCGCTGAGCTGATGGCTCAAGGCCATGCGCTTGGCCTTTTCCAGCTCGGCGACGCTGATGCCGCTGCTGCGAATTTCTTCCAACATGGCGAGCACCTCCGCTTCCACGAGCGCGCGCTTTTCCGGATCGAGAACAGCATCGACGCCGAAGAGCCCCGGCTGCCCGGGCGCGTAGCACCACGCGTCGATGGAATGGACGAGGCCGGCGTCTTCGCGCAGTCGTTTATACATCCGCGAGCTGCGACCGCTGCCGAGAACGACGGCGAGCACGTCGAGCGCGGGCACGTCGGGGTGCGTGAGTTCGGGGATGTGCCAGGCGATGTTCAGCCGCGTGAGTTCGGTGGCGAATTCGACATGAGACTCGCGGCGGCCAAGCTGCGCGGGCTCTTCGGGAATGAAGACGGGCGTGACGCTGCGGCGTGGATGCTCGGCGAAAAGCGCGGTGAGCTGCTGATGCACGGCCTCCGGTTCCAGGTCGCCGACCACGACGAAGAACATGTTATTCGGCGCGTAGCGCGCCCGGTAGTAGGCCATGACGTCGTCGCGATGCAGGCCATTGAAGACATCGAGATGACCGATGATCGGATGCCGATACGGATGCTCGCGGTAAGCCTGCGCGAAGAGCGCGTGGCCGCTCATGCGATCGGGGTCGTCGTAGCCCATGGCGAATTCCCGGCGGATGACTTCCTGTTCCTTCACGTATTCCTCCGGCGGCAGCGTGGAGTTCATCACCGCGTCGGTGAGCAGCTCGAGCGCGGTCGGCACGCCTTTCGATGGAATATCGATCCAATAGACGGTGCGATCGAATGAGGTGTAGGCGTTGATGTATCCCCCGGCGTCCTGGATGCGCTGGGCAAACTCGCTGGCGCCGCGCGTCTTCGTCCCCTTGAAGAGCATGTGTTCGAGGATGTGCGAGAGCCCCGCGCCGAGGTGCCGGTCTTCGTGAATGCTGCCGGTTTCCACCCAGACCTGCACGCTGGCCACAGGAGCGCTGTGGTCTTCCTGCACGATCAGGCCGAGCCCGTTCGGGAGCGTCCAGGTGCGCGCATCGACGGGCGGGAATTGAATGGCACTGCTCGGGTCGGCAGGCGCAGGGGCAAGGGCAAGAGTTGCGGGGTCCATAGGCGATTGGAATCTCGCGGCGCGGGGCCGCGGGTCTAGTGAAGTTCGCCCGCGGGGGCATCGATCCGCATCCGCGGATGCACCGGCGGCTTCTCCGGAATGAAAGGCGCGACGAAGGCGTCGTGGAAAGTGTAGCCGCCTTTGAAATCCTCGATCGAATCGGTCTCCGTGCGACCGAAAATATTGACGCGGATCAGATTGAAAACCATTTCCCCAAAATCCTGGCAGCACTTGACTCCCCAATAGGAAAAGACGGTCGGCACCATCGGCCCAAACTGTTTCAGCGCGTACTGCCGAATGCCTTCGAGAAGCTGCGGGCCATTCACGTGTCCGGTGCCTTCCTTCGCCTTCTTGCGCAGCTTGATGGTGAAATCGAGCGCGTCGCGGAGGAAGTGGTAAGCGTCGCGATCGTAGCGGGAATCCGTGCTGTAAATCAGGTCGAGCGCTTCACCGAAATCAAGTTTCTGCATAGGTAGGAGCAACCGAAGGAGCGGGACGAAACGCGGTAGCGCTTCACACCGCGACCGCTACAGTGTTTTCGCACGGCAGCAGGGGGCCTTCGAACTGCGCGCCGACATTATGCGCTATGTTCTGACCCGTCAACTGATCGCTCCCGTCATCGCGGCGCTGATGATTTCCGTGGGTTCGCGCGGTGCGGACAATGCGTCCCGCGAAGCGTCGGTCGCGGAGCAATTGCAGGCCGCGCGGCTGATGCAGGCAGCGCTCGCGGCTCGCGAAGCAAAGCCGGAAGAATGGCGAAGACTCGATGAAACCTACGCGGATCTCGTCGCGAAAAATCCGCGTGATGCTGCGGTGCGAAATGCGCATGGGGAATTCCTCTGGGAGCGCGGCGAGCAATCGCGCGCAGTAGTGGAATGGGAAGCCGCGGAACAGATCGATCCGAGGAATTCGATTGTCCTCGAACACCTCGGCAGCGGCGCACTCGCGGCGGGTGAAGCGCGAAAATCTGCCGGCTACTTTGCGCGTGCGGTGGCGTGCGATCCGTCGAATGCCGCGTATCACTTCGCGCTCGCGAACGTGCAGTTCCTGTTCCGTCACGAACTGCTCGACTCGGTGCATCCGAATGAAACGAGTCTGCTCACCGAAGCCCTCGCGCACTTCGCCGAGGCGACGCGACTTGCCCCCGGCAACCCAGAATACGCGGGAGCCTACGCCGAGACGTTTTACAGCCTTCCCCAGCCAGATTGGCCGGCGGCACTGAGCGCTTGGGAACATGTCCAGTTAATAAACCCGCAGCCCGATTTCGCGCTTCTTCACCAAGCTCGAATCCACCTAAAAATGGGACACCCTGACGCAGCTAAAGCGTGCCTCGCAAGGATTCAGAGCGTTGAGAATCAGAAGCTTAAGTCGAAATTGGAAGCCCAAGCCGCAGCCCAAGCGGATCTGACTCTCAACCCGCCCGCGGCGATCCGGGAAAATGCGGTGTCGGCGCCCCCTTGAAATTCCCTAAAACCCGCCATTGACGGCAGGGATCACTCCCCCTAGCCTAGGCACCCGCTAACTCAACCAACAACTTTTTACCGAACTACACATGCCTGAAGTCATCGTGCGCAAAGGAGAGCCGATCGATCGAGCTCTGAAACGTCTCAAGAGCAAACTCGACGCGGAAGGAATTATGGACGAAGTCCGCCGGCTCCGCGCCTTCGAAACGCCGACCCAGAAGTCGAAGCGCAAAGCGAAGGCGAATGCGAAACGCGCGAAAGCGAAGTTCCGCTTCAGCCCTCAGTAACGCAAGCAACGCAGGCCTCGCCTGCTATTTCTCCACTGGAAATCTTTTCAGCCAGTCCGTCTCACGCGGGCTGGCTGTTTGCGTTTTGGCGGGGTCTCGAGCGTGCGATCGGGCTCACGCCGGATCGCATTCGCAAATGACGCGGAAGCCGACATCATTCGAAGAATAGTCGGGGAGATTGAACGCACGCGCGGTCGCGCGCAGGCTCGCCGCCCGAGACTTCCAGCTTCCCCCGCGATAGTTGCGCTTCGGTCCCGTCGTCGAACCTCGCGGATTCGTGCGCTCCTTCCCCTTGTAATCCTCGAAGCAATCGAAACACCACTCAAAGACATTCCCCGCGAGATCCTCGATCCCGAAAGGACTCGCGCCCTTCGGAAAGCTCCCCACCGGCGCAGTTTCCGCAAACCCGTCATCGATGTTCACGTCCCTCCACACAAAGTTCGTTCTTTTGTCCGCAAAATTCGCAAGGAAACCTGCGTCAAGTTTGTCACCCCAGGGAAAAATGCGACCATCGACGCCCCGCGCGGAATACTCCCATTCTGCCTCGGTGGGCAGCCGGTACTTTTTCCCCTCTTTCGAACTCAGCCACTTGCAGAAATTTTCTGCGTCACGACTGCTCACATAAATCACGGGATGCCGGTCATCTGCCCAAGGAGCACGCTTGTTTCGATGCGCTGGGTCGAACATCTCGTACTGGGCGTTCGTCACCGGGAACCTCGCGGCAAAAAAGCAACCCTGCGTCACCGGCGTGACCGGCTGCTCGTTTTGCTGCGCGTCATAGCCAATGCTTCCCATCGAAAACTGCCCGGATGTAACGAGCAGCATCTCCACGCCGATGGAGTTGACGAAGTTGGGATACTTTTGCCGTTCCTGCGAGCGCGCGAGAACGGAGACATTGATCTCTCTGGGGGCGGGCCTGATTGGGGCCGCCGGTTCAGTCCGTGGCGGAGGCGTTTTGACGACGGTGGAGGCGGCGGCCATAGCCATCGCGCGGCCTGGCGTCACGTTGGCCGGAGCGAGTGGAGCGCCACTGGCCTGATCGAGATACTCGTCGATCAAGTCCTCGGCCTGGCCACCGGTCAATCCGAGGCTTTCGCCGAGGTTGCACATTGCATCACGCTGGTCGTCGGTCATTTCGTCGCCGTCCACGCAAAGGCGCGACATCTGCAAGATCCTGCGGAATTCATCGAACGGGTTTCTCCCCTCGACCGCCGCGGCAGACATCTCCGGCATAGGAGCAGTCGCCTCCACGGACCGCGAGACGGGCGCCGGCGGTGGAGCGACGACTCGCTCGGCTCCGAGCCGGGCCAGTTCACCGTCGATCGCTGCTTTCACGTCCTCTCGGGAGAGACCCAGGCTGCGCCCCCGTTCGTTCAGGCGCTCCTCATCCTGCTCGCTTAACTGGTTTTCGGAGAGCGCGAAGGAGAGCAGCTTTTTGAATTCACCGAGCGCGGAATCGACCGCCCGTTGATGCAGGTGCGCATCGACCCGCGCACGGGCCGCCGGATCGAGCAGAACGGTTTTCGCTTCCGCGAGGTATTTTGGGGCCTCGTCGAGCCCGCCCCGAAGAAGCTGAGCGAGCGGGTTGCTCGGCTGGCTCTTCAGCGGCAGCTTCTTCTGCCACCAAACGAGGAGCTGGCGGCAGTTGTCCTCGATCTGCTCCAGCGTGGGATTGGAGTCAAAACTCAGGCAGAGCCGTGCATACGGATTGTCAGAGTTGTAGTCCTTCCATCCTTCCCAGCGATGCGGATTGTCAGGAATCGGGTTCGGGAGCGGCACGCGTCGAACTAAAGGTTAAACCTCGCCCTAGACAACTTTGATCTGCAAGAGGTCGGCCGTCGCAGCTTCGATCTCACTGTCGGAAAGACCCGTATTG
>JBAVML010000069.1:0-2210 GCA_049690035.1 Chthoniobacteraceae bacterium
GGGGGATTCACGTCGCCGAAGGCAAATTCGTAAGCCGGGATTTGTCCATTCGGATGCATATACCACTCGCGAAGGAAGAGCTGGAGTTGGTGCTTGGCGAAGTCGGGATCGACCTGGGCCATCGGGATCATGTGAAAGGCAAGATCCCACGCCGCGAACCACGGGTACTCCCACTTATCCGGCATCGAGATGATGTCCTGCGAGTGGAGGTGCGACCACTCGCGGTTCCTGCCGCCAAGCCGATCGGCGGGCGGTTGCGGCTGGGTCGAATCACCCTTGAGCCAGCCGTCTATAACGTAGTGATAGAACTGTTTGCTCCAGAGCAATCCGGCATAGCCTTGCCGCGCGACGCGCTTCGCTTCGCTCGTCATTTCGGGCCGGGAAAGTCCGTCGTAGAACTCGTCTGCCTCACGTTTCCGGGCGGCGAAAACCAGCTCGAATGCCTCGCCGAAGAATTGCGCCGACGCGTCCTTCTCGCGCACCAAGCGCAGCTTGAGCGTGCGCGTTTCGCGGGCGGCGAGCGTGAGGATAAAATGCGGCGCGCATTTCGTGCCGACGTGTTCAGGATTGACCTCGTCCTTCCGGCCTCCGACGACGTATTCGTGGAAGGCATCCTTCACGTATGGCGTCGGGTTCGGCTGATTCCACAAGCGTTGTGCGTTGCTTTCGTTCTCCGTAAAGAGCGCTTCAGCCTTGCCTTCCCACGCGAAAAGATATGTGCCCAATGACCCGTGCTCAGCACGCACCAGGCCGGCCTGTGTCAAAGCCATCGCCGGCCGCACCGATGCGCCGTTCGTTAGCCCCCAGCTCCACGTATTGCGAAACCAGAGCGTCGGCAGCACATGGATGATAGCCGCCTCCGGTCCGCGATTCGCGATGGTGATCTCGATACAGGTATCTTCCGGCGAAGCCTTCGCGTATTCCGCAAAGACATCGAAGTAACGATCCTGGTCGAAAGCACCCGTGTCCGCTAGTTCCAGCTCCAGTCCCCCCAATCCGCGCTCGCGATTTTCCCGCACCAGCCGCGCATAGGGAAACTCGGCCTGCGGATACTTGTAGAGCGCCTTCGCGTAGGAATGGGTCGGCGTCGAGTCGAGATAGTAATAGCATTCCTTGCAGTCCTCGCCGTGATTCCCCTCCGGTCCGGTGAGACCGAAAAGCCGCTCCTTCAAAATCGGATCGCGCCCATTCCACAGCGCCAGGCCAAAGCACAGCCGGCACTGCCGATCCGTGAAACCTAACAAGCCATCTTCCCCCCAACGATACGCGCGACTGCGGGCGTGATCGTGTGGGAAGTAGTCCCAGCAATTGCCGTAGGCCGAATAATCCTCACGCACCGTCGCCCACTGGCGCTCGGAAAGGTAAGGCCCCCAGCGTTTCCAATTGCGGGTGCGGTCGCGATCTGCGGCCAGGCGGATTTCTTCGGCAATGAGGGAGGTAGAATTCTTCATGAGCGGATCGTTTGGAATGGGCTTGCTTCCTTCGTCGGCGCCGCCCGCGAATCCTTACAGAGAGCCGCCAGCTCTGGTCATTCCTTGAAAAGAAAAAGGGCTCCGACCTTTTCAGATCGAAGCCCTTTGTGCGGAGTATTGCTGCGCTCAGAGCTTCCCACCGGTCGAGATGTGCGCGAATTTCCCGTAACTGTCGGCGAGCACGTAGAGGTCCGTGCCTTTGCCGCCGCCGCCCGGCGAGACGACCCGGAAGGCGCGCTTGCACCCGGGGCATGTGAAGCCCTTCGTATAGCTACGCTCCGGGGTCACGACTGTCGTGACGACAGCCCCGCAATTGCCGCACGAGTAAGAAATCGACGTGCCGACTTTGAGGCTTTGCGCCTCTTTCATGGTTTTGATCGGCATATAGATTCGCTGCGGCCCCGGTCCGGCCTGCGCTTCCGACGCAAGAGCAACGGCGAAGACGGCTGCGATGAAAGCGCCGATAGCTTTGGAGTATTTGGTGATGTTCATGGTGGTGCGTGGTTACACGTCGCGGCACGGAGAGCTTCCGGCCACCAGCCAGCGCTCACATGAGAGCTGACCTGCGAGTGCAGGCAGTTGGTCGGGAGCGTCGGGACAACCTTACAGCCCATCCGGAACAATTTGTTGGCGCTCCATGAAAGATCACAAGGGGCGCACGCTGCATCTCGCGATCCGGCGAACCGATCATGCCGGGAGGATTGCCGCCCTACGCACAGTCCGGCTGCCATCGAGGAT
>JBAVML010000070.1:0-4214 GCA_049690035.1 Chthoniobacteraceae bacterium
GCAGCGGTGCGTTGATGAGGGGGTTTTCCCACGACAGATGGCGCTGCACCCAATTGCCGACGACGGTGGCGAACTTGCCGACTTCGAGCGTCATGCGGCCATCGTCCCAAGGTGTCACGCGGAGGGCAAATTCATCGAGGCGCATTCGGGCTTCGCTATCGCCGGGATCGAAGCCGCGATCGATCCGGGACTGCAGAAAGGCGAAAACCTTCGGCCCGAGTTGGGCGTCGAGGAAGACGGTCAGGCGCGGGTTGAAAAGATTCGTGCGCGAGGAGCCAATCACGCCCGGCGCTGGGTTCGGCAAGTGGTAGGCTTCGAGATCGAGGGTGCCACTCAGCCGGGCACGCACGTCGTCATGGAAAAGGCTGACCGTAAGCGCCTGATCGACGCGATCGAGGATTTCTTCCGCACCGTGGACGGACGCCGTGAGAATGGAGATGGCAGTAGCGAGGACGGCGAGCGGTTTCATGCGACTTCGAGTGCGCTGACCGGGGCGCGGCGCGCAAGGCGAAAGCGAGTTTCGAAAACGGTCCATTCGCTGTCCGATCGGACGAGCCGCAGATCGCCGTGGTGCAGTCGCACGAGTTCGCGGGCGAGATTCAGGCCGAGTCCATGTCCGGGGATGTTCTCCGCCATTGTTCCGCGATGGAAACGCTCGAAGATGTGGTCCTGCACCGAGGGTGGAATCGGTCGCCCGGTGTTGGCGATCGTAAGCACGGCCCAGTCGCCATCTTCGTCGCCGTTGATGCGAATCTCACCCCCCGGGCGGTTATACTTCCGTGCGTTCACGAGAAGATTTTGCACGATCAACGATGTGTAGCGTTTCTCGCCCGCGATCTCGAATCCCTCGGGCAGGTCGATCTCCACCTCCACGTCGGGGCCCTCTGGAATCGCGCTGAGATCATCGAGCCACGCCTCGATGAGGTGATTGAGATTGACCGCTTCGAACTCGATCTGCAGGCGCCCCGCATCCATGCGCGAGAGGAGGAGCAGGTCTTCGATAATGTTGGTGAGTCGAAAGGTTTGGTGGACGAGCGCGCTGAGTTCCTCGCGCACTTCCGGTCGGAGGTCGTCATTCGCGAGGAGTTCCTCGAGGCCGGCGCGCAGCACGGTCACGGGCGTCTTGAGCTGGTGCGAGGTGTCGGAGGAAAATCGGGCCGCGCGCTGCAATTCTTCGCTGGTCAACTCCAGTGCCGCTTCCGCGCGTTCGCGCTGGGTGCGATTTTCCTCCGAGGTCACGGCCAGACGCTCGACCGGCACCGCGAGACGCGCGGCGAGAAAATGGCTTGCCACGATCCCGCCCAGGAGCAGCACGGCACACGCGGCGGCGGCCTGCCAGCGCAGCGTCCGCTGCCGAGCGAGTAACTCGGTGAGCGGATAGAGGCACACTTCGTAGGCGGGCGGGAAGAGCGAGTCGGGGTTGAGTCGCTTGAAGAACAGGCGGTGCGCGACGCCGTCGATCTCCGTCTCAAAGCTGCTCTCTTCGTGATCGGCGATCGTCAGCGCCACGGCGCGGCCTACGTTGCGGCGGGCCGATTCGGCGAGCGGCGGCAGATGCAGACGGCCCTTCAACCAGATCCCGCTTTTCATCCCGGAATCGACGCGTGCATTGCCGACCGCCGCGGGTTTGAAACCCAGGACAATCGCCGCGATCGCCTCGCCGGTCTCGCTGGAGAAAATCGGCATGGCGATCACTTCGTCGATCGTCTCTGCGCCAGTGCTTTCCCGCCGCACGATGTAGCCGGTTTGCTGGACTTCCGGGGTGGCGCGCAGGGCGAGCTGGGCTTCCTCGTCGGGAAGGAGTTCGCCCACGTCGCCCGCCTGCGACGGTGTGATGACGGCACCGCGGAGGTCCAGGAAGCGATAGAATTTCGCCTGGAGAATCCGCGCCTGACCTTCCCGCGAAAGTTCGTCCTGCGCGTCCATGACGTCGCGGAGTTCGTCCTTGGCGCTCGGGTAGAGGAGGTCCAGCGCGTTGTCCTCCAGCGCGGCGTGAATACGCGGCTTGCCGACGAGTGCGCGGCAGCGCTCCGCGAGCGCGGCGCGCCGGAGCTCCTGCACGCCGTGGAGCGAGGCGAGCGCGGCCTCGAAATCGCGCTCCAGATCATGTTCCGTTTCCGCCTCTACTTTTCGCTGCACGAAATAGAGGCCGGCTGCGGTGATCGCGAGAATGACGAGCGCCATCCCGACGAGCAAGCGCGCGCGAAAGGTCTTGAAGCCCGGCGGTCGAGACGCGCGCGTCGGCATCACGGCAGATCGACGCGCAAGGTCGCGCCGGCTTTCAACTCGACCGGCCGCTCCAACGTGGTGCGGCTGTCGAGCCAGGCCTTGAGCTTGAAGGTGCCCGCCGGCAGGCCGGTGAGACGGAAGCGCCCATCGGTCTCGGTCCTCACAAAATACGGAGTATCGAGCACGAGGATGAGGCCGCGCATATGCTCGTGAATGTCGCAGCGCAGCGTCACCAACCCCGGCGCGTCGAAGACCTGCGATGGGATCGGCCGTTCATCGGAGCGGTAACGGCCCAGGTCAAAACGCTTGGTCGGCGAGTAGGAGAAAATATTGTGATAGGTGTCGTCGAGATTGGGGAACTCGATTTTCGTCCCCACCTGCACCGGGAGCAGCGAAGGCAAAAAGGTGAGATCCTTTTGGTCGATCTTTTTCACCGCGGGCGTCCCGGTTTTCGGGAATGGCCCCTCCAGATACACGACGGCGACTGGCGGATTGATCGCAATCACTCCGCCGCGGGTGACGACCTCATAGCGTTTGTTGACCACGGGCGCGTATTTTGTCTTCGGCAACTCCACGTGTCCCTCGATCACGGCTTGGGCCCGCGCAAAATTGGAGAGACCTAAAACGAAGAACGAAAGCAGGAACACAGGGGAAGGCATCAGGACTTTACCCTAGCAATTCGTCCGGGACGCGCAAAGCGCGTTCGCGCCGGACCTGACGTTAGGACTTCCGTGAGCAGATCTTGTAACCGACGCTCCGCAGCGTCTGAATGAGCGGCTCGGCGAACTCGGAGTCCACTTTCTTGCGCAGCCGCGCGATGAAGACCTCGACCGTGCGCGTGTCGTATTCGTGATCGCGTTGCCAGACGCGTTCGCACAGTTCCGTTCGCGAAAAGACCCGGCCGGGCTCCTGCATCAGCACCTGGAGCACATCGAACTCGCGCGGTGAAAGCGCGATCGGTTTGCCCTCGCGCGTGACGCGGCGGTGCTGCACGTCCATGTGCAGGCCGTCCACTTTCAGCAAATCTGCTGCAGTCGGCGTTGCCCCGCGGCGCCCCAGCGCCTCGACCCGCGCGACCAGTTCGTCCATGGAAAAGGGCTTCGCGAGGTAGTCGTCGGCGCCGGCCTTCAAGCCGCGCACGCGATGCTCCACTTCGCCACGCGCGGTGAGGATGAGCACCCGGGCGGGGGACTGCGCCTCGCGGAGTTTCGCCAGCACGCTGAAGCCGTCGAGCGTGGGCAGGTTGAGGTCGAGGACGATGAGATCGGGCGGCTCGCGGAGTGCGGTGGCCAGGCCGATGGCTCCATCGTGCTCCGTTGCGGCCATGTGGCCGTGCCGATCCATCGCGCGCACGATGTGGCGGGCGAGCTGGGGTTCGTCTTCGATCACGAGGATGCGCATTTGGTGGGCGCATTTAGCAAGCTTGAGCATTCGACTTCAAGGATTGGACGCAGCGGATGACATGCCGCCCCACCAGAGATCGCGGAGGCTGTGCGGCGCTCCGCGATCCTGGGCCGTTGGGGGTACGGGCAACTAGGGGGTGGGCATGGTGCGGGTGAAGAAGACGGTCGAGCCCTGTTGGATGATAACTTCCTGGCCTGCGACGGCGAAGTTCAGCAGCTGCTGCCCGGGCTTCAGCTCGCTCTCAAACTTGAGCTTGCCCCGCGTGCCGTGGCTCGCAGTCGCGACGGCGATCGATCCGCGGACGGTTCCACCGACCAGAAGATCGTAGCTGCCGACGGCGAGGTCCTCGACTTCCACTTCAAAGCTCAGCGTGCCATTCACGTCGCGTTTGTAGTCCGCGTGACCAGTCGCATCGTTGTCCGCGCCGCTGCTCATCAGCGCCACGGTCACGTCAAACGGCGTCACCGTGCCTCCGGGGCCGGCGGCCGATCCGCTGCCGAGCAGGTGTGAGAAGAGCACGCCCGCAGAGGATGAGATCTCGATCGTCTGCCCACGCGGATCGAAGGTGAGCAGCTTGTGCC
>JBAVML010000071.1:0-20482 GCA_049690035.1 Chthoniobacteraceae bacterium
CCTTGTAGAGCGGGTGAACCTCGAACGATTCCGCTTCAGTCGAGACCGGCTCCGGCTCCGTGGGCTCTTCTTCATCCTCAGCGTCGGCATCCCCATTTTCCTCCTCAAAAAGCGAGTCCACGGTCTCGGCCCACTTCTCGCCATCCTTGTCCAGCAGATGATACCAGCCCATCTCGCGGGCGATAATCTGGTCGCGGTTCGGGTCGTCGATGTAACGCTCGAGAAGTTCCATGTACTTCTCGGTCTTGCGGTCCTGTTGCTGGAGGAACCGCTCCCAATCGTATTCGTCCCAGATCTTGTCTGGCTCGTCGGGGTCGGCCATATGTCGGTTGTGTAAGCCTGCGTCGCGATGGGCGCAAGTGAGAAGGCGGAGGGGAACCGAAGCCCCTATTCCCCTGGCACCATCGTCTGCCGGCGGAGCTGGCCGCAGGCGGCGGCGATGTCGTGGCCTTTTTCGCGGCGGAGGGTGGCGGGAATGTTGGCGCGGGTGAGCACTTCCAGAAAGGCGTCCTGCCGGCCTTCGCTCGGGCGCTTCCAGTCGAGTCCTTCGACCTTGTTGTATGGGATGCAGTTGATCTTCACGCCGCGCACTTTCCGCGCGATGCGGACGAGGGCGGCGGCGTCCTCGAGGCGGTCGTTCACGTTTTCGATGAGGATGTATTCGAATGTGAGGAACTGCTTCTTCCTGCTCGTGTAGTAGGCGCACGCGTCGAGCAGAACCTCGAGCGGGTATTTGCGGTTCACCGGCATGATTTGCTGGCGCACTTCGTCGGTGGCGCCGTGGAGGGAAATGGCGAGGCGCACTTGCAAGGGCTGGTCCGCTAGCTCGCGGATCTGCGGGGCGAGGCCGCTCGTGGAAAGCGTGATGTGCCGCGCGCCGAGGCCGATGCCCCAGGGCGCATTGATGATGCCGATCGCCTTCATCACGTTGGCAAAGTTTGCCAGCGGCTCTCCCATGCCCATGAACACGATGTTATTGATCTTCTCCCCACTCAGCTCCTCCACGCGGAGAAATTGCCCCACGATCTCGTGCGCGCCGAGATTCCGGCTGAATCCGTCCAGCCCGCTTGCGCAGAATTTGCACCCATACGCGCAGCCGACCTGCGTGGAGATGCAGATCGTCCGGCGGTCGCTGGCTTCGCCATAAAGCGCGGGCGAGGCCGGGATCAGCACGCTCTCGATCAGCGCGCCGTCCGCGAGGCGGAAGAGATACTTGCGCGTCGTATCCGCCGACCCGAGCACGCGCACCTGCTCCAGCTCTTGAAAAAGAAACTCTTCCCCGAGCTGCGTGCGCAGCGCCGCGGGCAGATTGCTCATTTCCGCAAAGGACCGCGCGCGCTTCTCGTAAAGCCACTGCGCGACCTGGCCGGCGCGATACTTCGGCTGTCCGGCCGCAAGCAGCCGCGCCTCGATTTCGGCGAGGGTGAGGGAGTGGATCGGCTGGCGGGTGTCGGACATCGGCGGGCCGCACCTTCGCCGCAAAGTGCGGAAACTCCAAGTTCGCCGGAACGCGGATTTAACCGGTGGTAAAGCGCCACGCTTCCGATAGAAATCCCGGCCTGCCCCGAGGCTTTCTGATCTCGCCATGTCTCTCGCGCCCAAAGTCTGCCGTCCCGCTCGTCCGTCCCGCGGCCGCATCACCCCGCTCGCGGGGAGCATCGCGGCGCTGCTGCTCTGGTCGGCTTCCTCGCCCGCGCAGACTTATACCTCGCCGGCGGCGACTGGCAACTTCACCAATCCGCTCGTCTGGAATCTCGGCGCAGGGCCGTTGCCGGCTTCGAATGCGGCGCTGGAGCTGAACTTTCTCACCTACGGTACCGGCGCGGTCACGGCGGCGAACGACCTGAACCTCACGCTCAAGACGCTCAACCTTTCGACGTTCGGCACGGCGGCGCTTACGCTTTCTGCCTCGCTCGGCGGCGGCTACGCGTTCACGGGCGGCGCGGGGACGATCAATCTCCTCGGCTCGGGAGCCGCGACCTCACTCTCCGCGGGGGTGGTGCTGGGGCAGGGGCTCACGTCGCTGACCTTCGACGGCGCGGGTGCGAGCGGGGTGAATATCTCGGGAGTCGTGGCCTCGAACACCGCGGCCGGAGCACCGCTCGTCATCGCCACCGATGCGGGCAACTCCGTCACGGGCATCACGGTTTTGGGCGGCGCGAATACCTTCGCCGGCGGTGTCGTGCTGAATACCGGGGCGCTGGCGCTGAACAACGCGCGGGCGCTGGGTGATCGCGGGAATACGTTGACCGTCAATGGCGGCACCTTGCGTTCCGGCGTGGTCCTGGCGGTGGCCAACAACGTCACGCTTAATAGCACGCTGAACGTCAGCACGCTCAACGGCTCGCTCACTCTCGCGGGCACGCTCAGCGGGGCGGGCGGCGTGACGATGCGACCCGGCGCGGTGGCGAGCAATTCCACGCTCGTGCTCACCGGGATGGATACCTACACCGGCGCGACGACGGTCGGTGCCGGGAATGTCGCCGCGGCTCCCGTGGATGGCGCGGGCGGGCTGAGCATCTCGGGCGCGGTGGGGTCGATCCTTGGCACTTCGGGCATCACGATCCGCGATGGGGCGGTGCTGAATCTGCGCCATGACGGCGGGGCCTCGGTGACCAACTCGCGGGTCGCGGCGGGCACGGCGATCGGCGTGCAGGGCGGCTTCCTCCAGGTCGTAGGCCACACGGGGATCGCGCGGCAGAGTGTCGGCACGGTGAACGCGGGCGGTCTTACCACGCTCGCCGCGTTGACGAACGGCGCGGGCACTGGTACGGCGGGCGCGGCCACGGAGCTGACGGTGGGAAACCTGGTCCGCAGTGCGGGCACGACGGTGCTCTTCGAGGGGCAGAAGCTCGGCTCCGCGGCGGTCGCTCCGGGACTCGCGGCGGCGCAGGCGAATGTGATCCTTTCCAAAATCAACGGCGCCGCTCCGACCGGCGCGCTGGTGGGCGGTAGTGGCGCGGCGGGCCCCACGACTACGAGCATCCTGCCGTGGGCGCTGGGCGATGGGGCGAACTCAGGAAATCTCTACGCGGGCGGCACGGGTTTCGTCACCTACGAAACGAATGGCGTGCGGCTCCTCGACGCGGCGACGGAGTACAACATCACCAACAAATTCAACCTCGTCGGGGCAACGGAAAACCTGCGCGTCACCGGCACGATCACCAGCCACACCGCGCCGACGACGGTGAACGCGGTCTATTTCGCCAACACCGGCCAGACGCTCGCCGGCGGGGCGAATGCGCTGACGATCACCAGCGGCGCACTGGCTTCAAATGTGGTGGCGGCGGAGATTTCGAATCCGGTGCTCTTCGGTCCGGCCGGCGCGGGCGAGGCGGTCGTGAGCGTGGTCGATGCGCTCGCGGGCACGGCGAATAGCCTCAAGCTCTCGGGGGGCTTCACCGCCGCCTCGCTGACCAAGAGCGGGCACGGCGACCTGACCATCGCGACCGTCGATCCGACGCTGACCGGCCCGATCACGATCAATGGCGGCGAGATTCGCGTGGATCAGGTGAGCCGGCTGGGCACGCCTTCGGGCATCACGGTGAATGGCCAGTCGCAGTCCGCGTCGCGAGCGGGCCTCGCTTTCACCCACACCTCGGGGACGCAGACGCTGGCCACGCCCATCGTCCTCAATGGCGGGGCGGCGGGCATCACCACCACCGCCGGCGGCGGAACGCTGGCGCTGAACTCAACCATCTCCGGCACCGGCGGCGTGAATTATACCGCCGCCACTTCGAGCACCATCCAGATCGGCGGGACGAATACCTACACGGGGCCGACCTTTCTCAGCGGCACGGGCACGGTGGCGATCAACAATGACGGGGCCTTCGGCAGCAGCGCGGACCCGGCGAGCGGCTTTCTTTCGATCAACAACGCGAACTTGAAGGTGAATGGCGCGTGGACCTCGGCGCGGCATCTCTCGTTTAGCTTTGCCGTGGGGATCAATACGGGCGCGAATCCGGTGACCCTCTCCGGCCCGATCGTCGGAAGCAGTGTGGTGGTCACGAAAACCGGCTCGGGCACGCTGAGCATCACGGGCAATGACAGCAGCTTCAGCGGCACGATCACGCTGGGCAGCCCCTCCGCGGTAGGCGGCACCCTGGCCATCTCCGGCACTGGCGCGCTGAACTCGGCGTCCGTGACTTTCGGCAACAATCTGGCGCCCGCCGGAACCTACGTGCTGGACCTGAGCGGCGCGACGGACATCGATCCGACCGACGGCAGCAGCACGCCGTGGCGCAGCGTAGTCGCGTTGAATACCAGCGGCGGCACTTTCACGCCGACGCACACCGTCCAGCTCGGCAGCACGTTCGGCGCGCCGGTGGATCTGCGGGTGGACAGTGGAAGCTTCGGCGGCACCGCGGGTGTGATCAGCGGCTTTGGCAAGCTCGTGAAAATGGGCACCGGCACGCTCGTGCTGAACAGCCAGGCTGCGAGCACCTTCACCGGCGGCGTGGAAGTCCGCGGCGGCACGCTGACCTTCAGCTCGGATAATCCTTTCGGCAATGCGGCCAATGGCTTCGTCGTGAATGGCGGTATCTTGAACTACACGGGCGCAGGGCTCGCCTCCAATCGCGCGATCACCCTCGGCGCGACGCCGCAGCCGATCCTCAGCGGCTCCGCGGTTGTGCAGACGCTGGTCAATGGGCTTTCGGCCAATGGGCCGATCGACTTCAACGGCGCAATCAGCGGCGCGGGTGGATTCAACAAGAGCGGCAGCAATACCTTTGCTCTCGTCGGCGTTGCGGCGAACACCTACCTCGGCGACACGCAGATTAGCGTCGGCACGCTGGGTTTCTCGAACTCCAACCAACTCGGCGCAAGCGGTAGTCGCATCCGGCTCAATGGCGGCACGCTGCGTGACATAGCGAGCAGCGGCACGCAGACGCTGAACCGTACCATCTTCGTCACTGCAAACAGCACGGTGGATGCGGGCTCGACCGCGAGGCTCGAGCTCTCCGGGCCGATCGTTGGCACGAACACGATCACGAAAACCTCCGTTGGCGGGCTCGCCGTCTCGGAGAACAACTCGTCGTTCTTCGGCACGCTGACGGTCGGCAACGGCACTGCGGCTGGAGGCAATCTGACGCTCACCAGTACCGGCCAGCTCCGCGGTGCCACGGTGAACCTTTCCGCCGCGGCGGCTTCCACCTTCGACCTCAGCGGGCTCACGCGGGATCTCGGCACGCTCGGCGCGGGCACGGGCTTCGCTACCGGGAATACCGTTGCGCTCGGAACGGGCGGCGCGCTGACCACGGGCTTCAACAACGCGGCGATGAACTGGGCCGGCAGCATCACGGGCGACGCGAACGCTGCGGTGACGAAAGTCGGGACCAATGTGCTCACCATCACCTCGAATACGCACACCTTCGGCGGCGGCTTCCATCTTCTCTCGGGAAATGCGGCGTTCAGCACCACTGGCACGCTGCCCGGGCAGAGCGTCTTCACGCTCGGCGGCTGGGGCACGACGGCAAATGCGGGGTCGCGCTTCGCGATCGACAACAGCGGCACGAACGTCGCCTCGCGCCTCGGCGACGCGCAGATCATTCACAGCAACTCGGGCGAGATTTCCTACGCCGGATTTTCCACGCTGAGCACCGAGACCGTGGGCTCACTGCGCGGCGCCGGGCAGACGACCATCACGATGATTACGGGCGGGACGCTGAACTTTGCCGACGCCACCAATGGCCTCACGCGCCTCGATCGCGGGACGTTCCTCTTCCGCTCCCAAAGCGGACTGCACGGCACCACCGCGGCTTCGACCACGGTGCCGAATCTCACTTTCGGCAATCTGCCCGGCTCCGAACTCATCGGCGGCGGCGGGGCCGGTGGCACGAAGACGATCAGCATCCTGCCCTACGCGATCAGCGGCGCGGCCACGGCCGACGGGGGACGCGACTTTGTGACCTATGGAGCGAACGGCGTCCGTGCGCTCACAGCGAACACCGAGGTGCAGGCGAATCTGCTCACCGCCGGCGCGACCGAAAACGTACGCATGGCCGACGCGATCCAGACCACCAGCTCGCTCGCCGCGGATCAGGTGATCAATTCGCTGAACATCAGCAGCAACCCGAGCAGCACTCGCATCGAAAGCGTCGCGGCGCAGAAGCTGACCGTGACGAGCGGCGCGGTGCTGAGCAATTCGGCGACCGTCTGGACCGGAAACGCCGCCGGCACCGCGGGCGTGGCGCTCGGCATCCAGACCGCCGAACTCCTGACCGGCGCGGGCAACACCCGCGAGTTGAACGTCTTCACCGCGGGTGGCTCGGGCACCGCAGACCTCGCCCTCGGCGCGAAGGTGAGCACCACCGGCGGGCTCACGAAATCCGGCGCGGCGGCGCTTTACCTCACGAACCCGGCCAACGCCTACACGGGCCAGACGACGATCAATGCCGGCTCGCTCGTCATTGACGACAAGGCAGCGCTCGGCGGCAGCACGAGCCTCGTGATCGGCGGCGGCTTTCTGAAATACCGCGGCGGCGATACGACGCTCACCGGCTTCACCGTGAAGGCCGCGGGCGGCGCGGCGGCGGGGCTCGGCGCGAGCGCGGGCTTCCATGTGGTCAGCGGCACGACGCTCACCCTTCCCGCCAGCAGCGTGAGTGGAAATGGCGGCATCCTCAAGGATGGCACCGGCGTGCTGAAGCTCACGGGCACGAACACAAACAGCGGCGCGACGATCATCAGCGGCGGCGCGCTGGCCATCGATGGCCCGGCGGCGCTCGGGACGAACTCGCGCGTGATCTTCGGCACCAGCCTGAGCACGAGCGGCGGGCAGACGCTGCGCTTCGATGCGCCAATGACGCTGACGCAGGACTTCATCACGAACAGCACGAACAACGGGATCGGCTTCGGCTTCGACACGAATGGGAACAACGTGACGCTGAGCGGAACGATCCTCGACGCGCGCAACACCAGCATCCGCGGGCTCTATAAATTCGGCGCGGGCGAGCTGAATCTCACCGCGACGGAAATGTACACCGGGCCGACGCAGCTCTTCGGCGGCACCCTGCGCCTGAGCGGCGCAAACGGTAGTGTCCTCAACAGCACCGGGACCACGGGTTTCTACCCGGGCTTTTCCCTCTTCCTGAATCCCGGCTCGGCGCTGGTCCTGGATAACAGCGCGGCGAATAACAACAACCGCTTGCCGGACGTGTGGGACACGCCCTTTGGCACGGGCAACGCGGGGAGCGGCATGCTGAGAATGGTCGGCGGAGAGTTCCGCCTCATCGGGAATGCCAGCGGCACCAGCGAGCGGATCAATCAACTCAACGTGGCCACCGGAACGATCACGCTCGCGGGCGGCGGGACCACGCTGACCAGCGGGCTGCTCAACCGGACCGAAGCAACTTCCGGCGGATTGATTCGCGGAACGAATCTCGGCGCGACTCCAGGCGCCACGAGCACCAATTGGTTTGTGACCGATCTCGGAAGCGGCGGGGTGCAACTCGGCGGGGCCGGCGGCGCGAAAGGGACGCCCTTCGTCAACATTCTGCCCGGCTTCATCGGCGACAGCAGCGCCACCGGCATCGGCACGGACTTGGTGACCTATGGCGCGGACGTGGGCTTTCGTCTCCTCACCGCGGGGGAATACACGGCCACGATCCCGAGCGGCAATTTCGACCTCAACCGCGCCCCGAACGTGGCCCTCACCGGCGAGGCCGCGGTGAACCAGACCACCGCGATTACCGCGCTGAAGCTCGGCGCGGGCGCCAACCTCGGCGGCACAGGAACGCTGCTGCTCGGGCAGAGCACCGTGCTCGCGACGGGCAATGCGACCATCGACGTGCCGAGCCTGACCACGCGGGCCACCGGCGCGAACGATGCCTACATTTTCCAAACGCCCGGCGCGGCGACCACGCTCACGGTGAACAGCATTCTGCCCGGGGGATCCTCGTCCGCGCTGATGAAACGCGGGGATGGGACGCTGATTCTGAACGGGCGCTTGCTCGGCGGTCTCACCGTCTCGGTCTCGGAAGGCACGTTGCGGCTGGGCGCGGCGAATGCCTCGCTCAACCCGCTCGGCGCCAGCGTGGCGGTGGCACCCGGGGCCACCTTCGACCTCGGTGGAAGCGACCGCACGATCAGTTTCCTGAGGAGCTTCGCCCTCTCGACGACGCCGACGACCTTCTCGCAGTCCGTGGATGGCACGGTGGCTCTGGGCGGAAACCGGCTGACGCTTTACTCGTTGGGCGGGGATTTTACTGGCTCGATCACCGGGGGCGGGGGCCTGACCAAGGCGTTCAACTCCACCCTTACGAGCGCCTTCACCCAGCCGCTCGCCTACACCGGCAGCACGGTGATTCGCGGCGGCACATTCCAGCTCGCCGGAGCCGGCACGCTGGCCAGCGCGGCGGTGGAAATCCGCGGCGGCACGCTGCAGTTCAACAATGCCGACGACAACGCGGCCGCCGGTGGCTACATCGCCAACCGCCTCGGTACCACCGTGCCCATCACCCTCGCGGGCGGCATTACCTTCACGGAAAATGCGAACACGCCGGCCAATCACAACCTCGGTCCGGTGACGCTGGCCGGCGCCGGCACGCTCACCATCACCAATGGCGCGACGGCACCGAGCACGGTAACGATCGCGAATCTCACCCGCAGCGCCGCGCGGGGCACGCTGACGGTCAGCGCGACGAATCTCGGCCTCGCGCCATCGCCGATCGGTAATGCGCGCATTTTCACCACGCAGATCGAAGGCGCGGCTCCGGCGGGCGCCTTGATCGGCGGGGGCGGTGCGGTGGGCAGCACCACGCAGAGCATCCTGCCGTGGGCCTTCAGCAGCACGGGCAGCAGCTTTCTCACCTACGGCGCGGATGGCCTGCGCCCGCTGGCCCAGGGCGAATACGAGCCTAACGCGCTCGACTCACCGAGCAGCGCGACGGTGAACAGCATCATTTCCACCTCCTTCGGGCTCACCGCTCCGCGCACGGTGAACTCGCTGTTCGTGACCGGCGGCACCGTGAACGGCCCGTTCGATCTCACGCTGACCAGCGGCGCGCTCGCCATCCCGGCCACCGTCACGCTCGGCGTAAATACGAACGCGCTGCTGACCGGCAACGGCAACACCCGCGAGCTGGTGATCTACAACAGTACCGCCCCCACCACGCTGAACTACAACCTCACCACCAGCGGCGGCGTGACGAAATACGGCACGGGCACGCTCCAGCTGAGGGGCACGAACACCTTCACCGGTGGCCTGACTATCAACGAAGCCACGGTGAGTTTTAACAACGACAATCAGCTCGGCGCCCCGGGCGGCGTCGTGCGCTTCGGCGACAGGGCTGGGAATTTTTCGGCCGACCTCACCTACGCGGGACCGGCCCTGACCCCGCTGGCCTTCAGCCGCCCGATCGAGACGACGAGTTTCGGCGGCCTGACGGGCGTGCCCAATAACCGCTGGCAGCTCAACGGCGCGATCTCCGGCGCAGGCGGGATCGCTTACGACACGATCGACGCCGTCTTCGAGATCAACGCCGCGAACACCTACACCGGCGTGACGAGGTGGATCAATAGCCACCTTTACATCAACGGCGACTCCGCCTTTGGCAATGGCGGCGAACTGATTATGGGCACGACCCCGAATCAAAACATCGTCCTGCGCGGACCGTGGATCACCAGCCGCCTCATTCACGCCTCCAACGGCAGCGCTCTGCAGACCAATGGCTTCGACGCCACGTGGAGCGGGCAGTTCATCGGCACGGGCGCGTTCACCAAGAACGGCACCGGCGCGTTGATCCTCACCGAGGCGATGCCGTTTTTTGGGGGCATCACGGTAAACGCTGGCGAGGTCCGGCTGCGCGATCGCGGCTCGCTCGCGGCCAGCGCCAGCGCGCGCACCGTGAACCCCGGCGCGGCGCTCACCCTCGACGACACCGGCGTCCATTTCCCCGATCGCCTCGCCGACCTCGACTCGCAGATCAATCTCTCTGGCGGCGAACTGAAGCTCCTCGGCAACAGCGCCGTGACCACCGAGGAGGTGATCGGCAACCTCTCGTTGATCGGACAGGGTGTCGCGACCGTCACCGTCGCCCCCGGGAGCGGGCAGGCGGCCATCCTGCGCTTTGCCGGCGGCACAGGCACCGCGCTGAGCGTGGGTGGCACGACCGCCAGCCTCTGGCGCGGCCCGAATCTCGGCGTGAACGCGCCCGGCACCGCGAACAGCGCGAATGTCATCATGGTCGAGACCGCTGTGCTCCAGCAGACCGGCCTGGCGGGGGCCACTTTCCTCACCGGCGGCGCCGCTCCGGCGGGTAGCCCGAGCGTGAGCGTGATCCGCGGCGGCTTCGGCGATCTCAACGCCACCGGCCTCGGCACGCACCTCGTCACCTATGATTTCGACAAAGGCGTCCGACTGCTGAATCCCACGACTGAATACACCGCCACGCTGATCAACGGCACGATCGTGACCGACAACGTGAAAGCCGACGCGAGCACCCTCGCGCTCGCCAATTCTACGACCGCGAACACCCTGTGGCTGAGCAACGCCGCCAGCGTCACCGGCGCGGGGACGCTCACCCTCACCGCCGGCAGCCTGCTCGTCACCGGCACGGGCAATACGATCGCAAATCCCCTCGCCGCCCCGACCACCCTCACCGTCGGCGGCCCCGGCGATGTCGCGCTTAATGGCCCGATCGGCGGCGCCGGCGGCCTGACCAAGCTCGGCGCCGGCACGCTCACCCTCGGCGCGGCGAATTCCTTCACCGGCGCCGTCGCGCTCACGGCCGGCACCCTGGCCATCGGGAATGCGTCCGCCTTGCCCGCGACCACTGCGCTGCAACTGAACGGCGGCGCGATCCAGAACGTCACCGGCAGCCCGCTCGCGTTGGCGAACAACCTAACGCTCAACGGCCCGATGTTCGTCAGCGGCGCGCAGGATCTCACCTTCAGCGGCAACGTCTCGTTGGCCAATGCGACCCGCGAGATCAACGTGACCAACACCGGCACCACTACGCTCAGCGGCGTGATCTCCAGCAGCCAGACGCTGATCAACTACGGCCTCACTAAAACCGGCCCCGGCCTCCTCGTCTTGAACAACACCAACCCTTACGACGGCGAGACCACCATCAATGGTGGCGAGTTGCGCATCTCCGGCAGCATCGCCGCGAGCACCCTCACGATCATCAATGCCGGCACACTCAGCGGCAAAGGAATCATCGGCGCGCTGCGGACGACGGGGGGCTTTCTCGCCCCGGGCGCGGCCGGCGCTGGCACTCTCAATGTCGGCGACATCACGTTCGCCGGGGGCACCTTCGCCCTGGAGCTCGCCACCGCCACCTCCGCCGACAAGCTGAACGTCACCGGCGGCGTGAGCCTCACCGCGAACACTGCGCTCACGCTCAGCCTGCTCGGCGGCTACGTCCCCACGCCCGGCGAGTCATGGACGCTGATCGACAACGACGGCACCGATGCCATCACCACGGGATCCTTCCGCTTCACCAGCGCGGGCGATGCCATCGACCCGCTCACGCCGTTCACCCTCGGCGCCACGCAGTATGTCTTGAACTACGCCGGCGGCACCGGCAACGACCTCGTCCTCCAAGCCATCCCCGAGCCATCGACCAGCGCGCTGCTGGCGGGGGCACTCGGCCTGCTCGGCTTCGCCCGGCGGCGGCGGAGTTGCCGCTGAAGACGCCATCCCGTCATTCTCCTTGGTCAATCGTGCGTGGGTCGCCTACCCTCCACGCTCCATTCGCCATGTATCAGCCCCACGAAATTTTTGCACACCTCCCCGCGCCAATCTCCGAGCAGCTTTTCGGCTTCCTCTTTGAAAAGGAAAAGCCGCTCTACAAGGCGACGATCGAGACGCTGTGCAAGCAGCGGAAACTGCGCGCGATCTTCGTGGAGCGGAAGCCGCGCGCCGAGCGTCACGAGTGGATGCGCGAGGTGCTGGGAAAAAAGATCAACGACGGCGTCGCGGCGCACCTGCTGCAAATCTGGCTGGTCGGCGCACACGCAAAATTGCTCTGCGATTTCCTCGATGGGCTGGGCATCGCGCACGATGAAAATGGTACGATCGAGGAGCTGCCCACGGCGCCGGAAAAGGCGAAGCTGAAAACGGTCGTCGATGATGTGATGACCAAGCACGATCCCGGCGTGGTCGTGGTGTATCTGCACGCCTTCCAGGCGCTCGATGAAAACGGCTGGGCAACGCTGGAGGAACTTCTCGGCGAAGAGCCGCGGCTGAAGCTCTAGGCGCGCGGTGGGAAGCGCAACTCGGTCGTTCCGCAGAGACGCTTCGTCAGGTCGATCGGATCACCGAGGTCCACCTCCTGCGGATCGACCTGGTAGGCCCACACATCGAACTTAGCCAGCGTCGCCGCGCCGTAGAGTGTGGAGAAGGCGCCGTCCACCGCATCGAGCCCGCAGGCGATCTTGACGCGGCCGATGCGCGGCACATTGAAACGCGCATCGTAAGTCTGCCAGCGCCCACCGACGAACACTTCGAAGTAAGCGTGGAAATCCATCGGCGTGCCGGGATCTTCCACGGCCACGTCCGGCACGTATCCCGTGACGTAGCGCGCCGGGATATTGAAGGTGCGACAGAGCGCGACCGCCGTGTGCGCGAAGTCGCGGCACACTCCGAAGCCTTGCGAAATGACATCGTGCGCCGAAGTCAACGGACTGCCCGAACCGAAGCGATATTCGATATTCTCATGCACCCAATCGCAGATCGCCTGCACGCGCTGGAGTCCGTGCGGGACGCTGCCAAAGCGCTCGAAAGCGAAGTCGCGCAGCTTGTCGGAATCGCAGTAACGGCTCGGCAGCACGTAGCGGAGGAAATGAATCGGCAGTTCCTCAACCGGGATCGGTTCATCCACCGCGCCGTAGTTTTCAGGCACCGAGGCGACCGCGACGAAGGCATCGTGCCGCACGCGGGTCTGCCCGGCGGGCAGCACCATGCGGTGAATCATATTGCCATGCTCATCCTCGTGTTCTTCGAGGGGAAAGTGGGGCTCGAAGGTGAACTGCTCGCGCTCGATGTGCTGCCAGCGATCGATGCGCGGCTTGATCAGGAGGACGATCGGCGTCGGCGCCGTGGCTTCGTAGATAAAGTCGAGACCGCAGCGGATGGTGAGATCGAGCTGCGGTTCGGGCGTGGTCATGTTTTGAGTTGCGTCAGGAAGTCGTCGAAGAGCGGTGCGTAAATCAAATCGCGCTCCGGGTGATACTGGACGCCCACGCCCCAAGGATAATCTCGGATTTTCACCTGCTCGATCACCTCGTCGCCGGCGTGCCAGGCCTCGACGGCGAGTTGGTCGGCGACGCGATCGAGCGCCTGGTGATGCGAACTATTGACCAATTCAAAGCGGTGCCGCGCCGCCGTGTCGTAGCGCAGCGGCTGGACATTGTTCAGCTTCATCTCGGGCAGGTCGTGACCGCGGATATCGAGATGCAGCGTCCCGCCGAGCGCGACGTTGAGCACTTGCATCCCCTTGCAGACGCAGAGGATCGGCAGGCCGCGGTTGAGGGCATCGCGCAGGGCGGAAAATTCCCACGCATCGCGATCCGGCCCAGGATCGCGGATCACCGACGGATCTTCGATCGGCTGCTGAAGAAACTCCGCCGCGATATCTGGGCCGCCCGTGACGAGCAACCCGTGGGTCGTCGCGAGATCGACGGGGGCGAGCCGCGCATTGCTCACCCGCACCCCGGGGTGTCGGACAAAGAAGCGGTCAAAGGGTTCTTCATCACATTCGCGAATCCATGAGGCCAAGTGCAACATACGCGCGACCATTCCCCACTCCGCCGGCCGTAGACAAGGCGTTTTCCGCGCTCCGCCCCCATTTTTGCCCGCGCATCAGCGGAGGCTTGCCAATTTTATTCCACCCGTTAGCAAAGGGTGACCTATATGAAAAAAATCGAGGCGATCATTAAGCCATTCAAGATGGAGGACGTGAAAGAAGCCCTGTCCGAAATCGGCATCGAAGGGATGACCGTCAGCGAGGTCAAAGGATTCGGCCGGCAAAAGGGCCACACGGAAATTTATCGCGGCAGCGAATACACGGTGGACTTTCTGCCCAAGGTGAAATTCGAAATCGTGGTCGCCGACGATCGCGTCGCCAAAGCCGTGGAAGCCATCGTGCAGGCCGCGAAGACGGGCAAGATCGGCGACGGCAAGGTCTTCGTGACGCCGATCGAAGACGCGATCCGCATCCGCACCGAAGAGCGCGGGGACAGCGCGATCTAAACAGATCGGAGCCGGACGCAGGCAGAGAGCAGTGGTCGCGAAGGCCGCCATCCCGTTTGCCTGAAAACTGTCCGTTCCGCGACGCCTTCATTCTCCCATGTCCATCTGGCTCATCGCCGTTATTCTCGGTCTCGTCGAAGGAATAACGGAATTCATTCCGGTCTCGTCCACGGGACACCTGCTGCTCACGGAGCAGTTCTTGACGCTCGGCGGGCAGGCGCTCCCCGACACGTTTTTCGGCACCGAGGTCTTCAACGCCGTGATCCAGTGCGGTGCGGTGCTCGCTGCGCTGCCGCTCTTTGCAGACCGGCTTGCGACGCTCAAACGCTGGCAGGAGCCGGGGACCCGCGACTACTTTCTCAAGATGGTCGTCTCGTTTTGCATCACGGTCGCCGGTGCGCTCGTGATGAAAAAACTGGGCCTCACCCTGCCGCACTCCGCGTTACCCATCGCACTCGCGCTGCTGTTCGGAGGAGTCGCTTTTCTGGCGGTGGAAGGATGGATCCGCGGTCGGCCGATGGGCACGGAGATCACCTGGACGCTCGCCATCGTGTTTGGGCTGGCGCAACTCGTCGCCGTGGCCTTCCCCGGCACCTCGCGATCCGGCGCGACGATCATCTTTGCCCTCGCCCTCGGCCTTGGCCGTCGTCCGGCGACGGAGTTTTCCTTCCTCCTCGGCGTGCCGACACTCTGCGCCGCGGGCGCCAAGACAATGCTCGACGCCCTCAAGGCCCATGAGGTGATCCTCTGGGGACCGTTGATGGTGGCCACGCTCGTCGCCGCGGTTTCGTCGATCTTCGCGGTGAGTTGGCTGCTTCGCTACGTGCAGACGCACACCTTTGTCGGCTTTGGAATTTATCGCATCGCGCTCGCCGTCGTCCTGTTCGTCGTAATTTACGGCTTCGCTGCATCCTGAGATTCAGCACAGGCTGGAGTTGCCATACCGCCCGGCGGCCCATAGGGTCGTGTCCCTTTTATGCTCCGGACGCTCCTTTGCCTCATTCTGCTCCTCGGGCTCACTCGAGCGGCCTCGGCGCTCGAAATGGCCGATGTTCCACTCGCGGACGGCTTTGATCTTCCCGTGGGAAAGAACGGCAAGAGCTATTACAAGGCCCGCGGTGTGCGTCCGAATGGACATCTTGGTGAAGATTGGAACGGAACCAGTGGCGGCGACACCGACCTCGGCGATCCGATCTATTCGGCGGCAAATGGCATCGTCACGTTCGCGGAGGACTATCGGCTCGGGTGGGGAAATGTGGTCATCATCCGCAGCGCTTACCTCGAGAACGGCGACACCAAGTATGTCGATTCGCTCTACGGTCACCTCCTTGATTTCACCGTCCGAGTCGGCCAGAGGATCCAGCGCGGCCAGCAAATCGCCCGCATGGGCAGCAACCGCGGCATGTATCCCGCGCACCTTCACTTCGAGATGCGCAAGAACATCAACGTCGGCATGTATCGCAGCAGCTTTCCGCGCGATTGGTCGGTCTATTGGAGCCCGACGGAGTTCGTAGCCGCGCATCGCACCTGCAGCGGCGACGGTCGGATCGTCTCGGTGCCGATCAACACCTACCCCGGTTCCCCGCCGCCGGTGATCGCCAGCACGAAGGTTTACACGCCGACCCAAACCATTTCCCAGGCAATGGCCAATGGCACGGTCGTGGGCGGGACTTCGTCGAGCAGCCCGCTGCGCCGGGTTTACGTTTCGTCCGCGCCGAGCTACGCCAGTTCGACCCGCATCAGCGCCACGTCCACGAAATCAACGAAAGTCACGCCGAAGCCGACCCCAAAAGCGATCGCCGCCGGTCCGAGCAGCACTCGCGCGCCCACTCCGGTCCAGCCGGACTCGCGCAAGCAGGCGCCACGACGGACGCTTTTTCGTGTGAACCGCTTCGAGGATATGAAAGTCCTCGGCTACGAGTAGCGGCCCGCGCGTTTACGAAATCCGGCTGCGGCCGAGTTTGAACTCAAAGCTGTCCACCAGCGCGAGCCAGCTTGCCTCGATGATGTTGTCGGACACGCCCACCGTGCCCCAGCTCGTCTGGCCGTCGTTGGAATCGATGAGCACGCGGGTGCGCGCGGCGGTGCCCTGCTGGCCGTTGATGATGCGGACTTTGTAGTCGTCCAGCTCGATGGTATCGATCGCCGGATAGAAGGGCCGCAGCGCCTTGCGGAGCGCAGCATCGAGCGCGTTTACCGGTCCGTCGCCCTCGGCCACGGTGTATTCCGCCGTCCCATCGACGCTCAGCTTCACGGTGGCTTCGCACTTGTTCCACTTGCCCCCACCGGCGCGGCGAAACGAGCAATGATATTCCTGTAGCTCGAACAGCGGACGCCCCAGACCGAGCGTGCGCCGCACGAGGACTTCAAACGATCCCTCGGCCGCCTCGAACTCGTAGCCTTCACTCTCCAACCGCTTCACCTCGGCGAGGATCTTCCCCACCTCTGGCGCGCCTTTGGCAAATTTGAAACCAAGCTTCTCCGTTTTCACGATCACATTGGCCTGCCCCGACATGTCGGAGATGGTGATGTTGCGCTCGTTGCCGACCAGCGACGGATCGACGTGCTCGTAGCTGCTGGCCAGCTTTTGCACTGCATGGACATGCTGTCCGCCCTTGTGGGTAAAGGCCGCGGAGCCCACATACGGCGCGCGGATGTTGTGCGGCACATTGGCCAATTCATCGACGAAGAGCGAAAGCTCGCGCAGCCGCGTCAGGTCATCGACGACGGGCGTATTCAGCTTGAGCTGAAGATTCGCCGCCACGGTGATCAGGTCGCAATTGCCGACGCGCTCGCCGTAGCCGTTGATCGTCCCCTGCACCTGCACCGCGCCGGCAGCGACCGCCGCGAGCGCATTGGCCACGCCGAGTCCCGCGTCATTGTGCGTGTGGATGCCGACCGCCGGGCTCACCTGCGCGATGACCGCGCGCGTCGCGTCGGCGACGAACTCCGGCAGCGAGCCACCGTTGGTGTCGCACAGCACCAGCAGATCGGCACCAGCGCCGTGCGCCGCCTTGAGCGTCGCCAGCGAATACGCGGGATCATCCTTGTAGCTGTCGAAGAAATGCTCCGCGTCATAGAGCACCTCGCGTCCGTGATTCTTCAAATAAGCGACCGTGTCCGCGATCATCGCGAGATTTTCCTCGCGCGTCACTCCGAGCACCTCGACCACCTGCAGCGGCCACGTCTTGCCGACGATAGTCACGACCGGCGTCTCCGCGTCGAGGAGGATGCGCACCTGCGGATCGTCCTCCACTTTCATCTTGCCGCGCCGCGTCGCGCCAAAGGCCGAGATCTTCGCATGCTTCCACGTGCGCTTCTTCACCTCGCGAAAAAACTCCGCGTCCTTGGGATTGGAGCCCGGAAAGCCGCCTTCGATGTAATGCACCCCGAAGTCGTCGAGCTTCTCCGCCACGCGAATCTTATCGAGCACCGAAAACGAAATCCCCGTCCCTTGCGTACCGTCGCGCAGGGTGGTGTCGTAGATGGTGACTCGGGGCGTGTTCATAAATTTGCGGGTCGGATAGGTAACGCCGTTTGCCCCCTCGGGCAAGCCACGGCAAACAAAGACATCGCAGAAGACGCAGGAATGCCCGCCGCGCCAGATGACGGGGAATGCGCAACCGACACGCGCCGCCTAGCACTGCGCCCGGCGAGTGCTTCAGGGAGCGGCGTGTAACAGACCGGAACCGGTGGCGCTGGCACCGGGGAAGAGGCCGTGCGCGGTGGCGTCGGGCTGGAAGAGGACGCCGGTAAATTTGCGGAGAGCGCCGGCTTCGCTGGGGCTCGTGAAGCTGCCGGAAACGACGCCCGTCGTTCGTGCGAGCGTGAGCTTGAGCGCGTCTTCGCCGGGCGTGGTGACGAGCGTTTTGTCCGCCGCATCGACGGTCAGCCCTTTCTCCAGCAACGCCGCATGGCCACGGTAGCCTGCGCTGAAAGTGTAGGCGACCGGGATGGTCCCGCCGTGGAGTGCGCTCTTCCCTTTCAGCGGCGGCGCGTACGGTGCGCCGACGGCTCCGAGCATGGTGTCGAAGCCGTTGGGATAGAGCTGCGTGCCGGGGTGATCTGGCTTGGGCTTCACCCAGCGCAGGGTGCCGAGTTGATGCGTGGTTTTGGCTGTGCTGAAATCGACCACCCCGGCGAGGTAGCCCTTGGGTTTGGCGTAAAGCGGGACGAAGAAGGAAAGGCGCCCGTCTTCCGCGACGGTGCCGCCGAAGCTAAACTTCGTGCCATCCGGCAACTGGCCCGCGAGGCGCACCTTGCCCTTCTTGGCCACCTTCCCGGCGGCCCAGCCGATTCCGCCCGGCAACCCGTCTCCCGGCACGGCGGACGGCAGATTGAAGAGGACGGTGTGCTGACCGAGCGTGATGCTCGGTGGCAGCACGCCGCTTTGCCGACCCAGTGTGGCAGTATAGGTCACTGCCCCTTCGGTCACGGCGATCTGGAGAAGACCGGGCGACAGGAGCGTGATGGTTTCGGCGAACTCGGGGGTTAGGCCAAACGAACCACCCCCGGTGAGAGTCTTTGGATCAACGAAGAGTTGGACGGATTGCTTTTTGGAGGATGAATAGAAATGCCCGGGCAGGATGGTCAGCTTCCCCGAGAAAGATCCGAAGCCGGACGAGAACTTGCCTGCGATGGTGGCGTAAGGAGTGCCATCCGGTGCCGTGAGCACGCCGCTGTAGAAGCCGCCGGAAGTAAAGTAGGGATTGCGGATCGTCACGGTGGCGGTGGAGGTGCCGCCGAAGCCATCACTGACGGTGTAAGTGAAGGTGTCCGTGCCGGTGAAGCTCTTGCCAGCTTGGTAATAAAAACCTGGTCTGCCGCCCGCACCGAAGTTGATCACTTTGCCACTGGTGGGCTGGGTGAAGGATTTGAGGAAGGGGATATCGCCATCGGCATCGGCATCGGGATCATTGGCGCTAACATTGATTTCCGTCAGATATCCCGTGCCCGTGTCGATAACGTCGTCCTGCGCAACGGGAGCGGTGTTGCCCCCATCAAGGGGCGCGCGGTAGATGAAACCGCCGCCGCGCTCGCCGCCTTTGGCGGCGATGCCGTAGAGGAAGCCATCAGGGCCGAGTGCGAGAGTGGGACGACTGCGTGAAGAGCCGCCAGGGTTAAGATTTGGCGGAGTAAGAAGGTCGCCAAGCACGCGAATCCCACCTTCGGTCGTAGCCACGAAGACACGCCGGACGTCGCCGCCGGTGTCGTGATCAGTCGCCAGGCGCACACCGTAGAACTTGCCATCTGGGCCGCGCATGAGTCCTTCAATTATCCCGACGAAGAGGAAATATGGGTAGGTGTCTTCGTCTTGGTGAAACTCGCGCAAGCCACGCAGCGGGGAGATCGCAAGCTTGGAGGGATCGATCCGATAAAAGGCCAGCTCGTCACCAGAGGCATGGTAAAGCTGGCCATCGAGTCCCAAGACGAGGCGATCTCCTTCAAATCTAATGTCTTTGGGCGCGCTCTTCCTGGTCAGTTTTCCCGGCGCGGCGAGGCGCACCAGTTCGCCTGAATCTCCCTGGTGGCTGAAGTACAGGGCACCATCCGGACCTGCAATAGGCTGGCTGACTGCAAATGAGTTTCCAAGCTTGGCAACTTCCTTGTAAGTGCTGTCGGCCACGCGAAACGCGACTGTTTTGTAATCAGACGCGACGCGGATTTCGCGGGTGCCGTAAAGCGCGCCATCGCTTCCCACGGCGAGGCGTCCACCCAAATCGGGGCCGAGGTCTCGGTCGTCCAAAGTTCGATCGTGCCGGTCGAACGGCGACAGCGGAAAGGTGGCCTGGAGCGAATAGGCGCCCGCTGTGGTGCAGGCGAAGATGCCGCCGGGCGAAGGCGTCGTTGGCACGCCTTCCTGATCCCGCGTGGGAGTGCGTTCAGCGACGATCCCATAAAGCTTGCCCGCCGGATCGACGGCGAGCGTGCCCGTCGGGTTCTGGCCTTCTCCCGCTGCCAGGGAGTGAATGATCACCGGTGCGCGAGTTGTGGTGTCAAAGCGGTAAACGGCTCCGCGATTCCAGCGTCCTCCTTGCTGGGTCACACCATAAAGATTCCCGTCCGCACCGGTGACCAACCCGCTGGAGGGAGTCGTCCCCTCGCCAGTAAAATCCGCAGTGAGGCGGGTGACAGTTCCATCGCCAGCGATGCGACTGACGATGGGGCCATCTTTGAACGAAACCGCGTTCGGGTCTCCGTCGGTGGAATTTCCCGCATATGCGCCATTTGCACCACCAAGCGCGTAATAGCCGCCGTCAGCAGCTGCGAGTTGCACGTCACCCG
>JBAVML010000072.1:0-5920 GCA_049690035.1 Chthoniobacteraceae bacterium
GCTGAACGGCGCACTCGTCCCCCCCGCCGTCGTCACCGTCACCGTCCCATGATAATCGTCCCCTCCCGTCGGCAACGTCAGATCCACCCCGTCATTTTCATGCACATAGTGGGCATAAACATCCGGCCCGCCCGCCGCGTTGTCCGTCACGGTCACACCTCCGAATGTGTAACTCGAGTTGTTCCCCTCGACGAAACCCTTGCCCTTCAAGCGCACGCCCGCGCTGCTGCCGTCGCTCGCGATGCTCATGAAATCGACATCCTCGATGAACGGCACGATCTGCAGCGTGATCGATGAATTGTTCCGATCGCCGACGATCCCCAGCAGCCCCGCACCCGCCGCATCGACGGGCACAACCAACGTCGCCTCGGTGCCGTCGGCTTTGACCGCGATCGGCCGCACCACGCGCTGGCCCATGTTGCCGGCGCTGTCGATCGTCGGGAAGACCACGTCGGTCGTCGCATCGAGTCCGATGCCCCTGATCGTGATCACCTGACCCGGATTGGCGCTTGGCAGGAGCGGGTTCGCCGGCGTTCCGCGCGTCGCCGTCGCGACGAGCGAAGTAAGCGAGATCTCCAGCGGTGCGCTCGTGCCGCCCGCGGTGGTGACCGTGATCGGACCGAATTGCGCATCCGCCGGGGCCACAACGTTCATTCCGTCATTCTCCCGCGTATAGCCGAAGAACACATCCGGCCCGCTGAAGGGCGAGCTATCCACGACCTGCGCAGTACCGAAATTGATCGTGCTCGTGCCTTCGATAAAGCCGCTGCCGCGCAGCCGCACGGTCTGGCCGCGATAGTTCGAACCGAAGATCGCCACATCGATGTCCGCCAGCGTCGGCACGATCTGCAATGGCAGCGGCGTGTCGTCACTGGTCATGTCGAAGTTGTCGTCGATCAGGATCGCCCCCGTCGTGGTGTTGACCAACCGCACGCGCCCGAGCAGCGCCCCTTTGTTGTCGGCGCCAAGCTGGTCGAAAAGGAGGCGGCCGCTGGTCGCGGTCGTGACATTGATCGTCCGCGTTTCGGTGGTGAAGGCAGCCGTCGCCGCGCGCGTGACCGTTTCGCTGAAGACCGTGCCGAGCGAGACGGCGACATCGTTCGAGTCACCCTGCTGCGAGCCCGCGAGATCGAACCGCAACTCGTAAGTACCCACCGGCAGGTCGAACAACTTCTTCGATTCGAGCTTGCCGCCGTTCGAGGTGTTGCCGTCGAGATCGACATAGAGCCCGTTGCCAGGCAGTCGGTCGTTGAACGCCGTGCCCGCCGCGTCGAGGCCGATGAGATCGACGCTGCCGTCGGTCACATTCCAGTTCACGAAACCTGTGAAGCCGTTCGCCGGCGCCCCGTAGATCGTCAGGTCGCCAGTGTTCGCATTGTCCGGTACGATGAAGAACGCGGTCTTGCTCGCGGCATCGACACGCGACGGCGTGCGGATGATCGAGCTGACATTGCCGCTGGCGTCGATCGTCGGGAACTTGACGCGGGTGACGCTGGGATCCCAATCAACCTTGAACCCAATCTCCTGGCCGACGTTCGCCGCGGGCGCACGGAGGATTGCGGGCGTCCCGCTGAGAGGACGGATGAGGCTCGCGCTGCGTACCGTGAAGTTGAGCGTCAGCGGCGTGGCGAGCGCGTTGCCGCCACGGTCGGAAATGATCGCCGGATCGATCGTCAGTCGATACTTTCCGGTGTCGAAGGGCACCGCTGGAATGATCGTCAGTTCCTTGCCGCCCGCGCGCGTCTGAAGTGTCACCGCGACATTCGTGTCGTCGCCGCCACCAACCGCATCGTTCGCCCCGAGCGCGATGAGATGGACGCCCGCCGCGTTGAGTTTCGACACGTCGAGCGGCTCGTTGAATCGCACGGTGATCGCCTTGGTGAAGAAGATCGACGCGCCTTCCGGCGGAATCGTAGTGACCACGATCGGCGCGAAGGTGTCTTCGATCAGGCCGTAGCTCAGGACGTTGGAGAGCCCTTCGTTGCCACCGGTGTCGATCGCGCGCACTTGCACCAGCGCGCGGGTCACGCCCGGCGCGAGCGCGGGCGCGGGCACCGTGAAGTCGAACGGGAACGACGCATCGCTCGCGACGACATTGCCATTCACGAGCACATCGACGCGCTGCACCTGCACGTCGTCGGCCACATTGACCCGCACCGGGATCGAGGCGCCCTCGAGGATCTGGATCCCCGGTGTCCCCGCATCCGCATCGGCGATCGGGCTGCTGATCGTAACCGCGGGTGGCAGTCCGTTGTCGTCGAACGACAGGAAATTCACGATCTGCAAGCCAGCCGTCCCGTCCGCGACAAAGGCCACGCCGCCGCTGAGGGCGACGCTCGACGGCGCCGCGGGCAGGTTGAAGCGCGTGATGAAGGCGCCGGTATTTGCGGGATCGGTGACGCTGACGACGCTGAGCGAATGCGTCTGCGTCCCGGCAGGCGTGCCGACGGTGATACCGAGGCCCGAGCCGTTCGCGACGATGGCGGAGACGGGCAGGGTCGCATCGTCGCGATCGCTGATCAGCGTGGGCGCGGCCGGGTTCGACACGTCCGCGGTGATGAAGCCGGACTGGAAGCCTCCCCCGACCGCGAGATACGCGATGCCATTTCCGACGAAGAGCTGGCCATTGGCGTTCGGGATGGTGAGCGATCCGCGCAGGGTGAGAGTGCCATCGCCGATCTCGACCGCGCGCAGCACGTGCGCGTCGTCGATCGTGTAAAGCATCGATCCCTCGCGAGCCAGGTCGGTGATCCTGCCGGGACCGGCGACGATGCGGCTGAGTTCCTCGCCCGTGGCCGGGTCGATGACGGCGAGCGAATCTCCCGTCGCGACGTAGGCCAGCCCGTCGAACAGCTCGACACTTTGCGCTCCTTTGAGGAATGGAACTGTCTCGATCAACTTTGGCTTGGCCGGGTCGGAAACATCGACCAGATGCAATCCCGCAGACCCACCCGCGACAGCGGCGAGCGCGCGCGCTCCGTCCACGGAAATGCTGTTGTTTTCGCCCGGAAGATCGAGCTCACCGAGGAGCACCGGCGTTGAGATGCGCGTCGCATTGACGATCGCGAGGCCGTGCGAGCCCGTCGCGAGATAGACCCGTTGCGTGCCATCCGCCGCGAGGTCGATTGCTACTTCCCTCGCCTGGCCTTGAGTGCCAACGCTACTGACCACCCCCGTGGGCACCGCGATGCCGCTGAGCGGGTCGAGTCCCTGCGCGAGTTCCGCGAAGTCGCGGATGCCGTCGCCGTCTGTGTCAGCCTTGCGGATGGAGGTGCCAATGGTCAGCTCGATATCGTCGGGCAGGCCATCGCCATCGCTATCCGGCGCGGTGCTGGCCATGAAATCACCGAGCCCCAGATGCGTCTTTTGCCCACTCGCCTCGGTGATGTCGTAACTGCTCGAGATGAGGCCGCTGGCGGGGTCGAAGATTAGGTGATGGACGCTGGCGCTCGGGGGCAGGAAGAAGGTCCAGTTGCCCATCGTGTCGCTCTTTTGCCGCAATACCGGAGAACCGACGACGCCCGTTTCCACGGCGACGTAGTCGTTGCCGTACTGCAGGTTCGAACCGGAATCCACTAGGCCGGTGCCGACGACGCCTTGGGAAAAGAGCGGCATGTCCGGGTCATTCGAGGCGAGGGTGAAGGTGCCTGGCTGCAAGCCAAGCGCACTCGGGTCGAATGACATCCCGAAGGTGAACGACTGGCTTGGCTGCAGGACCAGCGGGCTGGCCGGACTCACCGCCGAGAGCAGGCCGGTGATCGCAAACTGCGGGGAGACGGCGAGGCTGGAGATCGAGAGAGCCACTGATCCGACATTTTCAATCGTCCCGATGTTGGCCACGTTCACTGCGCCCGCGCCGAGCATCTGGCCGCCGAGATTGTTGTTCGTAAAGCTCACCCGCACATCCGCGAACGGCGACACCGCGCTCCCGGTCAGCGGGATTTCCGTGAGTTCACCGTCGAAGCTGTCGCTACGAATCCGCAGCACATCCATTGCCTCCCCGACCACCGACGGGTCGAACCGCACGGTGATGACTTTCGTCATCGGCGACGTGTCGATCGTGTCGGTCTCAAGATGTTCAAGAGTGAGCGGCAACGTCCCGATGCTTTCGATGGAGAAGCCCGCGGTGCCTCGAAGCAGGGAGACGTTATCGATAGTGAGGTCCTCGCCGCCGGCGTTGAAGAGATAGATTTGGAACGTCTTCGATTGATTGCCCGCGCCATCGGCCAGTGTGGGCGCGAAATTGATCTCGTTCACGCGATGCGGCGCGAGGCCGATCGCAGGCTGTGCATCATAAAGACGGAGCACACCCGCTTCGATCCGGTTTTCCTCCACCGTATGTTGCGGTGCCGGACCGGCCGTATTGTTGTGCCGGTAGGTCTCCAGTTTCTCGTAAGTCTTGTAGTAATCCCAGATCGCCTGCGCTTCGGCGTCAGTAACCGGCAGTCCGAGCGCATACTCCACCAGCGGCTTGAAGGTCACAAACTGCGCGACGGCGTTAATCGACGACCCGTTCGTGCCCATCACGTCACCGAGGATGTAGTCGTCCACGGCATCGCGCAGATGGATTGCCCCGAGATCGTGCGTGATCTCGTGCGAGAGCGCGTTCGCGAGGAGGTTCGTGAGCTTCGCCTCCCGATCCGCTGCCGCGACGTTTCCGATATAAGTCACCATCAGGTCGAGATTCTCCCGCACCGTGCCGGGCCGTGCCTCGGGATTGTCCGCCACGCTGCGGTTGGTAATCGCGTCGAAAAGCCAGCTCTCCTGCTCGGCGGAGAGCTTGTTCTCGACCTTCGCGTAGCCGCCCGTGAGAACCGAGGCGGCAGTCGCGCCGTTGTAGGTCGCGAAGGTGTCCTTGCCAAAGTCCGCCCAATAAGCATCCGCCGGCGTACCGCGACCGCTCGTGACGGGGTTGATCCGCTGGAAGTCAACGCCGTAGGTAATCGGGTTCGCCCCGGTTTGGACCGATTTGACCCGCAGGTACGTGAATCCATCCGCCTTGATGTCGATCGTCTTGTTCGAATCCGCCGCGGTGAAGGTCCGCGTGTCGATCTGGGCGTAGGTAACGTTATCGGCGGAGGACTCAAACTTGATCTCCAGCGTGTGTCCGGCCGGAATGGTGCCGAGTCTGATGATCGCGGTGGCGAATTTGTCCCCGCCGACATTCACACCCGCGCCAGTCAGGCCGGCGGCGTGCGAGCTATTGGCGATCGAAGCGACGACATCGCGGGCCCAGTTCGTCCAGGTGATCACCTGCCCCGCCGCACCGGTGCCGTCGATGATATTGAGCGCCGCTGTGGCGTCGGCGCTGACGCCGCCGAAGATCTGCGTCTCGATCTTGCTGACGATCGTGTTGTAAAGCGACGTGACTTTCGCGTCGAAGCCCGCTTCATCGCTGCGCCGGTTGTTCCCATTGCTGTCCGCGGGGAAAAGACCGACGAACGCATCGGTGCCAAGGAACAACGGGAATTGATCCACGATCCGCGTGATCGACGCCTTAAACTCCGACTTCGGCAAATACACATCCTGAGTGCCGATCGCTGTCCCTCGCGTGGTGAGCGAGCCGGCCACGTCCCCTTTCGGCGTTTTGATTTTCAGCGTGTCGGTGCGCTCGCCGAGAATCGAGATCGGGTCGAAACGGACGTTCGTGTTGTGAAATTCGAAGTTCGTCCCGATCGGCGACCCGCTCGAGGCCATTTCATAGGTCGGCTTCGCGGAAGCCGGCATCCGCTCTTTGTAGGGCTTTTCCTGGTAGACTTTGCCCAAGCCGTCGGTGAACGATTTCTCGAAGTCGATCGTGCCGTCCTTGTGGTTGTTGTCGGTGACATCGAAATAGCGATAGACGAAGAATTCCTTGTCGATCAGTTTGCCGCCCGTGGGGTCGCCCGAGGCGTTCGATTTGTAGGCTTCGACCTTCACC